>CAIWCL010000169.1 GCA_903911205.1 uncultured bacterium
GGTTCAACTCGCTATATCGCTGCGGATACAGTTTCGTTTCCCCTCCTTGCCATCCGCGCGCCGAGGCGGATTTCGGGCCCTCAGCGATCCGTCAGACAGAACCTAGATTCAAACCGATCGGCGCGCGCAAACCAATCAAATTGTGGTCCGGTCGCGATTTTTCAGGCGTGCGTGCGAGGTGAACACGGTCGCGGGCTTGAGATTGCGGCCATTTCGTTATCCTGCGGGCATGATTCGGCAGTCCAATCTTCGACTTGGTCCGTCGCGGGCGGGTGCGTCCGCACTTCTCGTCTCAGTGTGCCTCGCAGTTTCAACGCTCGGGCTCGCGGCTTGTGACAACACCACGGGTGGCTATCCACCGCCGCCACCGCCGTACGAGCCACCTGCCGCTGCACTCGATGCGGCGAAGAGCGAGAAGTTCCAACCGCTTGTGAAGGCACTCGTCGCGCAGCGCGCGGCGGCGAAAGCGCTCGCGGATCATGCGGCGTCTGGCGCGGCCGATCAGCAGAAGTATCAAGAACTCTTCGGGAAGTCGCGCGCCGCCTCAAAGGTTGTGGGCGAAACGGTTGCCGCCGCGAATCTCGACGACAACGAGAAGAAACTCTGGAATGACATCACGTCGCTCGATGATGCGAAACTCGCGGAACTCGCGAAGTAAGCGCGAATTGCGTGCGACCTCGCATGCAGCAGCGCATGCGATATCACGCGATACCAGGCGTCCCTAGGCGATACACCGTGCATCAAAGAAACCGCCCGCAGGCATGCGGGCGGTTTTCGTTTGAAGAGGAGAACGGTCGCTTGAGGCTCGTCTCTTCGATGCACGCAACGTTGTGTGTCTGAAGAGGCGTTACTGAATCTCAGGCCGAATGATGCCGGGCAAGAGAATCGTGGTCATGAAGCGGTAGGCCGGGCGCACGCCTGTTTCAGTCACTTCGTGCAGCGGCGCCTGGCCCGAATTCGGCTGCATTTGCTTCGCAAGTTCCTCGTAGATGATGTTCGGTGCGTCGACCGAGCCATCCATGTACGAGAGATTCACGCGGCCCGTGTTCCACAACGCAGGCGTATCAATCCAGAGTCCACCCGCGCCGGTCGGGGGCCGCACTTCGATCACCCAACCTTGGAAGTTGTGACCGAACGCGTCTTCTTCCGTGATCGTCGCCAGTGTGCGCGACGGTTGCGGAATCTGCGACATCGTCACGGTCTTGTACTGCGTGTTCCGGTACGGCTCCGGCGTATCTGGGCTCTCTGGGTCGGGGAAGTCGTACCACTCGTCGGCGCGGTGGTAGTAGTCGAGATCACCGACGCCCACGAAGCCGCTGAATGAGTAACTGCGTACACGCCCCGTTGGATCCATCGGCGAAAGGTAGGCCTTCGCGTTCTGATCGAGGTAGGACCAGAGGGCGCCGCCCTCAAGGCTCTTCTCTGTCTCAACGCCATTGACAAGAGCGCCGGTTGCCGCCGTGTTGACCCAGCAGTTGCCGACGCCGCGCATTCCGGTATCGGGCGGATAGTTGTTCGTGCGCGGACTCACGAGTCGTCCGGCGTTGTCGGTGGCATACGTCTGATTCGCAAGCGCGAGTTGCCGTTGATTGGAGAGGCAGTTGAGCGCGCGGGTGCGCGTTTGCAACTGGCTGAGGCCCACGAGGACAAGCGACACCACGATCACGATGATCGAGATGGTGAGCAAGAGTTCGACCAGCGTGAAGCCTGTACGCGTGGGGCCGGATTGGGCGACGCGCGATCGAGTGGAGCGGGGGGCCGTACAGCGAGCGGTCGGGAGGAACTGTCGGGGCGGCATCGTTGATGTCGTCATAGTGGCTCCAGTGAACTCCAAGTACCGAAGGGGCTCCGGAGTGTACTACGGCACGTGCGGCGTCCAAACCACACGAAGCCATGGGAATGGCGATTTGGACAGCCTGTCGCGTGCGTCATCCAATGGCGCCCCGTTGGCGCGAGGTTGGTGCCCGGTACCGATTTCCGTATGGTGCGCACATGTCTGATCCGTCTCAGACCTCGAACACCACCATGTCCAAACCCGAATCCACAGACGGCTCGCACGCCCGCGAGTCCATTGGTCGTACGGCGGTCGAAACCGCTCCGACACCACCAAACCGCGCCGTCGGACTCGTCATCGTCGTCGCGGCACTGGGGTACTTCGTCGACATCTTCGACCTCCTGCTCTTTGCGCTTGTGCGGGAAAAATCGTTGCCCGAAGTGATGACCGTGCAACTTGCGGGAAAGTCGCCGGAGGAGGTTGCGGCCCTCGTCACCGCGAACGGGGTTTGGCTCGACAACATTTTGCAAACGACGGGCCTTCTCGTCGGCGGGCTCGTCTGGGGTGTGATCGCCGATCGCCGCGGCCGTCTGAGCGTGCTGTTCGGATCGATTCTCTGCTACTCGGTCGCCAACCTGCTGAACGCCGCCGTCACCGATATTGATCCGCAGGGCCCCCTCGCGTTCTTGCACACACTTGGCCTCGGGAGCGCGATCAACCAATACGGCGTGTTCCGCTTCATCGCAGGTTTCGGATTGGCGGGCGAACTCGGCGCTGGCATCACGCTTGTGTCCGAACTCGTGAGTCGTGAACGACGTGGGCTCGCAACCACCGTCGTTGCAGCGGTTGGCATTCTCGGTGCGGTCGCGGGCTACTTCGCCACGCAGTTCGTGCATTGGCGCACCGCCTTCGTGATCGGCGGCGTACTCGGCCTCGCACTGCTCGCACTCCGTATCGGCGTCGTCGAAAGCGGTATGTTCCTTAAATCAGAGCGTGCACACGTGTCTGGACGCGGTGCATTTTGGAAGCTCTTCTGGCCTCGCGAGAGGCTCGTGCGATGGATGTCGACGATTCTCATCGCAGTGCCGATTTGGTTCGTGGTCGGCACCCTCGTCAAGTATTGCAGCCGAATCATGCCGAGCCTCGGACTTTCGGGCGCCGAGGCGCCGTCGGTCGCAAAGGCAATCATGTGGTGCTATGTCGGCCTGGCCGCGGGTGATCTTGCAAGCGGGCTCACAGGGCAATGGCTCCGATCGCGGAAAAAGTCGATCGCGCTCTTTCATGTCCTCACCCTCGTTGCGATCGCCTTGTACTTCACGGTCGGTACGTGGTCGCAAACTGCGTTCTATGCCGTCATTTGTTTCACGGGTTTCGCGAGCGGCTACTGGGCGGTCTTCGCAACGATTTCTGCGGAGCAGTTCGGCACGAATCTGCGCGCCACCGCTGCAACGATGGCTCCGAACATCGTGCGATTCTCGGCGGCGGGTACCGGTGCGTTGTGGTTGTGGCTCTCGGGGACGGACATTGGATTCGCGCCGTGGCAGGCGGCCCTCGCGGTGGCGGCCATCGTCATGCCAATCTCGATGCTGGCGACGCTCGGACTCCGCGAAAGCTACGGCACAGATCTCGACTTCAACGAGAAGTAGCCGAACTCCAAGGCCGCGCTACACTTCGCGCCCGCTCCGAGATCACGTCAAAATTCCCGCAGGAATCGCGCCATGAAGTCACTCCACGCCTCCGCCATCGGTCTTCTCACCGCTTCACTTGCACTCGGCGCGTGCTCGTCTGTGCCGACGGGCGCGGGCGTCTATCTCGTGACGGTTGTCGACGCAAAGTCTGGCAAGCCCGTCGAAGGTGTCGAACTTCAAGCGTCGGGTGCGGGAATCCGCGCGCGCGGTGGAAAGCCCGCGCAAGGAACCACCGACGAGGACGGCGAGACGACGCTTGCGTTCGGCAACTGGGGTGCGGTTGATCTCGTGCTCGAGGCAAGCGGTGCGCAGGAGCGATGGCTGATCGCGCAAGAGCGTGTCGCAGTGAACGGCGGAAAGTCGTCGCAATCGCCGCTTCGCATGATCGTGGGATCTGGCCAAGACGGCGGCGTGTCGCGATACACGCTTTCGATCACGCGCGTCGAGCGCGGCCCGAAACTCGACAACTAAATCGTGCGGACGAATGCGTTGCGCGTTGCTCGCGTGCTTCGCAGTCGCGAGAGAGGTCACGCATCAAGAAGTTGATGCATGTATTTGGCGGATGACTCCGCCAATCGTGCGCAGGTCCGTTCGAGATTTCGCACGAACGCCTCATGCGCCGGTTCGCCGCCTGCATGCGCGCGGTCGACGAGATCGGTCACGCCCTTCAACGCGACGAGTGGGAGGCGCTCGGCGGCACAGACGGACGCGAGCGCTGCCAGTTCCATGTCCTTCGCAAGCGTGCGCGTGCGCGCGAAGAGCGCCATCTTGCCGTCGGTCGCGTCGAGGCTTGAGCCTGAGGACGCCAGTCCGACGCGCGGCGTGACCTAGTCGGTCCGGAACACGGCGTACTTGCCGTCCGAACTGAGTGCGCCGAAGTCGTAGCGGACGCTTCCCGGGTACTGCGGCACATCGACGACGACCACCTGCGCGAAACAGGTGGTCGCCGAAAGCGTCGCGCCGAGGATGGCTGTGATGCTGGCGGTGGGCTGGTGTCTCGCGAGGAGGAATCTTTCCGCCGTAGATTGAGGGAAGCTCGGATCTATGGAACGAGCAAATCCCTGAGATTTTTCGAATCGTCATGCGCCGTGCGCGTGCCTTGGGCCGCGTCGGGCCGGAAGTCGACGCGGTCCGCGCCCCGGCTCTGTCGGAGGGGAAGCCGCGGTCAGCCCCACGCCGAGAGCAGCAGCGCGAGATCCGCAGCACCGACCGTGCCGTCGCCGTCGATGTCCCCGACGCCGCTCGTGCCCCACGCCCCGAGCAGGATCGAGAGGTCCGCGGCGTTGACGCTGCCGTCCCGATTCAGGTCCGCCGGATCGAAGCACAGTTGCGACGCTGTGGACACGCACAGCGAATCCCATGCGACCGCGCAGCAGTAGGAGTCGAACGAGCAGACCGACTCGCAGCAGATCGAGTCGCTGCAGCCCGGTCCGTGCGCCTCGTTGCAGGGGCCGCCGCTGCCGCAGACCTGCGCGCATTCGACCGGTGATAGCGTGGCGGTGCCGAGGATCGCCGCGCCGTTCTCAGCCGAGAATCGGATGAGGTACTCCTCTCCGGCGACCGTGAAGAACGTGAGCGATGCGCCGAAGGGCGAGAGCAGGCATGCGCCCCCCGAACTGTTCGTGCAGTTGATCGACAGGCCGCCG
This sequence comes from uncultured bacterium, assembly GCA_903911205.1. Lineage (GTDB taxonomy): Bacteria > Planctomycetota > Phycisphaerae > Phycisphaerales > SM1A02 > QWPT01. Next base: position 5,109 of record CAIWCL010000169.1, read on the forward strand.
CACGACCGGTACGCCGCGATGGTCGCCTGGCTCGTGAGGGCGCCGGACGCGCAGAGGCGGATGGTCGTCATGCCGGAGCAGGTCGCGCGGAGGATGCGCCAGGTCGCGCGCGTGTCGTTCACCCCGCATCCGGCGGCCACGCCGTCTGGAACGACGCCGGTGGTGTCGATCGTGAAGGTGTTCGGGAAGAGGTTCGACAGGAGGATCGCGTCGGCGCAGGTCTCGCCGCTGCGGCAGGTCGCGAGCGCGCGGTCGGCGCAGAGTGCGTCCCACGAGGTCGAGCAGCAAAAGCTGTCGACCGCGCAGACACTCGTGCAGCACTCGGCGTCGGCGCAACCGGGGTTCGCGTGGACCTCGGTGCACGCGCCGTTCGCGGGGTCGCCGCAGCCGAGGCAGTGGTACTCGGCGCCCTGCACGCACAGCGTGTCCCACTTGACCGAGCAGCAGTAGGGGTCGAACTCGCACACGCGGCCGCAGCACTCCGCGTCGTTGCAGCCCGCGGTGGGGCCTGCGACGAAGCAGCTCCCGCCCGAGCCGCAGGACGGCGAATCGAGACCGGTGAAGAGGACGAGCGAGTCGTTCGTCAGCGATGCGAGGAACGTCTCACTGTCGCCCGAGATCCCGAGGGCGGCCGCGGCGGTCGGCGCCGCGATTCCTCGCGACGCGAGGAACTCGACCGCGGTCCTGAACCCTTCGTCGAGGACCCAGACCGTCTGCGGGAACGATGCGCCCGTGGGAGTCGTCGCCGAGAAAACGATGGTGTCGAGGGCATCGTTCGCACCCCCCACCTTCAGGGTGCTCGCACCACCCGGGAGCTCGAGGATCTGGTCCTCGCTCGAGGTCCGCCGCACGAGCCTGAAGCGCTGCGAGCCGTCGGGAAGCGTGCGCCAGGTGCGCATCAGGATCGTCGAGGCGTCCCAGTTCATGAAGATCACCTCGCCGCTGACATCGGGCGCAGGCACCGAAAGCGCGATCAGGCTCTCGCCTGCGGTGTCGTTGCAGCGGAAAGGCTGCGCGCGCACTTCGCCACCGACGAGCGAGTAGCTCGCGCCTCCGCAGATGTCGGCGAACGGCGCCACCGCCATCACCTGGGGGATCGGCCCCGCGGTCGGCAGCGAGTAGGGCGTGAAGGCTCCCGGAGTCCACCGGTACACGGCGCTCGGTGCGCCATCGCCGAGAAACGCGCGGCTCGGCAGCCCGATCAGCGGCGGCGCCGCGGCCACGACGCATGTCTCGTAGGCGCCGGCGCCCGCGACGAATGCGCCCGAGGCCGCGTCGAATAGGACGGCGTTCGCGAGGAAGTCGCTCGGGTTGGTGCGCCCGCCGACGAGATCTCCGCGCGAGTTGACGCTGCTTGCGATCCACGGGTCGCCGTCCGGAGCGCTCGGCAGCCTGACCACGCCCGTCGCGATCGTCCAGCGATCCGTGACAACCGGCGACTTCAGATCGGGGAAGTATGAGCGGACGACGGTCGACCCGTCTCGGCTCAAGATGAACGAGACGTCGGCGTTCTCTGAGGCGTTCGTGTAAAGCACGATGGGCTCGCTCCCGCCGATGGCTGCCGTGCCGACGAGTGCCGCGGCGAGGTGCGCGGCGCGCGGAAGGAGAAGGGACAAGTTGTTCCAGGTCATGGCATGGTTCCTCGAGGTTGATTCGTTCTGAGAGCAGAGACCGGATCTGTGGCGGCCCGCCTTGCCGGATTCTCGCCGCGCGTGTGTTCAGTTCAACTCCGGATTGGGGAGTTCCGATTCCAAACGCCGTCCGGGGGGCACTGCAGGGGGGTAGACCGCCGACCTCGGTCGAGGCTTTCGGACCTCGTCGCGACGATGGGCGCAGTCCGCTACCGGCTGACGATGGCTCGGAGGAGCGTCGGTGCGGCATCCGCCAACCGCCCAGAGGTTCGCGCGAGGTTTCGAACGAACGCTTCGTGCGCGGGTTCGTGTTGATCGACGAGATCGGTCACGCCTTTGAGCGCGATGAGCGGAACGTGTTCCGTCGCGCAGACCGCCGCAAGTGCGGCAAGTTCCATGTCTTTCGCGAGCGTTCGCAGGCGGGCAAATTGCGCGAGTTCGTCGGATGTCGCGTCGAGGCTCGAACCAGAAGAGACGAGTCCTACGCGCGCGCTGATGGTGTCCGCGAGCGCATCGAGTTGGGCATCGCTTGGCGAGAGTCGCGTGTGCGCGCGTGCCACAGCGTCGAAACCCGGAAGTGCGACGCGCGCATCGTGAAACATCGTGTCGCGCGCGAGGACGAGGTCGGCAATATCGAGGCCCTGGGCTGCGAAACCGCCCGCGGTACCCATGTTGACCACGAGATCGGGCTTGGCAGTCGCGATGGCGCGCGTGAGCGCCCATGCGGCGTAGACGGGGCCAATGCGATCACACGAGGTCGCCGTGTCGCGGCCCGGATTGCAGAGTTCGATTTGCGCGCTGCCGAGACTTCCACGTCCTGCATGCAAACGCAACGCTTGGGCGATCGGCGTGGCTTCGCTCTCCATCGCGATGAAGAGAAGTACGCGCGCGGATTTCGGCGGTAGCGATGGAAGTTCGTGCGACCAGTCGGGCATGTGCGGTGACTCAGGCGGGGCGAGGCGATGGAAGCAACGCGCGCATCTCTTCGGAGCAACTCTGCAAAATGAGCGAAAGTAGCAATGTTTTCGCTGTGCTCAGACCGCAACTTCTTCGAGCGGCTTCGGGGCGGTACATGCCAGGCCGATTTCTGCAGTGAGCCGTCCCGCGAGTGTCGCGCGCGCGGCGTCGGTACCGTGGTTGAGAATCACGCGCGCGGGTTTCCGATCGAGTCGCGAGAACCACCGTACGAGATCATCTTGATACGCGTGACCCGAGAGGCCATCGACGCGCGACGTGGATGCGCGAATCGGTACCACCTTGCCGCCCGTGAATTGCGCGCGATCAGCGCCGCGTTGCATGCGCTTGCCGAAGCCGTCTTCAGGTTGATATCCGCCGAGGAGCACCATGCAATCTTCGCGATCGAGCGACTCTTCGAGATGGCGAAGCATCGGCCCTGCATCCATGAAGCCGCTACCCGCCAGAATGATCCCGCCATGCACCATGCGATCAATCGCCATCGATTCGCGCTTCGAAAGCACGTAATGCAATTCAGGGAACCAAAGCGGTGCGCCGCCCGCGCGGACAGCATCGCGCAGGTCCGGTGCGAGGTACTCAGGATGTTTATAGAGCGATTCGATCCCGTACACCGCCATCGGACTGTCGACGTAGACGTTGAGTCCGTGCAGGAGACCCTTTGCGTGGAGCCGTGCGAGGCGATGCACAAGCAGTTGTGCACGACCGAGCGCGAACACCGGCGCAAGCACTTTGAGCCGCTTTCGCGCAGCTTCGGCCACAATCTCAGCGAGCGTCTCGTCTGGATCCGGCAGCTGCCCGCGCTGTCGTTCGCCATTCGTTGATTCGACGACGATGATGTCGGCGTTCGCAGGTCGGTGTGGTGCGGCGAGAAGCGAGACATGGCCCTCGCGATCTGCGCCGAGATCGCCCGTGAAATACAGCACGCGACGATCGGCGCCGACGCCAATCGAAAGTTCAGCACTGGCCGCGCCCGGCGTGTGACCAGCGTTGCGGAACGTAAGTGCCACATGCGGGGCGATCTTCACCTCGCGATCGAGCGGAACACCCTCGATCTTCTCCATCGTTTCGCGCACATCAGGCGTGTCGAAGAGGCGTTGCGCGGGCGGAAACTCCGGTGCGGGACCGGCAACCTCTCCGGGCATCAATGCGCGACCCCATGGTGCGCTGCCGTTGGCGCGCTCGTAAAAACGTGCGCGTTGCAATTTCGCGCTCGATCGCAGCACGCGGCCAAGGAGTTCATGCGTTGCGGTCGTCGCGTAGATTTTTCCGCGAAAACCGAGGCTCGGCAGCATCGCAAGGCGGCCACAGTGATCGATGTGTGCGTGCGTGACGACGACGGCGTCCACGAGCGCAAAGTCGATTTCGGGCGCGACCGCGTTGCGTGCCTCGTCGGCAGGCGAGCCTTGGAACATCCCGAAGTCGATGACGATGCGCGCCTTCGGTGTGCGAACGAGTGTGCAACTTCCCGTGACTTCGCCAGCAGCGCCATGAAACTCAAGCGTGGCGCCGATTGTGCGTGTATCGCTCATCGCGTACCTCCTGCGTGTGCCGTTGTCGCCGTCGCGGAATTCTTTGGAAACGCCGCGAGATCGAAGATTTCCTCGAGCGGAGACCACCAATCGCCGGGACGCGCGAAGGGAGTTGGTTGTTGGAAGGAACGCATCAGCGCATCCCACTCTTGCGTACGTGCATTGCTGGCGTAGTCCTGATAGCGCGCCGGATCAAAATCGTCATCGGTTTCAACGAGCATGAAAAGCCGCGTTCCACCGCGCCAAATACGCATGCCGCGAATCCCAATCGCGCGCAGCCCGTCGGTCACTTCCGGCCACACCGACGTGTGGTGGCGGATGTACTCCTCGATCCGCGCGGGATCGTCAACGAGATCGAGGGCTTGGGCGAAAACGCGCATACCGAGAAGGTAGCCGAATGATCGACGACGTGCGGCATCCGTTACCTTGCTTTCAATGGATGCAGCGCGCGCAGAACGTCCGAACTTTGACTGGCTTGTCCTCACCGCCGCCAACGAGCGGCAGGCAAGTGCATACGAGGGACAACTGCGAGATCGCTTCGCGGGTGACACACAGAGTGTGAAGTCAACGCGCGTTCGACACGCGTTTGCAATCGCCGACGCGTGTGATGCGCGTATCGGATCAGGTGCGGCGACCATCTTGGCTCTCGCGGAAGTGGCGCGTCGTGTGCTTTGTATGAAGCGTGCGCGCTCGCTTGCGGAGATTTTCGCTGGCGAACGCGTGCTTGTACTGCACTCAGGCGGGGATTCGCGGCGACTGCCGATGTATGCGGTCGAAGGGAAAATTTTCGCGCCGATTCCGAAGTCTGCTCGAGGTGGATTGTGCGCGAGCGTCTTTGATCTCCTCCTTGAAGACATGGCGTCGCTTCCTGCGCGTGCGGGCGGCGAAGTGCTTGTTGGTGCGGGCGACGCCGTCATTGGCCTCGCACGCGCTCCTGTCCACTTTGAGGGAGCGGGCATCGTTGGAGTCGCGCAGTGGGCGAGTGTTGCGCGCGCTTCGAAGCACGGCGTCTTTGTTCGTGGAAAGGGCGATGATGTCGCAGCGTTTCTACAAAAGCCGGACGCTCGACAGTTGCGCGCGGCAGGCGCGCTCGCGCGAGATGGTCGCGCGCTTGTCGATCTTGGACTCTTCTCATTCGACGCGTCGTCGATTGCGGATCTGCTCGTGGGTGCGGGCGTGCAGATTCGCGCCGGAAAGATCGTCTTTGTGCGCGGTGGACTGGCGGATCGCGCATCGCGTGCGGAGTTACCGCAGATCGATCTCTATCGGGAGATTGCGATGGCACTGCCACGACAATCGTCTCGTACGCAATACCTCGAAGTTTGCGCCGGTAGCGCACGCGCCGCTGCACTCGCGAAGCCACTCGGAAAGCTCTTTGATTCCATGCGCGAAACGAGGTTTCGCGTGCAAGTCGCGGATGTGGGCGACTTCCTTCATATTGGATCGATGCGCGAGATGCTCCGCGCACTGTGCGGACCGAGTGCAGAGATCGCGCGATTCGGCGTAGACGCGACGTCGTGTCCATTGCCGGCAATGGATGTCACCTCAGAGATTGCGCCCGTCCTCCTCGATTCGCGCGTGACGCATGCGTCTGTTGGCGCTGGCCGCGCGATTCTCGACGCGAGTGTCATCGAGCGAGCGAGGCTCGGCGGCGACAACATCGTGTGTGGCGTCGTGGCGAAAAAGCTGGAATTGCCGCCGGAAGTCGCGCTTTTCCAGCTCTCGATGGATACGAAGACGCATCGATCAGAGTCGGTGCATCTCGCGTGCGGTGTGAACGATGACTTCAAAACCCGCCTCGATGCGGGAGGCACCTTTTTTGGTCGTCCGTTTGAAGAGTTTCTGCGACATGCACGTGTCGCGGCGGCAGACGTCATCGCAGGCGACGGAACCTTGTGGGATGCACGACTCTGGGTCGTGGATGCAGTGGATGCGGTGGACGCAACGACGGGCGCACGTAAGAGCACCGAAGCGCATCGCACGTTGGAGTGGATGTGGCGGGAAAAGCAGGCACCAGACGCGTGGCGGAGTGCGTCGCGTGTGTCGCTCGGAGAGATTGTTGCGCGGGGGAACAGCATGCAACGCATCGCGGCGCGAGCGATGAGCGCGGCAGATCTCGCCGCGTCGTATCCCTCGATTGCGTTTGTCAGCGCTGCAAGCGATGGCACCTTGGCAGCGATGCATCAGCGCATGCTGCGAATGTCGATGGACGGGCGGCGCGCGATCGTGTCGAGTGAGCGCGAGCTTCCAGTGCGCATGATTGCGGCGCCGCTCGTTCGTGCGCACGCATCGGCCACGATGTCGTGCGTCGCATCAAGTCTTGGAAAGCGTTCACTGCAGCAGGCGGAAGCGTTTCGGACGCAGGCTTTTGCGGCAGTGGGCGACGCGGTCCTCTCGCATGTGGATCTTCCGACAAGTCCGCTGCGCGCTTCCATCCTCGAAGATCAGGCGGTGTGGACGACGACACCCGTGCGTGTTGATCTCGCGGGTGGTTGGACCGACACGCCACCCATTTGTAATGCGGTTGGCGGAAGCGTTGTCAACGTCGCCGTGACGTTACGAGGCCAGCTTCCGATTCAGGTTGTTGCGAAACTTGACGAAGTACCGCGCGGTGAGGACCCCGTCATTCGCATCACCAGCACCGATCTCGGAGAGACGCGAATCATTCGTTCGATGCGCGATCTCGTGGCGAGAGGTGATCCAACGCGTTGGTCGAGTCTTGCTGAAAATGCCTTGGTTTTGACGGGTGCCGCACCCTCTGATCCGAAGGCATCACTCACGAAGTGGTTGCGCGAGATTGGCGGTGGGATCTCCCTCACCATGTTCTCCGCAGTGCCGAAGGGTTCTGGCCTTGGCACGAGTTCGATTCTCGGCGCAGCGACGATCCAGTGTTTGGACCGCGTCTTTGGTCGCGAGCGTTCGCCAGAAAAGTTGTTCGCGGCAACAAGTGCGCTTGAGCAGATGCTTTCGACGCGCGGTGGTTGGCAAGATCAGGTCGGTGGTGTCGTGGGAGGTTTCAAAATCGCGCACACGCAGCCAGGAGGTGAGCAACGACCCAGCGTTGAAAAACTCATCGCGCCGGAGTCGTTCGTCCGCGACATCATCTCGCGGTCGGTGCTCTACTTCACAGGCGAGCGTCGCATGGCGAAAAACATCCTTGAAAACGTGGTGTGGAATCACCTCACGCATGCGCCCGCAGCGATTGAAGCAGTGGCAGGACTGAAAGAGAATGCACCACGCATGCGCGACGCGCTCGTTCGAGGCGACAGCGATCGCTTTACCGAGGAACTCGACCGATACATGCGACTCAAGCGACAGATTGATCCAGGCTCGTCTCCGCCGATGTTCGACGCACTGGCGAAGCGCTGGCGGAAAGACCTCGCGGCATGGTGCTTCGCGGGCGCGGGCGGTGGTGGATTTATGCTTCTGGTGGCGAAGGACGCACGTGCTGCTGCGCGGCTCCGCGCCGATATCGCGCAGCGTCCGCAGCATCCGCGGGCACGTGCATTCGACGTCGAAGTTGATGCGGTTGGATTGCGTTGTGCCGTCCTCTGAATCGGCACGTTTTCCTTGGATTCGCCGCTTCGAACTCCGCTTCGCGCTAACGCCGCCGCAGGAACGGAATCTCGAGTCCAAGGGCTCCAAGCGCACTCACAAGTGCGAGCGTGAAGAATGCTTCATCGAGGTTTCCGACCACGGGAAGCGCATCCGGCAGAAGTTCAAACAACCCGAGCGTCGGATTGATCAGATAAAGCACGCTGACGCAAGCAACCAGCACCGCGGCAACTTTCTTCAGCGCGCCAACGGGCTTGCGCGGGGGTTGGTCGGCAGAAGTCGGTGGCGGCGGCGGCGCCTTCGGCTCGTCGGAAGGGATCGGCGGTTGCATCAAGTCCATCGTACGATGGGCACATGGATGCTCGCGACCCGCAACCGGTGCAACAGGCGCAACCCGCGTCGCTCGCGACGAATCGGCCGTGGCTCGCTGTGGCTGGATGCCTCGGCGGTGGAACGCTCGCGATCGTGTTCGCGATGCTCCTTCTGGTCGCGGCACTCGTGTTCCTGTTCTTCAACCCCGATGTCTTGTCGTCGAAGGGCCGACAGAAAGCGCTCTTCGTTTCTGCGCTTGGGCGTCTGACCGAGGCGCCAGCACTCAAGGTTGCGACGCGCGAGATTGCGGTCCGCGTCGATGCGAGCACGCCCACCGAGGCGACGCTTCGGGCGTGGCTTGTTCCGATCGGGCCCGGATGGAAAATCGAGCTCGGGCGGACGAAGGTCGAGATCGTCGCTGAGGGAAATCGCGTCCAATACGTCATTCCGCTCGAAAAAGACGTCGAAAGTGAAGAGCGTCCGTCACGGACCATTGTTGACGGCGACCGTGTGCAAATCACGCCGCACAACCGCGAGGGTGTGAAAGCCGAGCTTGCATGGAACCTCGATGACCCGAAGGCGGAGGTTGTCGTGACCTTGCCTCCGCCGCGCGTCGACGAAACTCTGGTCGAAGTGCAGAGTGACCCGAAGCGTCTGCGGATTCAAATTGATCGCGACTGGGCCGACCATGTTGTTGGTGATGACCGCGCCCGAGACGAGGCACTTGCCGCGATTCGCGCGGCTGTTGTTCGCGAGGCGTCCTCCGAGATCGCCATGTTCGAGGTTCGTGAAAAAGCCCGTGCGACGGTCGTCGAGATGCTCCGCGCACTCCTTCCCGAAGACCTGCGTGATCGTCCAATTCGGATCCGGTGGAGCGACGAGGCCGACACCGACGGCAAGTCTGTGCTCAATTGAGGCTACATTGCGCACATGGCCGTGCGCCCCGCGTTTCATCGCTCGCTCCTCGGTCGAAGCATGCTCTTCGGCGTTCTTCCCGCGGCACTTGTCGTTCTCGTGGTTGTCGTTCTGAATGGCGTGCGCGCGTGGAGTAATCTCAGCGCGAGCCTTGAGCGCGACCTGCGAAACGCGACCGAACTGGCGGCGAAAGAAATCAACATTCGCAACGAAAAGACCGTGCGACTTGTCGAGTTGATGGCCTTCGTGCAAGAGAGCGGGCAATTCGGTCGTCGCGCCGAAACGCTTGTGCTGCTCGAGCGGATTATTCGGGAAAATCCCGACGTATATGCGGCGTACATTGGCTACGAACCCAACGCCGATGGGAATGACGCGCAAGGTGCGGGTCCCGGCATTCCGACCGAAGCACTCGGCGAGGGTGGTCGTTTCTATCCCTATTTCAAGCGCGATTTGAAGGCCGCCGGTGGCATACGCGTCGAGCCGCTTCAAGAAGTCGAAGACGACGACGGCCTCTGGTATCGCTTCCCCAAGACGCGATTTGAGCGTTCGGGGGTTCGTGATGCGGTCATTACGAAGCCGTACGAATATCTCGGCACCGACATCATCGAGACCGTTGTGCCGATCATCATGGATCGAAAGTTCGCGGGAGTTGCCGGGCTCGACGTTGCACTCACTGGAGTACAGGAGCGTCTCAGTACGATTGCGAGCGAACTTGGCGCGGACATTTTCCTTGAAACGCGCGGACGCTACATCGCAGCGACCACCGATCGCGCAGGAGGCGCGGTACTCAGGACCACCGAAGTCGCGCGATCACCACTGGCAGCCATCTTTGACGAGGTTCCCGCGCAGGGTGTTCGTCTCGAAGAACGGCTTGACCCGATGTCGGGCGAGTCAGCATTCTTCGTGTCAGCCACAGTTCCCACCGGTGGTTGGCGGCTGATCGTCCGAAAGCCAGCGAGCGCTGTTCTTGCAGAGCTCTTCGGACTTTTCGCGGCGAACATGATCACCGCGATCGTTGGGATTTCGATCATTGTCGGGCTCCTTCTTATCCTTGCGATCGGCATAAGCCGTCGTGTGCGACTGGCGCAAGATGCGGCGGTTCGCATCGCGTCCGGCGATCTCTCACAACGCGTGACGGATGAAGCTGGCAGCGATGAATCTGCGGAGCTCGTGCGCGCGATGGGCCGGATGAATGACGATCTCGCGAAGATCGTCGGCAGCGTGCGCGCCGCAGCCACCCGGCTTGCATCGTCGAGCGTCGAACTCTCGGCGACAAGTCGCCAACAAGAAGCGGCCGCGGCTGCGTTTGGTGGATCCACCGCGCAAATCGCCGCAGCGATTCGCGAGATTTCCGCGACAGGGAGCGAGCTCTTGCGCACTGTTGGTTCGGTCGACTCGGGCGCGCGGCGGTCTGCGGAATCAGCAGGAGCAGGCCGTGAACGGCTCGACATGATGGCTTCCACAATGGCGCGACTCGACGCCTCCACAGGCGAAATCGGCGATCGTCTGCAGGTCATCTCGGAGAAGGCATCCGCCATCAATGCCGTGATTGAAACCATCACAAAGGTGGCAGAGCAAACAAATCTTCTCTCGGTCAACGCCGCGATTGAAGCGGAAAAGGCGGGTGACGCGGGGCTTGGCTTCCTTGTCGTCGCGCGTGAAATTCGACGGCTCGCAGATCAAACGGCGTCCGCGACCACCGATATCGAGCGCATCGTGCAGCAGATGCAAGATGCGGTTGCTGCGGGCGTCGTCGAAATGTCGCGATTCACGCGCGATATGCGAGGGGGAACGGCCGATGTCCAGCGTGTGGCGAACGATCTCGGCGGAATCATCACGGAAATGAACGCGGCCGTTGCAGGATTCTCAGAGGTCGAATCAGGCATGGCGGCGCAGGCAACTGGCGTCGCGCAGATTGAGGGAGCGGTGCGGCAGGTCGCGGATGGCGCGCGACAAACTTCATCAAGCGTTTCTGAGTTCGGGCGTGTGGCGAGCGAACTCTCGCATTCGGTTGCCGTGCTTCAAGATGCGGTCGCGCGTTTCCAACTGACAGCGGAAGCCAGCGCCAAAGCCGATCGGTCGGTGTGCACGCATACCCGCACGGATTCGGAAGACACGTCATCAAGTGCGGAGCGGCCCTGATGTCTGCGCCAATCTCGGTCCTTCTTGTAACCGTCGGCGGAAAGCGATTTGCACTCGATGCACGAGAAGTTGTCGAGGTGCTCCCCGTGGTTGCGTTTCGACCCGCGGGAACGGGACCGAAGTGGCTCCTCGGGCTTTTCAATTTGCGCGGCGCGCTTCTTCCGCTCGTCGATCTCTCAATCATTGTCGATGGAGCGCCGACTGCTTCGCGCCTCGGATCGCGCATCGTTGTGTTGCGACTCGATGGCGATCTCTTTGAAGGTGCGACACGATCGGTCGGGTTGCTCGTTCCAGAGGTGGCTGGCCTCGCGATACGCGATTTTCATGCGAACGGAGCGCACGAGGGCTTCTCGTTTGCGGGAGCGCCGCACCTTGGCCCAACGGTCGCGGATGAGGAAGGCACGTTGCAACTGCTTCGTTGTCGAAGGCTGTTGGAGGGCGATGCCGCGTTGCGAGAACTTCCCTCCTTGAGCGCGGATGGAGGCATCGGGTGACCGCGCGCATCCCTGAGGATGAACGAAGTTCTCACGCGCCATCTGAGGCATCGACTTCTGCGCTTGAGACCATTTTGAATCGTCTCAAGATTTCGAGCAGTTTTCCGGCGTCGCTCCTTTCCCGTGAGCGTCTTGCTTCGTATCTCGCGATGCGCGCACAGGAGTTACGCCTGCCATCGATCACTGCGATGACGTCGCGCGTCGACTCGGATGCGGCCGAGTACGCGCGCATCGAAGGACTCTTTTCTCCGCCGGAAACATGGTTGTTTCGCTATCCGGAGAGTTGCGAGTTCTTGCGCGCACGGATTGCGCACGGTGGCGCCGGCGTCTTCCGTGTGCTTCTTGCAGGGTGCGGCGGTTGGTGCGAACCCGTGTCGGTTGCGTGTGCGCTGCTTGATGGCGCGCATGGAATGCGTCGCGTTGAAATCGACGCCATCGATCGCAATCCGCATGTCTTTGAGGCGGCATTGCGTATGACCGGTCTCCAAATCCGGAGCGGAGTTCCTTCGTGGGCCGAGCACTGTTTCGAACGAGAAGAGCGCGCGCTTGTGCCAAAAAGAGACGTCTGTTCGGTGATTCGTCCGCGGGTTGCCGATGTTGGTGTTTTTGTCGAAGAGAGTGTCCTCAGGGGCGATCGCTACGACGCGGTACTCTTTCGCAATGTCGCGATCTATCTTGATGACACGATGCGCGCGCGTGTCTTTCGGGGAATCAGGCAGATCCTGGCGCCAAATGGAGTTCTGCTCGTTGGTCACTCGGAAGTATTTGCAGCCGCGGAGGCGACTGGTTTCGAGCCAGTATCTGCAACCGGGGTCTTTGCGCTCACGCCGACATGCAACACGAACGCGGGGAGCGCGACATCAACGTGCAGCGTGCCAGATGCTCGGGCGCGTGAGTCGAAGACCGCGTCGCCATACGACGCTTCGCGTTCTGGCGTGTCGCGCCGGACTGTGCCGACCCCGCCGTCCCCAGTCCCACCACCAAGCGCGCCGCTCCAAATGAAACTTCAGGCAGCACCCAACGCAACCGACGATTTGCATCCTGCATCGTTCGTGCTGCTTGCTCGTGAACTCGAGTCTGCGGGTGATTTACTCGGCGCATGGCAAGTGATTGGGAAGGCGCTCTATCTTGATCGGTGGCATGAGGAGGCGTTGGTTTTTGCAGCGCAACTCGCCGAGAAACGAGGAGATCGTGCCGAAGCGGAGCGACTCCGCATTCGCGCGCTGCGCGCCCATCTTGCGAATGAGGCGATTCGTGAGCACGGACGCGAAGGCGAGCGCAAGAACGAGACGCGCGACCGATCCGAACGATCCGCGGGTGATGTCCGCCGTGCTTCTCGACCCCACGAAGAAAGTTGAATCGCCTGATAGTCTCTCTGCAACCACGTTCCGTCACTCGCATCGCCGACCATCGCTCCGAAATCATCGCCTTCTCTCGCGCCGCAGATGGCTGCATCTCCTGAACAACATCGCTCATCCGACACTGCAGCGGAAGCCAGTCCTTCGCTCGCGCGGTCGGGTCATGAACTGGCGCGTATGCGGAGGCTTCTCGATCGTCCGCTGAGCGAGAACGATCTCGAAGAGAACACACGACTTGTTGCGCAGCGGGTCGACGAATCGCGCGGTACGGATCAGGGTGTTGCGAGCATCCTCGTTTTTCGCATCGGAGCTGAGCGACTGGCACTCGATGCGGAAGCGACGCATCGTGTTGTTCCAATCTCAACCGTTCGTCGCGTGCCACATCGCTCGAGCGAGACGTTCGCAGGAATCGCCAACGTCGGCGGCGAACTTCTCCTCGTCGCTCGACTTGGTGCATCGTTGGGATTGATCGCGCAGGAGAGATCAAGCCACTTCATTGTGATTGGTGGTGCGGGCGCGCGCTGGGCGTTTGCGGTCGATGCCATCGAAGGCGTGCGACGCGTGCGACGTTCGGAGCTCGTCTCGCCTCCAGCGACCGTGCGGCACGCAGTTGATGGATGTGCACAGAGCGTCTACTGCGACCGAAGTGTTGAAGGCAACGATTCACTCATCACCTTGCTCGACGGAGCCAAAGTCTGCGCGCTTCTCGCAAGGAGCATCGCATGAGCGACCTCGGCGGATTTAGTTTGCATGAGCTCTTCAAGGGCGAAGCCGAAATGCATGCGGCTGCGCTCAGTGAAGGGCTTGTCCGCCTTGAAGGTTTGAGCGATCCGGCGACCGTCGAACCGCTGATGCGTGCAGCGCACTCGATCAAGGGTGCGGCGCGTGTGATCGGGCTTGATATTGCCGTGCGTCTCGCTCACGCGATGGAGGATGTGCTCGTTGCCATGCAGAAAGGGCGCGAGGCCATTCAGGCGTCGCGTATCGACCAACTGTTGAAGGGAACAGATCTCCTCGCCTCACTCGCGCAGGTCGAGGAATCAGCAGTGCCAGCGTGGACTGCGGCGCACGACGCTGCGGTGACCTCACTTGTGGAGTCGCTGCGTGTTGCGCCGCCGAGTCGTCCGGCAGCATCGACTCCGATCGCAGAAGTTGCGGGTGTGATCGAGACTCCGGCGGCGTCGGTCGTGCAGAGCGCGCACGTGATTTCGGAGACGCAGTCGATACAGGGAGCTGAGGTCATCGAGTCCTCTCTCACAGCGACCGCGCACGAGCAGCCGACTCCATTCGTTGCATCATCGATACCTGCGGCGGTCACTGCGTCGCAGTCAGCGCCAGTGACTCCCGCAACGTCAGCGACTCCCGTCACGCCTGCCACACCGTCCGCGCGATCGACCGCTGTTCGTGTCACCGCTGAAAAGCTGGATCGGCTGCTCCAACTCGCGGGCGAGACCATGCTTGAATCTCGGCGCTTGGAGGCGGTTCGTACCGAAGCGGTTGAAATCAAGCGTGAACTGACGCGGCTTGAGGATGAACTGGATCACTTGCGCAGCGTGGTGCGGCGTGCGGGTCTTGACGCGTCGCTCCTTGCGCCTGCGCGTGGCATTCTTGATCGGAGCAGAGGATGCGTGCTCGCACATCTTCTCACAGTTGAGAGCGCGATCCGTCGTGGTGAAGAAACTTCAACGCAGCTCTACCACGAAGTTCTCTCGAGTCGTATGCGCCCTTTCTCTGACGTCACCGCGGCACTGCCGAGAACGGTTCGCGACGTGGCGCGTGCACTCGGAAAGGACGCGAAGATCGAGGTCATCGGTGAGAACGTCCCGGTCGATCGTGACATCCTCGCGCGTCTCGATGCTCCGCTCAATCACATGCTTCGGAATGCGCTTGATCATGGCGTCGAGTCGCCGGAAGAGCGTCGGGCGCGGGGCAAGTCGCCGCAGGCAACGCTCCGCGTGGAAGCAAGACACCATGCGGGACAACTTCGTATTCGAGTTTCCGATGACGGTCGTGGTATCGATCTCGAGGCGTTGCGCGAACGAATCGTGCGCAAGCAACTCGCTTCGAGCGACATGGTTGCCGAACTCGATCGCCAGGAATTGCTGGAGTTTCTATTTCTTCCCGGTTTCTCGACCGCGCAAAAGGTGACCGAGTATTCGGGTCGTGGTGTTGGACTTGATGTCGTACAAACGACTGCACGCGAGATCGGCGGTGTTGCGCGTATTCACACCGAACTCGGTCAAGGCACCGTTTTTGAACTCGATCTTCCGATCACGCTCTCCGTGCTTCGGGCACTGTTGGTCGAAGTATGCGGCGAAACACTTGCGTTTCCGCTCGCCCGCATTGATCGAGTGGTGCAGCCGGAACGCGAGGCCATTGCGACGGTCGCGGGTCGAATGCAGTTCTTACTCGAAGATGCAGATGCCGCACAGAGTTCTATGACAAATGGATCTGTGGCGAGTGGTTCTCTGTCAAATGCAGCGAGTGTGACGACCTCGGTTGGCATCATCGAAGCAGCCCGTGTGTTGCAGCTTGGCGAACCACGATCCGACGATTCGCGTGCCAATATTGTCGTGCTCGGATCGGGCGATGAGCGCTATGGCTTCGCAGTTGATGGGCTTGTTGGCGAAGAAGATCTTGTCGTGCGCGCACTCGATCCGCGGCTTGGCAAGGTTGCGCATCTCGCCGCATCAGCAGTTCGAGAGAACGGCGATCCGGTACTCATTGTGGACACCGAGGACATCATCCAATCGGTGCGGATGGCGCTCAACGAGGGTCGGTTGCGTGGCGCACGGCCTGCACTCGAGAGTGCGTCGCGCCGCGTGCGTCGCGCGCTTGTGGTGGACGATTCAGCCACGGTTCGCGAGGTTGAGCGGCAATTGCTGCTGCGTATGGGTTTCGCGGTTGAGACGGCGGTCGATGGTCTCGACGGTTGGCATCAACTTCGCGATGGCAATTTTGATTTGGTTGTCAGCGACATCGACATGCCGCGCATGAATGGAATCGAGTTTGTTCGAACACTGCGCGCAGATGCGCGATTTACCTCGATTCCGGTCATCGTGGTGAGTTACAAAGATCGTGAGGAGGATCGTCGTGCGGGTCTTGAGGCAGGCGCAACCGCCTATCTGACGAAAGGTGCATTTCAGGACAGCACCTTCGCAGACACCGTGCGTGATCTTGTCGGTGTCGAGATGTCGGAGCTTGCGCCTTCACATGCGCCTTCACATGCGCCTTCACATGCGCCTTCGAACGAACTTTCGAATGCGCCTTTGAGGGGTGTCGAAGGGTCTGCAAGGCGATCGTCGACAGAGCAGCAATCACGCGATGGCGGATCGCGAGGTGCGCCGTGAGAATTGCGATTGTGAATGATCTCGCGGTCGCATGCGAAGCGCTTCGTCGTGTTGTCGTAAGCGATACCGCGCTTTCGATTGCGTGGATTGCGCGGGATGGCGACGAAGCAATTGCCAACGCCGCGCGCGATCGCCCCGATGTGATTCTGATGGATCTCATCATGCCGCGCGTCAACGGCGCTGAAGCGACGCGTGCGATCATGCGCGCGTCACCGTGTCCAATTCTTGTTGTAACTGCGACGGTCACAGGCAACGCGGGTCTGGTCTACGAAGCGCTTGGGGCAGGAGCTCTCGATGCGGTGAATACGCCGACACTTGGATCAGGCGGTTCCGTCTCAGGCGGCGCCGATTTGCTTCGTCGTATCCATCTGGTCGCACGCCTCGCGCAATCGCGCGCCCGCGCGGTGCCAACGCAGACGGTCGCTCCAGCCAAGTCGCCAGCGTCCGTTCCGGCGCCGCCTTCCACCCCGCCTGTCGCGCCGCCCTCCACGCCTTCGATCGTGACATCATCGGCAGCTCAAGCTTCCATTGCTCGCGGGCCGGGGCTCCGAGGTCTTCTGCCGACGATCGTGGCGATTGGCGCATCGACGGGTGGGCCACGCGCTGTTGCCGACCTCCTTCGTGCGCTCCCGAAAGAGCTGCGTGCGACGTTCCTTGTGG
This sequence comes from uncultured bacterium, assembly GCA_903911205.1. Classification (GTDB taxonomy): domain Bacteria; phylum Planctomycetota; class Phycisphaerae; order Phycisphaerales; family SM1A02; genus QWPT01. The sequence goes on from CAIWCL010000169.1 coordinate 22,030, forward strand.
TCCAACACGTCTCTGTTGAGTTTGTCGCGGGATACGCGCAGTGGCTTTCTGCCGAGACCGGTCGTCGCGTGACCATCGCGCGCAACGGTGATGTGCTGCGCGAGGGCGATGTCTTTGTTGCGGGCGAGGATCGTCATCTCACAGTCTCTCGGAGCGGGGTGCTCGAGTACCGCGAGGAGCCAAAGGACCACTTGCACAAACCAGCGGTGGATGAGCTTTTCACATCACTTGCCGCATTGCCTACGCCCGGGGTTGCGGTGCTTCTCACCGGAATGGGTCGCGATGGTGCGGATGGGCTCCTCGCGCTGCGACGCGCGGGTTGGCACACGATCGCGCAGGATGAGGCGACCAGTGTTGTGTGGGGAATGCCAGGGGCTGCGCACCGAGCGGGTGCAGCCGTCGAAACACTCCCGATTCAAGCGATTGGCGCGGCGGTCGCGGCGGTGGTGCGAAGGTCTGCGGTGTGATGTGACTCGCGCGAGTCGTCGACGAATGTGCGCACAAAACAGGCGGTGAACGCGACGACGAGTTTTGAGGTCGGGCTTGAGATCGGAATTGAGGTCGGATTTGAGACCAAGTTTTGAGAAGGAAACTCTATGCAGAGTGTTGGCACCATCGATCGCGTTCTTCTTGTGGACGACCAGGCCATCGTTGGCGAAGCGGTTCGACGCATGATTGCGACGCAGGGCGACTGTGCATATCGCGCCGTAAATGATCCTGCGAAAGCGATCGAAGTGGCGGAAGAGTTCCGACCGACCGTAATCTTGCAAGATATTGAAATGCCTGGCATGAACGGGCTTGATCTCGTTGGTCGCTATCGCGCCCACGAGGCGACGCGTGAAGTGCCGGTCATCATGCTGACGGGAAAGGAAGACCCGGCGGTGAAGGCAGACGCGTTCGCGCGCGGCGCGAGCGATTACCTTGTGAAGTTGCCACATCCGGTTGAACTCGTCGCGCGTATTCGACATCACTCGCACGGCTATCGCATGCAGTTAGAGCGAAATGCGGCCTTTGCAGCGCTTGCGGCGAGCGAAGCGCACATGAAAGCGGAGATCAATCGCGCGGCGGCGTATGTGCGTTCTTTGCTCGATCAACCAATGGACGGCGTAGTGCACGCTGATTGGCGATTCGTTCCGTGCGAAGCACTCGGGGGTGACGTCTTTGGCTACCACTGGATCGATGACGATCATCTCGCGATGTATGTGATCGATGTGAGCGGTCACGGAGTCGGTCCCGCATTGATGGGCGTTTCTGCGATGAATCTCATCAAGAGCGGTTCGCTCGAGCGTGAGCAGGTGCTTGATCCGACGCGCACGCTGCAGGCACTGAATGCTGCGTTTCCGATGGCGCGCCACGACGGCATGTACTTCACCATCTGGTACGGCGTCTACAACCAACGAACACGTGAGCTCGCATGGTCTGGTGGCGGACATCCACCGTCGTTTCTTTTGCGCGGTGGAACGCTCCGTCGGCTTGAGTCGACGACGTTCATGATCGGCATCGTGGACGACTACGACGCGCCGACCGAGCGGACCACGTTGGAGGCCGGCGATAGGCTCTACCTCTTCTCGGACGGTGTCTTTGAACTCCACCTCAAGGCGGGGGGGATTTGGGGACTCGACCAACTTGAGGCGTTTCTCGCGAAAAGTCCTGCGGCCGACGTCTTGGATGCGGTTGTGGCCGAGACACGGCGGGTGGTGCTCGACGGAAGAGGTCAGGTCGACCCCGGATCGGGTGCTGCGGTCGCGTGGGATGACGACTTCTCGCTCATCGAGTTCCGCTTCGCGTGATGAGGCTCAACCGCAGGGTGCTGACGAGCCGATCTCCTTGACCTCATCCCGGCCTATTGTGTCCGCCCTCGCCGGGCAAGTGCCCCGGTTGCAATTGTCTGCGAAAGGCTTGCTGTTATGAAGAACGTACTCGTCATCGGTGCTGGCAAGATTGGCCGCATGGCCGCGCATCTTCTCGCTCACTCGGGCGACTATCGCGTGCATGTGATTGACTCGCATGAGGCATCGTGGCGGAAGGCGATTGAAGGGCTTCCGAACGCGTCCGGTGCGACCGCCGACTTCTCGAAGCAAGCGGACCTTGATGCGGCGATCAAGGGCCAGTGGGGTCTCATCTCGTGCGCGCCGTTCTTCTGTAATCCGCTGATCGCCGAGCGTGCGAAGGCGCACGGGGCGCATTATCTCGACTTGACCGAAGACGTCGCCGTGACGAAACAGGTGATGGCACTTGCGGACGGCGCGTCGACGGCGTTCATTCCGCAATGCGGTCTCGCTCCTGGCTACATCACGATCGCGGCAAATCATCTCGCGAAGCCGATGAGCGAGATCCACGAACTCCGCTGCCGCGTGGGTGCGTTGCCGCGCAATCCGACCAATCAACTCAAGTACAACATGACGTGGTCAACGAACGGCCTCGTCAATGAGTATTGCAATCCCTGTGAAGCGCTCGTGGACGGGAAGATGACGTTGATCCCACCGCTCGAGAATCTCGAGGAATTCACGCTCGACGGAATTGAATACGAAGCGTTCAACACTTCAGGCGGGCTCGGTTCGCTCGGTGAGTCGCTCGCGGGCCGTGCGCGCAACGTCAACTACAAGACGATTCGCTACCCCGGCCACTGCAAGCTCATCAAGTTCTTGCTGAACGATCTTGGATTCATCGATCACCGTCAGCAGTTGTGCGACGTGTTTGACCGCTCGATTCCTGCGACCGATGACGATGTGATCGTGATTCTCTGCGTCGCGATCGGCATCGAGAACGGCCGCTTGGTTGAGAAGATCGATGCGCGCCGCGTGCCTGCGAAGAAAATGCAAGGCAAGCACTGGACGGGTATTCAGATCACGACGGCTGCGGGTGTGTGCGCGGTACTTGACATGCTCAAGGATGGTCAAGTGCCGCAGAAGGGCTTTGTGAAGATGGAAGACGTGTCGTACGACGCGTTCATCGCGAACCGGTTTGGTCGTGAATACGTGGTTTGATCGCGTTGTTTGAGCGCTCGCAACCTGCTTCGCAACTTGCTCGCTCTGGCGAGCCTCGCCGCGAATGAATCGCGGCGGGCTGAGATGGCGTCGAGTTTGATCGCTCGCGACTGGCCTACGGGGCGGCTTTGCCGCGTCCGCAGGCTTTCGCTCGCTTTGGCGCGGATCACGCCGAGGGAGCCGCCGCAGCGGCGACCTCCTCATGACGAGCGCTCGCGCGCACTTCCCAACGGTGCCGAGAGGCTGGCGGGTACAAGCGGGTACGAGCGGGTGCTCTCCCGGCACCGTGGACGGTGAATGGAAACGGCTGTGCGTACAGCGGATGCACGCGAGCGTCGCGGTGCCGAGTCACTGCCGGGTACGAGCGGGTACGAGCGGGTCTCTGCGCGGCACGGTTGGGGTAATACTGGCCGCAGCCACCCCGCGCGTCAGACTTTCTTCACGCGCAAATTTCGGAACGCCACACGGTCGCCGTGCCCGCAAAACCCGAGATGCCCAGCCGTGCGGGTCAGACCTTCAACCTTACTGCCGCTAATCGTCTTGCCTTCCGGCGCAACCTTGTCGAGATCGATGTCGACAATGACGACACCGTTCAACTCGACCTTGATCGTTCGGCCCTTCATGGTGATCGTCTCATGATTCCACTCGCCGACGGGGCGGAGCGCTGTCGCCGTCGCAGCCGCGACCCCGTAGATCGAGCCGTGGTACTGCCAATCCTTCAAGCCCTTGTACTTCTCAGCGGTATTGTCGAGCACCTGTGATTCGAAACCTACATAGGCAGGGTCGCCCTCGGGTGGGCAGCGCAGTGCAATGCCGTTGTTCGCGCCGGGCGTGAGCTGGAATTCGAAGCGAAACTCGAAGTCGCCAAACTCCTCTTTGGTGAACAGATTGGTTCCACCCGGCTGACAGACAATCGCGGGTGAACCGCCAATGGTCTCAACCTTGTAACCCTTCGTATCGCCGATCCAACCTTCAAGGTCCTTGCCGTTGAAGAGGGTGATGAAGCCATCCGACTTCTCCTTGGTCGCGTCGACGGCGACAGGCTTCGGTTCCGCAGCGGGGGGCGGCAATGTTGCGGGAGCGCAGGCAGCGAGGATGGCAACAACGAGGGTGGCGGTGGCGATCTGCATGCGCGAAAGTGTACGAACGAAAGAAACACAATGGTGATGCCGCACGTGGCTGAGCACCGATACCATCGCGACTCACTTCAGGAGGCTTTATGCACTTCGCGCCGCTCTTCGGATTCGTTCTCGCAACTACCGCGCCCCTCGCTCCCTCCGCCACAGACGTCGCTGCTGACGCTCCAACAGAGCCAGTGGTCGCACAGCAAGCACCCGCGCAGCGCAAGCCGAATGCTGGTGGTTCGAAAGCGGACGTACGCGAATACGCCGAAGGGCCCGCGGTGCCAAACATCCGACTCGAGCGTCTCCTCCCCGAACTGCCGCTCGTGCGCCCGATCCAAACGCTGCAGCGTCCGGGCGACGCGAAGCACTTGTATATCGTCGAGCAACCTGGCCGTATCTTGATCGCGGATCCGACGGACGCCGCGACCAAGGAAGCGAAGGTCTTCCTCGACATTCGCGAGCCGGTGAACGATCAGGGCAACGAGGAAGGCTTGCTGTCGGTGGCGTTCCATCCGCAGTGGCCTGACAAGCGCGAGGTGTATTGCTACTACACCGCGGCGAAACCCCGGCGCTCGGTGCTTTCGCGCTTCACCGTTGCCGCCGACGGTATGACGGCGGACCCCGCGAGTGAAGAGGTCCTGCTGACACAGTCGCAGCCCTATTCGAACCACAATGGTGGCACTGCAATCTTCGGCCCGGATGGTTACCTCTATCTCTCGCTTGGTGATGGTGGAGCCGCGAACGACCCGCATCACTACGCGCAGAACATGGGTACGTTCCTCGGCAAAGTGCTTCGCATCGACGTCAACAAGAAGGGCGACAACGGTGCGCCATACGCCGTTCCAACCGACAATCCGTTCGTCGGCAAGGAAGGCGTGAAGCCAGAGATCTGGGCCTATGGCACGCGCAACATCTGGCGGATGTCGTTTGACCGAAAGACAGGTCAACTCTGGGCGGGAGACGTTGGTCAGAACATTTGGGAAGAAATCGACCTCATCGAAAAGGGTGGAAATTACGGTTGGAACGCGCGCGAGGGATTCCATGACTTCGCGGGTGGCAAGGGTGAACCGCCCTTCGTTGATCCGGTTGTCGAGTATCACCACCGCGAGGGTGTGTCGGTGACTGGCGGCGTTGTGTACCGCGGCGCTGCGATTCCAAATCTCGATGGCGTCTACGTCTATGCCGACTTCCAGTACGGCACGGTGTGGGGAATTCGCATGGTCGATGGGAAGCCGACGAAGCCGACGGTCATCACGCGCGCGCGCGGCGAACTCATCTCGAGCATCGACGAAATGGCTGACCGCACGATGATCTTCTCGACGTTCAACGGCGGTCAAGAACGCGGCAATCCCGGTTCGATTTGGCGTGCCGTTGCTGCGCCGTGACAGGTACGAACGTGTCGCGAAGCCGCACGTCCCAAAGACGTCGCAGGCGCGCTGCTGAGAGTGCACGACGATCGGAAGGAGCCGCATGTCCCGACCACTTCGCTACCAAACCGCCGGTGAATCGCATGGTCCCGCGCTTGTCGCAATTTTGGACGGATTGCCGAGCGATCTCGAGATTGATGTGGCGCGTGTGAACGCGGAGCTCGCGCGGCGGCAGGGCGGGTACGGTCGCGGAGCGCGTCAGAAGATCGAGACCGACGTGGTCGAATTTCTCGGCGGATTGCGGCAGGGGAGGACGATCGGGTCGCCTGTGGCGCTGCGCGTCGCGAACAAGGACAACCGCATCGACGACCCTGCGAAGACGCCGCCGGTCACGCGACCGCGGCCAGGCCATGCGGACCTCGCGGGTAGTTTGAAGTATCTCGTGCCCGATTGTCGCGGCACGCTCGAACGCGCGAGTGCGCGTGAAACGGCCGCACGTGTCGCGGCGGGTGCGGTCGCACGCAGCGTGCTCGATGCGTTCGGAATTCGCGTCTTCGGTTTCGTGCGCGGCGCGTGTGACGCGTGGTGTTCGCCCGATGTGCGGGCCGAGACGCTTGATGTACTGACCGCCGCGCGCGACGCGAGCGAGGTGTACTGCCCCGATGCAGCGACCGACGCGCGGCTTGTCGAGTTGATTCACCGCGCGAAGACGGAGAAAGACACCGTCGGCGGTTGGTGTGAGGTGCACGTCCTTGGATGCCCGCCAGGCCTTGGTTCCTGCATGAATTGGGACGATCGCCTCGATGCGCGGCTCGCATTCGCGGTCATGGGAATTCAAGCGTTCAAGGCGGTCGAGATCGGCCTCGGGCGCGAGTGCGGCGCGCGCTTTGGGAGCGCCGTGCATGACCCGATTCTCTACGACGCGGCGCGTGCGGCGACGCCGAGCCTCGGGTACGAGCGGCCGACGAACAACGCGGGCGGTCTTGAAGGCGGCATGACGAATGGCATGCCGATGGTTGTTCGCGGGACGATGAAGCCGATTTCGACGCTCTTGCGTGGAATGCCGAGCGTCGAGTTCGGTTCGCACGAGCCCGTGCAGAGCGCCTACGAACGCAGCGACGTGAGCGCGGTTGCGGCTGCGAGTGTGGTCATGGAGAACGTGGTTGCGTTCGAAGTGGCGCGAGCGTTCCTCGACAAATTCGCAGGCGACTCGATGCGCGAGGTACGCAGCGCGTACGAGGCGTACCTCGCGGTCGCCCGCACGATCTGATGTTGGTGCACGTCTCGTGCACCATCGGAAACCGTCGAAACATGCCGCAGCATCCTCGATGTTTCCGATAGCATCGCAGCCGCACTATGAGCACCATCGCGCACACGCACCTCGGAGCAAAGCCGGTCGATATGAAATCTTCCACGCCTGCATCGGTGACGTCCGTCACGAACCGCACGCCTGCCTACTGGGAAACCCCCTCACCGGCCGAGAAGATTCCGACCCGCGTCATCGAGCGCGCGAAGGACGTCTCCGCCACCGTCGCGCGCGAAATCGCCGACCTCATTCGCGCGAAAGCTCGCGCCGGCGAAAAGTGCGTCCTCGGCCTCGCGACTGGTTCGACGCCGACCGGCGTGTACGACGAGCTCGTGCGACTCCATCGTGAAGAAGGCCTGTCGTTCAAGAACGTCGTCACCTTCAACCTCGACGAATACTGGCCGATGCAGCCAGCCGATTTACAGAGTTACCACCGCTTCATGCGCGAGCATCTTTTCGATCGCGTTGATGTCGATCCTGCGCACACGCATATTCCCGATGGTCTCGCGACCGAAGACGACGTCCGCGCCATGTGCGAGCGTTACGAGCGCGAAATCAAAGCCGCGGGTGGCATCGATCTCCAGATCCTCGGTATCGGCCGCACGGGCCACATTGGTTTCAACGAGCCAGGTTCGTCACGCACGAGCCGCACGCGTCTCATCACGCTCGATCGTGTCACGCGTAAAGACGCCGCCAGCGATTTCTTCGGCGAAGAGAACGTGCCGACGCGCGCGGTCACGATGGGCGTGGGCACGATTCTCGAAGCCAAGCGCGTGGTGATGATTGCGTTTGGCGAGGGCAAGGCGCCCGTCGTCGCGCGCGCGATCGAAGGCGCGGTGACGAACTCGATTGCCGCGAGCTTCTTGCAAGAACATGCGAACGCGCAGGTCTATCTCGATCTCGCCGCCGCCGCAGAACTCGAGCGCTGCAAAGCGCCGTGGGCGAGCGCGAATCACGATCTCGAGTGGACCGACGCGCTTACGCGTAAGGCCGTCATTTGGCTTGCACGCACGACCGGCAAAGCGATTCTCAAGTTGACCGCCGAGGATTACAACGAGCATCACTTGCAAGATCTTCTCGCAGGTCGCGGCAACGCCTACGACCTCAATCGCGCGGTTTTCCGCGGTCTTCAGCGCTCGATCACGGGATGGCCCGGTGGAAAACCCGCGGCGCACAAGCAAGATGGCGACATCAATCGTCCCGAGGACGAGATTTTCCCGAAGCGCGTCTTGATCTTCTCGCCGCACCCTGATGACGATGTGATCTCGATGGGCGGCACATTCATTCGCCTGGTCGACCAAGGCCACGAAGTGCATGTTGCGTATCAAACTTCTGGAAACATCGCGGTGTTCGACGCCGAAGCGCTGCGCTTCCTTGATTTCGCAAGTGATTTCAACGGCATGTTCGGTTTCGAAGGCGCGAAGACCGAGCGCATGGAACACGACATCGCGCGCAAGTTGAAGGCAAAGCGGCCCGGCGAAGTCGATGCTGCTGAAGTGCAGCGTTTGAAGGGCTTGATTCGTCGTGGCGAGGCGAAGGCAGCAGGCATCTACTGCGGCGTTCCTGAAGATCGTTTGCACTTCCTCGACATGCCGTTCTACGAAACGGGCCGTGTCCGAAAGAAGCCGCTTGGCGTTGACGACATCGAAATCGTGAAAGCACTCCTTCGCCAAGTGAAGCCGCACCAGGTCTACGCTGCGGGTGACTTGAGCGACCCGCACGGCACGCACCGCGTGTGCCTTGCTGCGATTTTCCGCGCGCTTGGCGAGTGTGCGAACGATGAGTGGGCGAAGCACTGCACAACATGGCTCTATCGCGGTGCGTGGCAAGAGTGGGATGTCGAGCAAACTGAAATGGCTGTGCCGCTTTCGCCCGATGAAGTCGCCCGCAAGCGCACCGCGATTTTCAAGCATCAATCGCAGAAGGATCGTGCACTCTTCCCAGGCGCCGATGAACGTGAGTTCTGGGAGCGCGCGGAACAGCGTAACGCGAACACCGCGAAACTTTACGATTCGCTTGGATTGGCGGAGTACGCAGCGATCGAAGCGTTTGTCCGGTGGGACGGTCGACCGCTCGATTGATGGAAACTCTGCGTGCGCGTGCGCGTGACATCACCGCTTCGCGATGAGGGAGAGCAAAGGGAGAGCGAAGAGAATTGGCGCATCGGCTATGAACGACCCGATTTCTTCGGTGCTTGTGAAGGCGAACTCACGCGAGGGCGGGTTCGTCGATGCTTCGGGCGAGCCGCGAGAGTTTGCGCCGTTTCGCCACGCGCCCGCGCCTGATCTGGACCAGCCGGGAACGCGTGCGGCCTACGCCGCGATTGCGCGCAAGACGCGTCGCCACGGAGATGCACATGCCTCGGCCGCGCCGGAACTCCACGTGGTGCTCGAGGATCGCATTCTTCTTCGCTCCGCGCCAATTGCAGCAACGTGTGCGGGAGTACTCGTACTCGGCGTCTTTCGACTCGCCGACTTGCTTGCGGCGAGCGGTGGAGGGCCAATCAATCGCGATGATGGTCGGATTCTCGTTCTGATGCCATTCGCTGCCGCGGCTGTCGCATACACCGCGACCCGTTGGTGGTTCGTCTTCCGCCATCGTGGCTCAAAGGCGACGGTGCCGTTACTCGAACTCGGCTTCTGTGCGGCGTGCGGACACGCGTTGCGTGGTGCGTCGCCGGTGCAACCGCCGCGCAACGGCCTCGACGACTTTCGAGAAACGCCGCTCTGTGCCTGCGCCGAATGCGGCGCGCAATGGCCTATCACAGCGACACGCGCGCCGTTCACGCCCGACGGAGAGTCGCTCGGAAGCGTGTTCCCGACGGTCGAAGGTGTTGCGCGTTGGCGCAGTCGCCGCGCACTTGCGCGGGCGCTGCGTGCGGGATCTGAGGATTTCACGATCGACGCGGCGAACATGCAGCGCTACATCGCGACCGGTGCGGGCGCGCGCAGGAGCAGCGGGACGATCGCAAGGGACATCGCTGCCGACGCGGGTCGCGCGTCTATCTTCGTCCTTACGGCGATGTTTGTGATGTCTTTCGCGGCGCTCGCGATTGCCTTCGTCACCGCGCCGCTCCGGCTCCTCGCTGGAGGGCTCGGGCCGATGATGGATAGCGCGCTCATCCTCATCGAGTTGAGCCTCCTCCTCTTTGTCGCGGTCCGAATGTTCGCCCGCGCACGACGGAACTCGCGTGTGCGTCGCGTGCAGAAGTCCGTGAAAGAGTCGCTTGCGAAGGAGGTCTGCCCCACGTGTACGACGCAACTCGTGGGCGTGCCATCAACCACACTCTACGAACCGTGCTCTTGCTGCGGATCGATTTGGCGGAGAACCTGACGACATGAACACGCTCGCATTTGCGCTCATGGCGATCTGCGCTACGCAGCAACCGCCCACCTTCGTGAAGCGCACACTGTCGAAGGACTTTGTCGCCGAGGGCTGCTGCGTCGCCGACTTCGATCGCGATGGGCACCGCGATGTATCTGCGGGTCGGTTCATCTGGTTCGGGCCAGACTTCGCCACGCCCGTCGCCTTCGCGCCGCCGCGCTTGAATACCGACGGCACGCCGCGCGAACCGTATCGCGCGGATACTGGATACTCCGATTACTTCGAGCAGTTCGCGCATGATTTCAATACGGATGGCTGGCCCGACATCCTCGTGTACTCGTGGCCCGGAAGCGATGCGTCGGTGTTCGTGAATCCGGGTGCGACGGCCGCGGCACCGCGCGTCGATGCGGAATGGAAGCGTCATGCGATCTTCGATGTCGCCGACGGCGAATCGCCGGATCTCGTGGATGTGACCGGCGATGGAAAGCCCGAGTTGCTCGCCTTCACGGGCGGGCAGTTTGGCTTCGCGGAAATCGACTGGTCGAATCCGCTTGCGAAAGCGCGCTTTCGCGCCATCAGCGCGAAGTCACCTGAGAGCGACCGCGCGATTCATAAGTACACGCATGGATACGGCGCCGGCGATGTGAACGGCGACGGACGCATCGATATCCTGACGAGTGGCGGTTGGTATGAGCAGCCAGCGAAGAGTTCGGTCGAAACCGAAACGCACGCCACTGCGTCATGGAACTTTCACGCAGCGAATTTCGGCGAGGGCGGCGCGCAGATGTACGCGCTCGACGTGAATGGCGACGGACGCGCCGACATCATCACGAGCATCAAGGCACACGGCTACGGACTTTCCTGGTTTGAGCAGAACAGCGATGGTTCGTTCACCGAGCGCGTGATCCTCGGCCGCACCGCTGCCGACAACACGGACGGCACGGCTGCGGGGAAGGGTTTCAGCCAATTGCACGCGCTTCGGCTCGCGGACATGAACGGCGATGGTCTGCCCGACATCGTGACTGGGAAGCGCCGTTGGGCGCATGGACCGATGGGCGACGAAGATCCGATGGCCGCGCCGATCCTCGCGTGGTTTGAGACCGTGCGCGACGCATCGGCACCGGGAGGCGCACGCTTTGTGCAGCACCGGATCGACGAGGACAGTGGCGTCGGTACACAGTTCTGGACGGGGCTTCTTGATGGTGACAATCAGCCGGACGTTGTCGTCGGCAACAAGCACGGGGTGTTCGTGTTCTTGCGGAAGTGACGCATCGCGTCGTGGGGGAACTGCGGAGAACTGCGGAGAACTGCGGAGAACTTTGCGGAACGATGCACGTGCCGTGCACCGTGCGCGCGCAGGTCAGTTCGCCATCGGTCGCTTGGGGCCAACGGCGGTGTTCGGCACAACGGTGCCGAGGCGACTTGACCGCGAGTCGTCGTCGGTCTGTTGCGAGAGGTCGGTCGCGTTCGGGTCCTTGGTGAAGACGACTTCGAACGGCGTTCGCCGCTTGCCGTCGTACTTGGCGCTCCATCGACCCGCGAGATAGCTCGAACTGTTTGGGTTTTGCACGTTCTTCGGCGCCTCACCACGCAGCACGAGTTGGAAGGGGCGATCGGGCGCGAATCCATCGAGGGTGTTTTTGTTTCCATTCGCCACATCCCACGTGCGATCCTCCTGCTCGACCGTTGCCGCGAGGTTGACATGCACCTGGTTGATCGTGCCGAAGACCTCGAGCTCGAACGCGACGCTTGCGCCTTCCGCGGTGGCGTCCGTCGAACCCTTTGGAAGCGCGGCAATCGCGATCTCCTGTGTCTTAAGCGAGTCGCCGATGCGCTCGGCGGCATAGGGCTCCCAAGCGGGCGACATCGTGACGTTCTTCGGGTCGATGATTTCGACCCGCACCTCCCACGCATGGTCGAACACGCCTTCGAGCGCGGGTCCCGCGTTCTCGCCCCGCATTGATCGGATCCGCGCCGGAGGACTTCCGAGCCGCTCCGCAGGACCATGCCCCA
>CAIWCL010000170.1 GCA_903911205.1 uncultured bacterium
CCGTGCGGCGTGCGATGTATGGCGTGCGATGCACAGCAACCTACCGCGAGCATCGAGGGGTTCTTGTCGAAGACACATGGACCGCAAACGCGACTGACAATCGAGTCGCGAATCGGGTCGCAAATCAAGGTCGCGAATCAAGGTCGCAAATCAAGGTCGCGAATCACGGCGGCAAATGAAGATCGCCAGCGATGTGCAACAACAGCACCGCAGCGCGGTTTCGCAGCGCGCTACGCACTTTGGTCGTCGCGAAGAATTCCGGCCGCACTGTGCACGCGCCTTGCGGAACGCACAGGATCAGCGGGGTCATACAAGAACGAGGACGACGCAACTCTTCGGAATTTCCGAATGGTTGGGGAGCACTTTCCATGCGAGGCGACACCACCGCCCAACTCATCAAGCCTACTTACAAGTTGCGTACGCTGCCGCCGAGGCGCGATAGCATCGCCCCTCGCCTTTCGCATGCCGCGCGTTCAATCTGTGGCCCAATCCTTGCACAGCGTCTCCGCCTGCATCAGCACGGTCTTCACCGCCGCATCCTCAAGATCTGGCGGATAGCCGTAGAAGCGCAAGATTCGTTTGACCATCACCTTGATCTTCGCCCGCGCGGTCTCGCGCAGCGTCCAGTCGATCGTCACACTTTCGCGCACCTTGGTCACGAGCTCTGCCGCGATCACCTTGAGCTTGGGATCGCCCATCGCGCGCACGGCACTCTCGTTGGCGGCAAGCGCGTCATAAAACGCAACCTCATCATCGCTCAGCCCGAGCTTCTCGCCGCGGCTACGCGCATCTCGGATCTGGTGCGCCAACGCAATCAATTCCTCGATGACCTGTTGGGTTGCGATCGCGCGGTTGTGGTACGCCGCAAGCGTTCGCTTGAGCATCTCGCTGAACTGCTTGCTCTGGACAACATTGCGCGAAAGCCCCGCCTTGATCTCGCCGGCCAACAGTTTCGCCAGCACCTCGGCGGCGAGGTTCTTGTGCTTGACGCCCTGCACTTCCTTCAGGAAGTCTTCCGACAAGATTGAGATGTCGGGTTTCTTGAGCCCGGCAACAGCAAACACATCAATCACCTCACCCGGCGGCGCAATGGCGCTCGATACGAGTTGCTTGAGCGCATGATCGAGATCGACTTCGTCGCGTTCCGTCGACACGGATTTGCGAAGACCCGCAGCGACTGCTTGGTAGAAGCCCACTTCGTCACGCAGCGCAATTGCCTCGGGTCGGGTTGCACACAGCGCAAACGCACGCGAGACTTCGAGCGCAACAGTCAAGAAGCGCTTGGTTCCATCCTCTTGCGCAAGCACATGCTGCAGCGCGCCGGGCAACATCGCGAGGCGTATCGAACCCGCGGCAGAACTCCACGCACTCCAGTCGAAGCCGTGCAGGATGGCGCGCGCGACCTCGCATCTCTCCTCGAGAATCTCGACGGCCTGATCGGTCGACTCGCTCGTCGAGCCACGCCCGCCACTTGCCGTGTAAGTCGCGAGCGCTTGCTTGAGTTGATCGGCAAGGCCGAGATAGTCGACGACCAATCCGCCCGGTTTATCGCGGAACACGCGATTCACGCGAGCAATCGCCTGCATCAGCCCGTGCCCGCGCATCGGCTTATCTGCGTACATCGTGTGCAAGCACGGCGCATCGAAGCCAGTGAGCCACATGTCGCGCACGATCACGATCGAGAACGGATCGTCGGGGCGCTTGAACCGCTCGGCGAGTTCGCCGCGGCGCGCCTTGCTGCGAATGTGCCGCTGCCAATCCACAGGATCGCTCGCCGAACCCGTCATGATGATCTTGGCAACGCATGTGTGGCCCTTGCTGGGGCCGTCGTCATCGGCCGCATCGCCAGCCCACTCGGGCCGCAGTCGAAGCACCGCGGCCAAGAGATCGATGCAGATGCGCCGGCTCATGCAGACGACCATCGCCTTGCCCTGCATGGCTTCCTGCCGACGCTCGAAATGCTCAACGAGATCATTCGCGATGACCTCGATGCGTTTCGGGTCGCCGACCAGCGCCTCGAGTGCAGCCCACTTGCTTCGCAAGCGCTGGCGCGTTGACTCTTCCTCGCCCTCCGTCAGTTGCTCGAACTCGTCGTCAAGCTCCTTCAACCGCGACTCGTCAAGATCGAGGCGCACGATGCGGCTCTCGTAGTAGATCGGCACCGTCGCGCCGTCCTCAACAGCCTGTTGAATGTCGTAGACCGACACATAGTCGCCGAACACCGCGCGGGTATTGGCATCCGTCTGTTCGATAGGTGTGCCTGTGAAACCGATGAAGCTCGCGTTCGGCAGCGCATCGCGCATGTGACGAGCGAGACCATCGATCAGGTCGTACTGGCTTCGGTGCGCTTCATCGGCGATCACCACGATGTTGCGACGATCGGAGAGGCACGGCATCCGGTCGCCCTTCTCCTCGGGCAGGAACTTTTGGATGGTCGTGAACACCACGCCGCCACTGGCAACACGAAGCAGTTCGCGCAGCGCGGCGCGATCCTCGGCCTGCTTCGGCGTCTGGCCGAGCACATCCTTGCAACGATCGAACTGCCCGAAGAGTTGCTGATCGAGGTCGTTGCGGTCGGTCAGCACGACAAGCGTCGGGTTGTCCATGCGCGCGTCACGCACGATCCGACCCGCATAGAAGAGCATCGAGAAGCTCTTCCCCGAGCCCTGCGTGTGCCACACGACACCCACGCGACGATCGCCTGCCGCAGCGCTCGCGCGCGCCGTCTCTTCAACCGCAACCTTGACCGCGTGGTACTGGTGATACCCCGCAACGATCTTGGTCGTGCGCGCGCCATTCGATTCGAAGGTCACAAAATCACGGATCAGGTCAAGCATGTTCTGCCGCGCGAACATGCCACGCATCAACACCTCAAGTTCTAAGGTCGTTGGTGCGGCCTCCGTGTCGCCTCCAATCGTGCGCCACACCTTGAACCACTCCCAGTTAGCCGTCAGCGATCCCGTGCGGGCCTGCAGACCATCAGAGATGACGAGGAACTCGTTGTAGCGAAACAGCGAGGGAATCTCATTCTTGTAGGTCTGCAGTTGCTGGAACGCCGAGCGGATCGATGCGTTCTCATCGGCGGCGTTCTTGAGTTCGATGACGGCAATTGGCAGTCCGTTCAGGAAGACGACGATGTCCGGACGCCGGTTGGCGTTTCCCTCGACGACGGTGAACTGGTTGACCGCAAGCCAATTGTTCGCTTCGACATCGTGAAAGTCGGCAAGCCGAACGCGATCGCCCGCGATCGAGCCGTCGTCGCGGCGGTACTCGACCTCGACGCCTTCGGAGAGCATGCGATGGAAGGCTTGGTTCGCCGCGACGAGCGACGGACCTTCGACAAGCAGC
>CAIWCL010000171.1 GCA_903911205.1 uncultured bacterium
CTCGCGTAACCCTTCGGTTTCTCCGCGGTGCGCCAGTCGGCGTCTTTATGAAGTTGCATCGTGCCGAGCACGAAGTACGAGCCATCGACGCAATCGGCCGCGAGGCCTGGGCTCATCACAATGAAGTCGATCGAACGCTCGCTCGCATGCGTGGCATACGTCGACGCCTTTGCCTTCGGGTCGAACCGCCAGTCGTAGGCGCTCACGAGCCCGTCGTCCGACATCCGCAGCGCCTTGACGTTCATGTCGTTCGGCGTGCCGTTGTAATCGCCGAGCACGGCGATATTGGCATCGGGGTTCTTTGCGAGTTCCGCCTCGACCCACGCCTCGACCTGCAGCGCTTCGAGTTCGCGTTGATGATCGAAGTCGCGGCCAGCCTTGAAGTGGACGACGAAAACCGTCAGCGGATAGCCATCCTTCGACTTGAGATCGACACGCATCGGCGAACGCTGGAAACGCTCAGGAATCGCGCCCTTCGCGGGCGGCGCCCACGTTCCGCCAAGTCGCTTCGCGCTGTCGGCATTGCGTCGCGCTTCCATGTCGCTGATGACGAGGTCCGCGCCCGTGTAGACCTCGGCCTTCTCGATCGGCACGCGCGACAGCACCGACTGCTCGATGCCGCGGTTGTAGCCGTTGTCTTCACTCGCCGCGTACTCGTAGCCGAGGCCCTTCAGGTAGTTGTCGCGGAACCAAAGGAGGCATTCCTTCGACTCGACTTCTTCGAGGCACAGCACGTCGGCGTCGAGTTCGCGAATGGTTTTCGCGAGGTTCTGCAGCCGCGCCTCGTCGGTCATCTCGTCTTGGTCAAACGGATTCGCCGGATCGTCCTTCTGATCGAAGAGATTTTCGACGTTGTAGGTCGCGAGTCGCAGCGCGCCCTTCGACTTTGGTCGCGCCTTCTCGATCCCGTAGAACATGCCGGGCGGCGGGACTTCCTTCTTCGTGGTCGTCGTTGGTGCCGTGGGAGAAGTTGCGGGAGAAGTTGCGGGAGAAGATGCGGGCGCAGCTTGCGCGAAAATAGGCGCAGCGGGAGCGACAGCGAAAAGCGCGGCAACGAACAGCGTGCGAATCATCCGCGCAGTTTACTTCCCCAGCGGCACGCTGCTCTCGCCGCCGACAGACTTCTCAAGCGCGGCGCGGAGCTCGGCAATGAGTTCTGGGTAGTACCACACGAACTCGCTTGGCGTCTCGCCATCCGCGACCGCGGAACTCGGTTCGATCGGAAAAAGCGGCACGATGAAGACGTTCACGCCCTCCGCCTCGAGTTTGGCGCGGATTTCGGGCCCGGGCTCGCCTTCCCACAGCATCCACGCGGTCGGCCGCGGATGCGCCGCGCGCGTCAGGCGGAACTTCGTCCACTCCTTGTCGCTTGGCATCTCGCCCGGCTCCCAGTGCATGCTGTCGATCGCGATGCCGCCCGCTTGCCCGAGGTACTGGTAGACCGGATGTGACGCGAGCAACTTCGGCTGCAGTTTGCCGATCTCGCGCAGCGTCGCGCCGGCCTCATCGAGCCGCTTGCAGATGTCTTGGTAGATCTCGCCGGTCGGATAGGTCGAACCGAGCACCTCATAGAGTCGCCCGACCACCGTGCCAAGTTGCTCCTTCGCAAGCGCAGGCGACAGCCACGTGGTCGACGCGAAGCCAGAGTGCGAGTGCTCGCCGTCGGGCCCGTGCGAGTGCGTCTCGCCTTCCTCGACGATGAGGCGGCTCTTGAGATCGGCCGTCGTATCGACCGTCTTCGCCCGCGGTAGCGCAGCCTGCGCGGCCCATGGCTCGTAGCCCGCGCCGTTGAGATAGATCAGTTCGCACGCCTGGATCGCGCGAATCTCGTCGGCCGTCGGCTTCCAGTAGGCGGGGTCGCCTTTCGGTTCGCCAGTCGCGTCATCCCGCCACGGGGTGTACAGCGTGTAGCGGTCGCCTTCGCTCGCCAGCGAGCGCAGCATCGACGCGATCACGGGGTTCGGCACGAAGATCCGCGGGAGTTCGGCCTCTCGTATTGCTTGGTGCGCGGCGCGCTCCTCGGCCGTGGGGATGCGCCCGGTGCGAATACTGCCGCCAGGGCCGATGAATCCGAGCGCCTGCAACAGCATCACGCCGATTCCGATCATCATCGAAAGCGCGAAGGTGATGATGAGGCCGACACGGATCCAGCGCGGTGTGCGTTGATCGAGGATCATGGGCA
>CAIWCL010000172.1 GCA_903911205.1 uncultured bacterium
AGAGCATCGCATTGAAAATGCGAGTGTCCCCGGTTCAAGTCCGGGAGTTGGCATGAAACCGAGGTCCGCACTGCGGGCCTCGGTTTGTTTTTGACTCCAAATCTCGGCACCGCGTGAGGAGTTGGCTGTGCAGTTCAGAGCGCGGTTTTCATGCAGACGGCATGTGTTCACGCAGACGGCACGTATGCACGCAGACGGCACACGGCCGAAGAACACGACAGACGCGTGTGCGTTCGTGTTGAGAATGATGGTGGTGCGCCGCGAAGACTCGGCCGCTCTCGTGAAGCCGCGTTGAATGTTGCTCGTCGTTAGGCGAGTTGCTCGCCGACGAGTCGAAGCGCTGCAGGACGTCCGAGTTGTTCGCGACGAATCGTGAGGCGGCCTGCCGCACGTTCAGCTTCGAGTGTTCCGAGAAGCTCTTCGACGATCCAGAGCCGAATCGGGCGAGAACCGTCGTAGCGCGCAATACCGCGCCCTTCATCGGTTCGCGAGGCACGTTCGAGTCGCGCCCAGTAGCGACGCGTCCAAGTGAGTGCGAGCGTCTCCGGAAGACGCGCCATCGCGGCGCGCGTCATCGAGGGTTCCGCGTAGATCCAAAGATCGTTCATCGCGTTCGCGCGGCCGAGGCAGCACGCCGTCGCAACGGTGAGGTCACCAATGCACACAACAGGCTTGATGAGCGCGCCGCGATCGAGCAGGGGTTGATTGAGTCGCTGCACATGCGCGACAAGGTCTGCGCCGTCCACTCGATACCGCGATGCAAGTGTGCCTGCGTCGCGGAAAAAGCGGCGAAGGAGGCCCGATCGATAGGTGTCCCAATCGCTCGTCAACGCCTCTGATTCGCGCGATTTTGCGCGACGCGTTGCATCGTGCGTGTCGCCGCGGGCGCGTCGAATGGTGGTGGAAGACGTCGCTGGCGGGGAGGACGTCGAAGCCGGAGAAACGGTCGTTTCTGCGGGCGTATCGCTGCAAGGTGCGACTTGCGACGCATCCTGCGCACTCGTTGTATCGACGCGTGCGCCAACATCACGCGCGCACGACTCTCCATGTCGATCGTTGTTCATCAATCGGTCCCTACGTCGGATCCAACCGACGTGGGCGCAATGTAGCGCGACTGAAGTTCGATGCGGGGCGTTCTGCAACTGACTCGAAAAATCGCGAGAATCATCACCGTCGTTCGGAGTCAGTGACGCTCCGTCGCGATGGATCCGAGAAGCGCGGCGCGCGTATCGCGCAGTGCTCCAAACTTCGCCCGCCACGCATCAAAATCATCTCGCTCGAACGTGAGAGACGCAGACTCGAGTTCGCTCCCGCATTCATGCGTCCGGTTGCCGAGATGGTCGATGGCCACCGAGCCGCCCGAGTATTGGAGCGTCGGATCGTTGCCGATGCGATTGCTTGCGACGACCGCGGCTTGGTTCTCGATCGCACGCGCCACGAGCAAGGCGCGCCAATGTTCCTGGCGAACCGCGGGCCACGACGAACTCACGGTAAAAACCTCCGCTCCCGCGCGCGCGGCGAGTCGCCAAAGTTCCGGGAACCGAAGGTCGTAACAGATGAGTGGGCAGATGGTGACGCCGCCAACGTCGAGAAGTGTGAGTCGATCACCCGGGAGATAGCTCTCGCGCTCGGATGGGAAGAGGAAGTTCTTTCGATAGATGGCTTTGCACTCACCGCTTGGCGCGAAAATCGCGACCGCGTTCGCGAGCTTGTCTCCATCGGTGCGCGATGCGAACCCTGCCTGAATCCAACATGCAGTCCGCGTTGCCAGGTTTGCGAACCAGTCGATGGAGTTCCAACCGACAGACTCGAATGCTCTCGCGCAAAGGGCAGAGTCCGACGTCCACGCCGTTTCGCACATTTCGGGGAGAAGGATGAAGTCGCCGGGCGCTGTGTTGGTCCGCGCAACGTGCAACTCGATCGCTGCACGGTTCGCGATCACATCCATCCAAACCGGGTTCGTCTGCAGTGCATGAAAGCGCATACGGGCAGGCTAATGCAACGTTCGCTGCACCGCGACCGCTTCAAGCCCGACGTCCAAGCACCAGAGGGAGCCGCCGCAGCGGCGACCGCGAGAAGCATGAGCGCTCGCAACTGGCGGGCTGCTGAAGCTTCGCTTCAGGTGCCCGCTCTTGCTCGCTCTGGTGTGGATCTCGCCAGAGGGAGCCGCCGCAGCGGCGACCGCTCAGATACGCGGCGACCACGAAATCTCTCGACGCCATGCACGCCAGAGGGAGCCGCCGCAGCGGCGACCGCTCAAACACGCGGCGACCGCTCAAACACGCGGCGACCGCTCAAACAAGGGAGACCAACGGGGATCGAACCCGCGACAGCCGAAACCACAATCCGGTGCTCTACCAACTGAGCTATGGTCTCCGGAAGGCGGGAAGAATACCGTTGACGCGCTTTCCGGTCAATCGCGCCACATCAACGAGACAACTCTTGCGGGGAAGTCTCGGACCTTCCATCGCCGCTGAACTCGCCGTGGCTGTGCTACCATCGCCCCTTCGATCCGTCTTCGGGTCGGTCCGAGGCGAGACGTCACTCGTCGCGTTCTTTCGCTCTGTTTGAGATCACCACATATGGCCATGTCCACCCTTCCGGTTGAGTTCGGTTCCGCCAAGATTCACGCCAATCTTTCCGTTGCGACCCTTGTTGAACTCGCACTCGCGCGCGGTGAAGGTCAACTCGCGGCGAACGGTGCGCTTCAGTGCGATACGGGCGAGCGCACAGGCCGAAGCCCCGACGACAAGTTCCTCGAGGACACCGCCGGAATCCACAACAACATCAACTGGGGCAAGGTCAACCAGCCAATCTCCCCCGAGCACTTCGAGAAGTTGAAGGCCGCCGCGCTCAAGCATCTCAGCGCAAAGAGCGATGTCTTCCGCTTCGACGGATACGCGGGCGCAGACCCGAAGTTCCGCCTGAAGGTCAGCGTGTTCACCGAGAAGGCGTGGCACTCGCTCTTCGCGAAGACGCTCTTCATCAATGTTCCGGAAGCGGAGATGCCATCGTTCAAGGCCGACTGGACGATCATCAATGCCTGTGGCATGAAAATCACGAATCCTGCGGAATTCGGCCTCAAGACGCACATCGGCATTGTGCAGAGCCTCGAGAAGAAGACGGTCGTCATCGTCGGCACCGAGTACGCCGGCGAAATGAAGAAATCGATCTTCTACGCGATGAATTATGACCTTCCTGACATGAAGGTCTTCCCGATGCACTGCTCGTGCAATGTGGATCGCAAGGATCCGTCGAATGTTGCGCTCTTCTTCGGCCTTTCCGGCACCGGCAAGACGACGCTTTCTGCAGATCCAAACCGCGATCTCGTCGGCGACGACGAGCACGGTTGGTCGGATGCGGGCGTCTTCAATGTCGAAGGCGGCTGCTACGCGAAGTGCATCAAGTTGTCGAAGGAAGGCGAGCCCGAGATTTGGAACGCGATTCGTTTCGGCTCGGTTCTTGAGAACGTCGTGATGGATCCCGCGACGCGCGTCCCCGACTATGACAGCGCGAAGAAGGCTGAGAATACGCGCGTGACCTACCCGGTCTCGTTCATCGCCAACGCGAAGATCCCGTCGGTTGCTGGTCATCCGAGGAACGTGGTCTTCCTCTCGGCGGATGCGTTCGGCGTGTTGCCGCCAGTATCGAAGCTCTCGCCCGAGCAGGCGATGTATTACTTCCTCAACGGCTACACATCGAAGCTTGCAGGCACCGAAGCGGGCGTCAAGGAGCCGCAGCCGAACTTCTCGCCATGCTTCGGTGGGCCATTTCTCCCGCGTGCCCCGATGGTCTACGCGGAGATGCTCGCCGAGCGCATCAAAAAGTACGGCGCGAATGTGTGGTTGCTCAATACCGGTTGGACTGGTGGCCCGTACGGCATCGGCAATCGGTTCAAGCTTGCCTACACCCGAACCTTCGTCACGCGCATCCTCGACGGATCGCTTGCGAAGGCCTCGTTCGAATCGCACCCGATCTTCGGCCTCTCGATGCCGACCGCCGTTGAAGGCGTACCTGCAGAAGTGTTGAACCCACGAAACACGTGGTCGGACAAGGCCGCCTACGACGCGAAGGCAACCGAACTCGCGAAGAAGTTCCGTGAGAACGAGAGCAAGTTCAAGATGACTGCTGAAGTCATCGCCGCAGGTCCGCGCGTCTAATCTCGCGGTCGTTCGCTCTTCACGATTTCAGGCTTCTACAGACGGGATTCTTCGACATGGCGATCTACTCGTTCGAACTCGACGCATACGGCGGTTTGGCAAATCTCGGGCACACGCTGCGCGAGTTCGGCCAGAAAGTCAAGCATTTCGACGCGCAGACAGCGGGCTCGATGCCGCTCGATCTTGATGAAGTGCATGGCGTCATCGTGTCGGGTGGTGGTGGATCGAGCGGTGCTTCGGCGCCCGCGATCGAGGCTTTCGTGCGCGAGGCCGTGAAGGCGGAGATTCCCGTGCTTGCGATTGGAGCTGGATCACGGCTGGTCGCGCGCGCTCTCGGCGGTGAAGTTGGTTCGTGCGCAGAGCGTGGTGTCGTGAAGGTTTCGCTGAATAGCGCGGGTCGCGAAGAGCCTCTCTTTGCGGGTCAGCGTTGGTGGAGCGAGCAGGTTGTCTGGAACGACGAATGCGTGACGAAGTTGCCCGAAGGCGCGCGTCCGTTTGCGTCGACGCCCGGCACGAAGATCGCCGCGTGGGGAATGGGCCCGTGGATTTTCGCAGTGGACTGGCACGCCGAATGGGATGCCGCGGGTCTCGCCGAAGCAACCAAAGCATCGGGCGGCGTGAGTGCGGCGCAGGTTGCGGAGATGCAACGCCTGGGCCGTTTGTTCGCCGAGCGCGTGAGTCTTGTGTTCATGCCCGTTGACCGGATGGTGGCAGGCCGTGCGAAAGACGTTCGGCACTGAATTGAGCGCTCGCAACCAGCTTCGCAACTTGCTCGCTCTGGCGTGATTCACGCGGAGTTTGAGCGCTCGCAACTTGCTCGCTCTGGCGTGATTCACGCCAAAGGTCGACGCCGCAGCGGCGACCGCGACAGTCACGAGCGCTCGTGTATGTCGCTCACACCGCAACAGTGGCGCGGCTTGGCTTCAGCGCGACTTCACGAGCCTTGGCCGCGATGCTCGCCGGATCAATGCCGACTTCCGCGAGTTGTTCCTTGCGTTCGCCTTGATAGATCCAACCATCGGGCATCGCCAAGCGCGTGATTCCACGCGTTTCGACACGGTGCTCGTTGCACGCTTCGAGAACGCATGCGCCGAAACCGCCGCGAATTGAGTGGTCTTCGATGGTGATGATCGGAATGCCCCGTGCGACCAAACTCTGAACGAGCGCAATATCGACCGGCTTGGCGAATCGCGCGTCGTAGACGTTCGCACGAACTCCTTCGGCCGCGAGTTCACGCGCCGCCTCAGAGGCATCGATCGCGCTTGTTCCGTAACCAATCAGAGCCACCTGCGGGTCGTCGTGTGTCACGAGCACGCGCGCCTTTCCAAACTGGAACACGGGGCAAGGATCAGACGCGTACATCGGGCTCACGGCATCGCGTGGATAGCGAACAGCGGAGAGCCCCTCATCGAAGCCAGCCATAAACTCGATCGCGGCCTTCAGGCTCGGTTCGTCCATCGCTGCCATGAGGCATGCCTTCGGCAGTGTGGCCAAGAGTGCGACGTCGCAGAATCCATGGTGCACCGCGCCATCGCCGCCGACGAAACCTGCGCGATCGAGGCACAGGCGAAGGGGCAGTCCTTGCAGCGCCGCCTCTTGGAAGCACTGATCGAAGGCGCGCTGGAGGAACGTCGAATACACCGCGAAGAAAGGCTTCCAGCCGGTCTTCGCGAGGCCGCACATCATGTCGGCGGCGTGGCTCTCGCAGATTCCGGTGTCGAACACGCGATCAGGGAATTTGCTGCTGACCTTTGAGATACCAGTGCCATCGGGCATTGCAGCGGTGCACGCAACGACCTTCGGGTCGCGCGTCATGAGGTCAGCGAGGATTTCACCAAATGCGCCAGTGAAACTGCGTGCCGACTTCTTGAGTTCTACACGACAACCTTCACTCACCAGTTCTTCGCCGTCTTCGTTCATCATGCGGAACGGGCTCGGCGAATGGAAAGTGGTTGAATCGCCTTCGGCAAAGGCAAATCCCTTGCCTTTCACGGTCTTCACATGGAGCACCATGGGGCGATCGAAGTGCTTCGCTTCGTTGAGAACATCGATGAGCGATGGCAGATCGTGGCCGTCGACAGGACCGACGGTGACCAGCCCAAAGTGCTCGAACCACGCGTCTTCGCTGATGCACGTCTTCGAGAGTTCGCCGAGCTTGTGGTACACGTCGGCCATTGCTTTGCCGCCCACCACATGCTTCGAAATCTCCTTCGCGGCGCGCTTGAATTCGCCGTATGTATGCGAGAGTCGCAGCCGATCGAAGTACGCCGCGACTGCGCCTTGTGGCTTTGCAATCGACATGCCGTTGTCATTCAGAATGACGAGGAATTGGCGCTTCAGCGTGCCGGCGTTGTTCAGCCCTTCGAGCGCGACGCCGTTCACGATCGATGCGTCACCGATGATCGACACCACGCGGCGTCCATTTGGATTCGCCTCGCTGAAACCTTCGCCGTTGAGCGTGTCACCACGAGCCATGCCGACGGCGGTCGAAATTGCCGTTCCCGCGTGACCGACCGAGAAGAGATCGAACGCACTCTCGCGTGGCTCCGGGAAGCCAGCCATGCCATCGCGTTGACGAAGCTTCGAGAGAAGCGGGTAGCGCCCTGTGAGCAGCTTGTGCGGGTAGCACTGGTGTCCCACGTCGAAAAGCAGGCGATCGTGCGAGAAATCGAACACGCGATGCATCGCAATCGAGAGTTCGACCACGCCAAGATTGGGAGCGAGGTGCCCGCCTGACTTCGCAACTTGCTCGCAGATGGCCGCGCGCATTTCGGCGGCGAGATCACGCAGGCCGTCCATCGAAAGATGGCGGAGGAGTTCGGGCGACGAAAGTGTGGGGAGGATGCGCGTGGTCACAGGAGGTACCGGGTGTTCGGGCGCGGTGGCGACCGAAACTTCAACTCGAAAAATCAACGTTACGAATGCAACTCTGCATCACGATCAGCCCGGATTTCTCTCCGGGCATGATCAGACGGGCATTCCATCGCCCGCGTCGTGAGTTCGGCGATGATATCGGAGGCCGATGCAGCAACCCGGTCAAGAGGTAGGGAATCGTGGATTTCGGGACGTGGCCGGGATGTGGCCTCGCAGAGCCTCGCGTGGGAAGCGCTCGCGCGTCCGGCACTCCGATCGCGCAAACGCGTTACCGCGTTCGAGTCGCAAGGAAATCAAGGAGCGCGCGCAGCCGTTCAGCCCGCGCCCCGAGCGTCGCGAGGCCGGATTCCGCCTCGGCGCGCAACCGTGCAATTTCACGGCGACTGCCCTCGATGCCGTGTACCCCGGGGTAGGTCAGTTTGCCCGCCTCGGCGTCCTTTCCGGTCGCCTTGCCCGCGTGCTCCGCCGTCTGCGTTGCATCGATGAGGTCATCGACGATTTGGAACATCAGCCCCGTCGCGCGGCCGTATCGCGTCAATCCATCGAGGGCTGCGGGGTTGGCGTTCGCTGCGAGTGCACCCATCCGACACGAGGCTTCGAGGAGTGCCCCCGTCTTGTTGTGGTGCACCAGTTCGACTTGCCGAGCGGGAGGAAGTCCCTCGGGGAATCCTTGGAGCGTGTCGTAGACCTGACCAGCGATCATGCGGACGGTGCCCGACATCAGTTCGCGCTGAATCTCAGCGACATTGTGGTGCGCTCGCGACGCAGCAACGGGCGCGAGCGCGAGGAGGCAGTCGCCTGCGAGAATCGCCATCGCCTCGCCGAAGGCCACGTGGCAGGTTGGCTTTCCGCGGCGCATCGAATCGTTGTCGAGCGCAGGGAGATCGTCGTGGACAAGGCTAAAGGCGTGGACAAACTCAATCGCGATCGCAGCTGGCATCGCGTCGTCGGCAGTACCGCCCGCCGCGAGGGCAGACTCAAGGACGAGGATCGGCCGAAGTCTCTTTCCGCCAGCCAGCACGGCGTGTAAACAGGCAGCGCGAAGATTGCCGGGGATCTCTGCATCCTCCAAAAATCGAGCGAGCGCACCCTCAACCTTCTCAAGAAGCGTTGCGTCGAGGGGAGCAGTTGGAGCGGCAGAAGTGGTGCCCGACATACCTCGCAATGTAGCCGAACCTTCATCGCCATCGAACGCGCGGCTCGCGGTAGGATGTCTCCCTCGATGGGCGACTGGGACTTCTTTTCCATTCTTGAACGCGGCGGCTTCGTCATGTGGCCGCTGTTCGCCGTTAGTGTGGTCGCACTCGCGATCTCATTGGAGCGTCTTTGGTTCTGGGGGCGACTCCATTCGAGCCGCGAGACGCAGCGCTATCGCAAGATTCTGCGCGCGTTTCGAAACGGCGACCGCTCCAAGGCCGAGGAGTTGATCGATCAGCCGGGCAACGTGTACGACCAACTGGCGCGCCGCATGCTTGAAGATGGCCCGGATGATTCGACCGCTGTCGAGGTCATCGAAGACCTTCGCGGACAGACCGAGCGCTTCAGCGGAGTATTGTCGTCCATCATCACCGCGAGTCCGATGCTCGGCATTCTCGGTACGGTCACCGGCATCATCCAATCGTTCGAATTGCTC
The DNA here is from genome assembly GCA_903911205.1 of uncultured bacterium. GTDB lineage: Bacteria > Planctomycetota > Phycisphaerae > Phycisphaerales > SM1A02 > QWPT01. Next base: position 8,668 of record CAIWCL010000172.1, read on the forward strand.
GGCGGAACGCGGGCGCTTGTCGACCCGCGAGATGTTTCGGCAGGTATTGCGGAGGCGCTGATCACAACAGCGGGTGGCCTGATCATCGCGCTTGGAGCGTTGTTCCCATACATGATCTTCCGCGCCCAATCGGAACGAGCACTTGGTCGATTCGAGGCGATTGTCAGTGCTGCGAAGCAAGGGCTCGGACCAACGCGCAACTGGTCGGTGAAGAAATGAGTTTGGCGCGCGTCCAACGTGCGGCGCGCGTCTTTGCTGGATTCACCGCCCTTTTTTCGACGTTTCCTGTTCTTGCAGATGACGCGCCGTTCATGCGATCGCGTGCGATCGATGGCGTGACAAGCTTTGAAACCGCAACGCGCTTCTATCGACGACCCGACGGGACTGGCCCCGTCGTTGCACTCGTCGGTGTTGTGCACATTGGCGACGCCGATTACTACCGCGAACTCGTAGAACTCCTCGATCAACACGAGGTGGTTCTCTACGAGAGTGTGCTTCCGCGCGGCGCGTTTGGGACAGGTGGCAAGACCGATCTTGAGCGCCAACGTTCGACGCAGGATGCGATGATCTTCGTCCGATCGCTTGTCGAGCGCTTCGTTCGGGCAGAAGGACGTGCGCCGAAAAACCGCGAAGAACTGCGGGCCTTTGTTGTTGGTCGCGATACGAGATTGGCGCGCCCGTTCGACCTCGCGTTTATCGATGGTTGGGGCGGAACCGTCACGTATACGCCGGATCCTGAAGACGGGTACGCGCTCATGTCGCTTGGAAGCGACGGCCGTTTCGGCGGCTTAGGCACGGCGCTCGACTTACACATCGGTCCGCTGCCACGCGAACAACTTCCAACAGAGCAAGAACAGCCAGCGTCAACGGAGACGAAGAGTGCGAAGCCCGACGCGAAGCGCGATCTCTATAAAGAACTCGCAGATGCACTTGGCGTCACGCTTCAGGTTCGTTCGATCGACTACGACCGACGCGGCTGGGAGCCAGCGGATCTCCCGATGGAGGAGTTGCTCGATCGCCTCTGGAAGCGCGGAGAGCGCAGCATGACGCTTGAGATGCTCTCCAACGATTCGGGATTTCAGCAGGGCGCGGTGCGATTTCTCCTCTCGATGGTTTCGAACTCACCGAGCTTCAAGAAACTCGTGATTCGCGCGCTTGGCGAAGGTGGGCGACGCTCGGGCGATGCACTCGGCGCGGTGGAGACGAGGATCATCATCGACGAGCGAAACGACGCGGTGATCGATGCACTGCGCGCACTCCTCTCTCGATCCGAGCCGCCCCGCTCGGTCGCGATTTTCTACGGCGCGGCACACATGAGGGATTTCGAAGAGACCCTTCGAGCCGACTTCGGTCTCGAACCCGACGGTGTTCGCTGGGATCGCGCGATGTCGGTGGACGAGTGGAATGAGAAGCGAATCCGTGAGCGCCTCGCGCAGTTCCGTGCGGCACGCGCCTCGGTTGTCGAACACGATCCCAACGGATCTGGCCCGGAAGTCGTACGAATCGACGGGCGCATCGAGGCGCTTGAATCTCGGCTTTCGAATCGGG
>CAIWCL010000173.1 GCA_903911205.1 uncultured bacterium
GGGTCGGGCATGGGCGGACAGACCTTCGATTGGTCGCGCGGTGCCGGGTCGGGTCGTGCGATGGGCAGTGGCAACGCACTCGATCGCAACAACCAAGTCGGCAGCGGCGGCTCGAACAACGCCGCGACGCCCGTCGATTACAACGCGCGCAACTTAGTCGTAACGAACAGCGTCCCCGGCGGTCGCGGTTTCCGCGGCTCGGTTGGCTACACCGCGGACACCGACTTCCGTGCGCCGACCGGTTCTGACGCGCTGTATCGCTTCCGTGCGGATAGTGCGATGTCGAACCCCGCGTTTGTCAACTCGACGCTCGCGAAGGATCGCTTCCAAGTCGCGCAAGGCTTGGGCGTCTTCGAGTTCCGTCGCGCGTCGACACCGCTCAGCCTCAGTGACCAGGCAAACGCCGGTCGACTGCCCGACAGCCGCGTTCGTCTCGACCGCGCCAACGCGCAGATGGCGTTTGGCCGCATGAACTGGGATCTCGGCGAAGACCGCATGATTGCCCGCGGCCAGGCTGCGAACGGCGATGCCATTCGATACATCGTGTCGCCGCTGCGTGGTTTGCAGGCCGAAAGCCTCACCGACCCGATCGTACGCTCCGGACTCGGCGTGTATGAGCAAGCGCGCGCGCGCGCAGATATTCGCTCCGGCCTGACCACCGCGGAGGACTATCTCAAGTCGATGGGCGCGAACTATGGCGGCGCGATGCGCATTGAAGGGCAGATCGCATCGAAGCCGCTCGGTGACGACCTGCGCGTCCAGAACGCGCGGATGATGCCGAAGACCTACTTTGATCTCGTTGAAGATCTTGAGAAGCGCGCCGCGGAGAAGACGGGCGCGACGGGCGGTGGGCTCGAAGCCGTGCGCGAACGCATTGGCGAGTTCGGTTCGAAGCCTGCCGCCGGTGAGGGAATCCTGCCGGGACGACCTGGCACAGAGGTTCCGGGCAGCGAAACGCCCGGCGCGACGAAGCCGTCCACTGACCCATCCACGGACCCGTCTAGGAGCGAAGGTCTCAAGAACCCCGAAGGCACCGAAGGTGATCGCGAGAAGAAGCTCGAAGAGCAACGCGGCAAGTTGCTGCCTGTTCCGGACGTGGCGGAGATTCTGCGCCATGGACGCAAGTTCTCGCAGTTGGGTACCGACGAGAAACGTCGCGTCGATGAGCTCGTTCGTCAGGGTGAAGATGCTCTTCGCGCCGGCGAGTACTTCCAAGCAGAGCGACGTTTCCAACAGGCGCAAGCGATCGCGTCTGACAATCCACTCGTGGAAGTCGGCGTCGCGCATGCGCAGTTGGGCGCAGGCCTCTATCTCTCCGCAGGCCTCACGCTCCGCAACCTTTTCACGGCAAATCCTGAGTTGATCGACGCAACATACGACGCGAAGCTTCTGCCGACTGGCGAACGCCTCGGCGATGCGGTGCGACTCATGCGGGAGCGCATCAATCGCGGCGATGACGCACCTGGTTACGGCCTCGTGCTCGCGTACATCGGCCATCAAACCGGCGATCGCGCGTTGGTCGAAGAGGGCCTCGCGGCAATCACGGGGAACGCGGAGCTTGATGCACAGGGCGAATTGTTGAAGGGCGTTTGGCTCGGAACCAAGTGAAAACTCGCGGGAAAACTCGCGTGAACGCCCGCGTGCCTGCTCCCTCACACTCAACTGCACACGCAACTGCGCACGCGTCTACGCATTCCGGCGCGAGTCGCGAGCTCCAAGCGACGCGCGCACGCGACGCGCTCGTGCGTGCATTCGAACGTGTGATCGCGCGTCCACACGACATCGTGATTGGGTGCGCGCATGGCCGCGTCAATCTCATCGGTGATCACGTTGATTACGCGGGCGGATTGGTGCTGCCGATCGCAACACCTGAAACGACGTCGGTTGCGCTTACCGCGGTGCGCGGCCACGAAGATCAC
>CAIWCL010000174.1 GCA_903911205.1 uncultured bacterium
CAGTGCAGGTCTCGCTTCTCGGTTCCGGTGCGCGATTGGAGCTCACCGCACAACTGCCGATGACCATGCCGATGAAGAGCTATCCGCTTGATCGCGAGTTGGTCCTTCGAGGGACAGTCACCCCGATTGAAAATCGACTCGTGGAGCGCGTTAGCAAAGAGCTCAAGCCGCTCCTCGACAATTTCAAGGAGATCGGTGAACTCGCTCGCAACCTCAACGACATGGTGAAGCCAATGGAGCCGGGCGCTCCAGAAGATCCTGAGAACGTCCGGACGGCTGTGAAGCGCCTGACCGAAACGCTCGCACGCGCCGATGCCGCACTCGCCGAAGCACAGTCGTGGCTTGGCGATGAGCAATTGCGAACCGATGCGCGCGATGCGGTTCATGGCGCGAGCGAACTTATGGTCAATGCCTCGCGCATGGCGCAGCGGATCGAGGCACTCGCGGACAGCCTCGCGAAAGACGCGGGCTCGCTTCGTGACGGCGCACTTCCTATGCTCGATCGCGCAAGCGTCGCGCTCGAAGAACTCAATCGCGTGTTGATTGCTGCGCGCACGGGCGACGGCACCGTTGGCCGACTCATGAAAGATCCCGCGCTCTACGAAGGGCTGACCGATGCCGTCAAGCGGCTCGATGAAGCACTCGCGAAGATCAACCTTCTCGTTGAGAAGATTCGAGCCGAAGGTATCGACGTCGAACTCTTCAAGTGATGCGAGTCGTCGAGATCTGGGGCGCGCTTTCGACAGAAGGCAGGCTGGGTCGACCCGCATCCTCGGAGGGATGCGAACTTTCAGAACTGTTTCTGCCAAATCTCGACAGACCGAGATACCCACGCAGACATGCGCCACCTTGCGGCGACGCTTGAGTCTTGCAGATGGAACAGTTTTGGAGATGGAACAGTTTTGGAGATGGAACAGTTTTGGAGATGCACGAGTCTTGCGGGTGCGCGACGGCTGCAGGGTCATCGAGTTCGCGGCTGAACCGTAGGTGTAAGAACAAAGTGACTCGTCAAAAGCAACAGGACGGCTCCAAAGAGCCGTCCTGAGAGTTCGCTCGCGTGTTCTCCGCATGAGTGCGGCGCTGTCAGACGCGTTGATGACTCATCGTTGTTGCATCGATCACTCGTTGACGATCGCGATCTCAACGCGACGCGATTCCTTCTTCGACGTCTTCGGCATCTCAGGTCCGAAGGACGAGTACTCGATCTTCGCGCTCGCGATGCCCTTGCCGGTCATGTACTCGCCAACGCTGTAGGCGCGCTCGAAGCCGAGGTGATAGTTCGTCTTGAAGCCAGAGCGCTTGATCGGATCGGTGTCGGTGAAGCCTGCGAGACGAAGGCGCTTCTCCGGATACTTCTTCTTGATCTCAGCCGTCACCTTGTCGAGCGTCTTCCTGGCGTCGGTCTTGAGCGAAGCCTTCCCAGAATCGAAGAGCACATCGCCCTCGATGGTGAGCGTGAGAACGCCATTCTGCATTTCCGCCGTAACGCCTTCCGGAAGATCCAACTTTGGCGTCGCCGTTGCTGGGCTCGCCTGCGCGGTCGTTGGCGGCTGTTGCTTCGCCTGATCTTGCAGCGTCGCGATCTCTTGGTCGAGACGACGGCGCTCTTGCTCGCTCTGGTCGAGCGCGTTGCGAGCGTCGTCACGTTCGATCGTGAGTTGCGCGTTCGACTCCTTCAACATCGCGAGTTCGTCCTTCTGCGCGCTGTTGCAGCCGCCAAGGAACGATCCCGCTGCGAGCGCCGCGAGAGAAACGAAACGAATCGAACGGGAAAACTGCATGGTGCCTGACATCGTGATGGCGTCCCTTCCAAAGTGGAGGCTTGCGGGTCTCCGAGGCTCCGTCCTCAGAAAGTTGCCCGCTCGGACGCATTTCACCTTCGATCGCTCGGTTCCGCAAGTTGTGCTGGCGGAAGACGTCTCGGTTTTTTCACCAAACCACCCGCACCCTCGTTCGCGTCCTCCTCCCCGTCGACGCCTGCTCGAGATTCGGGCGCGATGCCCGTCGAGTTCACGACGACATCGATTGCCCGCGCAAAGTGATCGACTCCCCACACGACCACGGGCCGCGCGACGACGAAAAGAATCGCCGCCACCGCGAGGTGGGGACCAAAGGGCATCTCACGACGGAAGAAGGTGCTGAAGCGTCGGAAGAGAAGGGAGACAACGACCCATGCGATCGCGATGAACACCGCCACGAAGAACGCGAGTACCGCGACCTTCCACCCAAGCGCCGCTCCCACCGCCGCTTGCAGATGGACGTCTCCAAGTCCCATCGCCTCTCTGCCAAAGCCGAGCGACCCGAGGATCCGTACCGCCCACACGAGCCCACCACCCACGATCCAACCAATCATCGAGCCACCAAGGAGCGTCATCGGCTGACACACCGTCTCCTGCGAGGTGTACCCGAGGAGGCCCGCCAGCACGCATGCAACACCCGCGCCGGCGATGCCCGGGAGAACGAATGCGAGTTCGACCAACATCTCGCGGCGTGCGTGCGGATAGGCGGAACCGTCGTCGCCCTCCTTCACGTGGTCCGCCCAATCGGCAAACGAAGGCCGGAGCCGCCCTGTGGCGACCAACCAGCGAGAGACACCGAGGCCAAGCATCATGCCAACCGCACCGAAGGTCACCGTCCAACTCGCGACCGGGATCGGCACGAACTCGCGCAAACTGCGCGACTCGGGAAGAAAGCCCTGTATGAGCCAACCAACGAACGCAACGACGGCGACCGCAGTTGGGATCTCAACCGGAATGAGCATCGTCTTCGCATCAACGATCGTCATCGCGACGAGGCCAGAGATGGCTATCACCACCACAACGAACGCCGGCCAAGACCGCGCAAATCCCTGCAAGTGCCACCAGGCACTCGCGGCGTCGTGCATCGGGCTCATCACCCCGCGATCGAAGGGCGCGTAGAACGCGAGAAACGTCGCGAGGAATAAGCACGCGACCAACAATTCGACCAGTGGGTACTGCGGACTGATGCGAACCCGACAGGCACTACACCGTCCACGCAAGAGAAGCCAACCGAGAATGGGAAGGTTTTCGTGCCAACGAAGCCGATGGCCGCACTTCGGACACCGCGAAGGCGGTGTCACCACCGACTGCCCCGTCGGAAGTCGCCAGACAAGGACGTTGAGAAAGCTCCCCGCGCAAGCCCCGAAGAGAAATGCGAAGAGCCCTCCAACCACCGTGGGTGCCCAGATCGCAAGAAAGAGATTGAATTCGGTGTCTCCCGACATGGATCACGATCAATTCTTCAAACGGCGATTTCTCGCGACTGCCAAGCGCTCAACCTCTGCTGTCCATCGTTTCAGAGCGATTCCGGAGGTTTCCCGAGATTGTCCGAAGTGCCCTCATGGTCGCCCTTCTGGTCGCCTTCCTGATTGTCCCCCACGTTGTCCAAGGTAACCCATGGACGCTCCTGCCCGCCATCGCTGAAACCTCATCGTTCAACCCGAGGGCGTATGCCAACCCGATGCAGCCCGACCATCATGCGATCGGTCGCAAGGCGCGGTGACGCTTTCTACGCCGTCATGCCTTGTGAGATCCCTCGCTCATGCCTCGGTCATACCTCGGTCATACCTCGGTCATACCTCGGTCATACCTCGTTCCGCCTCCGCGAGGCTCATCGTCCGCACCGTGGTCTCTGCCCGATCGAGCAAACCCTTGAGGTGTCGAAGTAACTGCTCGCCTCGTCGATACGACGCGAGACTCGCTTCAAGCCCAACATCCCCTTGTTCGATGCGCTCGACAAGTTCCTCAAGCTCTTTCATGGCGTCTTCATAGGAAAGCTGAGCGATCGTCGGATCAACCCTCGCCGCGCCATCGACGCTCAACTCACCTGTTCCGTCTTTCTTTTTCGACATAGTTGACTCCGAACTCGAAACTCAACTTTCCAAGAAACCACACTGAACGTCGCATGACAGGCCGGACACGCTACGACAACCGGCACTCACGCCCAACAACCAAAAGTACAACGCAACAATCAACGCGGCTCACGCAGTCATCCATCTCCGTACAAGCCGCCCACAACGCTTCGCCTCTTCGATGGAAAGCCACTTCGAGATGACGCCACTTCGATATGACGCCACTTCGATATGACGCCACTTCGACATGACGCGTTGTATCACGACTCGTCAGCGGACTCTCCAACTTCGGCAGAAGTTCCTGGGCTCTTTTTTCGTCGAACATTTTTTTGAATATTCAGCGCGACTTCTTCGTATGCCACCACATCCTTGCGCTCCGTTCGCGAATCGATGAACGGTTCGACTTGCACTCCAAGAGTCCCATCTGCGACGAGAATCGAGAGCCTGTCCCCTACCTGCGCATCGCTGATCGACCGAACTAGCCCACCCGAAGCGGTTGTCACAATCGAATAGCCACGTGCGAGCGTCTCCTCTGGTCCCGCCGAACGGAGACGTCGCTCGAGATTCAAGAGTTCGGAACGTTCCACCCCGAGGCGTGCGCGCATCGCGCGCTCGAGCCGTGGCCCGAGTGCATCGATCGCCGCGCGAGCAGCCGCCGCACGTGCCGACGGAGCCTGCTCGGCAAGTCGCGCACCCAGCGCATCAAGCGTCCGACGTTGCAACCTCACACTGTCCAAAATCGCTGTGCGGAGCGCAACCGATGTCCGATCAAGCCGTGCACGGGTACGCGCGATACGCAGTGCAGGCGACACCTGTTGATGGGCGCGCTCGAATCGCGCGACCGCTTCACGCCGCGATTGAAGCGCCCATCGCATGGCATTCCGAAGATCACGCGCCGCACGATCCACACGTTCGACCAACGCTGCCGTGTCGGGCAGGAGATGCATCACAGCCTGCGTCGGCGTACTCGCGCGACGATCGGCGACCAACTCGATGATACTTGTGTCGATCTCGTGACCGATCGCAGCCACGAGCGGCACGCGAAGCGCGTAGGCAGCGTCCGCGACCGCACGATCATTGAATGCCCAAAGATCCTCGCGCGATCCACCGCCTCGGGTGACGATGACCGCATCAATCGCGCGTTCTGCTGAAAATCGATCAATGGCACGAATCGCCCGCGCCACTTCGGCTGCCGCGCCTTCACCCTGAACACGCACATCGATGACAAGAAACTCCACGCCAGCGCGACGCTCGCGCGCCGTCTTGAGCACATCTTGAAGCGCTGCTCCAGAGGCACTCGTGACCACGGCGACACGGCGCGGATTTGGCGGCAACGGCTTCTTACGCTCGTCGGCGAAATAGCCCTTTTCTCGGAGATCTTTCACGAGGCGTTGGAATTCGAGCTCAAGCGCTCCAACGCCCTGCGGCTCAATCTTTGTTGCATAGAGCTGCGTTTTCCCGTGCGGTGTGTAGTGACCGATCTTTCCGGTCACGATGACCGCGTCACCTTCCTTCGGCGTGAAGGCGACGCGCGCCGCATCCGATTGCCACATCACACAAGGCAGCACTGCCCGCGCATCCTTGATCGAGAAATACCAATGTCCCTTGCGCGAGAGATTCGCAAGCTCGCCGACAACGCGGAATTGCCCGCGCATCGAATCTTCTAGCGTCCGAGCGACCAGTTCGTTGAATGCAGAGACTGAAAGTTCGTGGACTCGCGATACAACTGCGCCCGGTGTCGCCGCCGACAGTGAACCCGAGACTGCAGCCGGTGACGAAGTCGTTGATTCGGTCCGTGCAGTGCGTGCGGGGACTGTTGACCTCGCAGCATCCTCCGAAAGATCGACGACTGCGCGAGGTTCCTCCGTCGAAGGCGCGATAGCACGTTCGACGTTGGACGCGTTCGCCTCCTGCCGCGTCGACGGTGGAACCGCAGGCGTGGGATCGAAGAGGCTGCCTTCAAACAGGCTCCCCTTCGCGCGCTTTGGATCGAACGGCGGACGCTTCACGGGGTCATATGCTACCTTCGGCCACGAATTCGACACACGCCTGTGTGCCGCGCTTTCGGCTTCATCTGTCCGTACGCGCAAGTGATTTCAGAACCACGTTTCCTCCGAACGACGGACGCTTGGGTGGCAGAGTCGACAAAGGACATCCTCTCGCAGTTGATCGACACACTTCCGGGTGTGAGCGATGCGCGTCGTCGAGCGTTTGCGGATCTCGGCATTCGAACCGTCGCCGATCTCATCCGCCATTTTCCGTTCCGAGTCGAAGCGGAGCACGGCGAGAGCTCCATTGATTCGCATTGCGTCGCACTCGCCGCGAAACCCCCGGAGGAGCAGTCAGCGAATCTTGCAATTCGCGGCACACTTGCCGCAGTACGACCTGCCTTCGGGAAACGTCCTCGGCTTGAGGCAACGCTTGAGGACGGAACGGGAACCGCACGGCTTGTCTTTTTCAACATGCCGTGGATGCGAGGAAAACTGCATCCGGGCCGACAAGGCATCGTGGAAGGTAAGGCCAAACTCGAGCGAGGCTACCTCGAGTTTGTCAATCCGAAATGGAGCGAAGTCGTCGCAGGTACCACGACTCCTGCGCGCGGCGATCGCATGCGTGCCGTCTATCCGTCAAGCGAAGCTCTCCCGTCGCGCGTGATCGAGGACACGGTGCTGAAAGTGCTCGACCGTGCGACGGCGGCGATCCCTGAGTTGCTCCCACCGGCGTATCTCGCGGAGCGCGGATTGATCGGGCTTTCCGGCCAACACGGTGCGTACCACGACATGCATGCGCCATCCGACGATGGAGCGTTCGCCGCCGCGCGCACTCGACTCGCCTACGACGAGCTCCTCGTCCTCCAACTTGCGGTTGCGATGAAGCGTCGTATGCGTGCGGCACAAGGAGCTCCAGCGCTCCCGATTGGCGCAAAAATTGAAGCGGAGATTCTCGCGCGCTTTCCGTTCGCGTTGACCCCCGATCAACTCGCCACGTTTCGCGAGATTGCGAAGGACCTCGCCGACACGCAACCCATGAATCGCTTGCTTCAAGGCGATGTTGGCGCAGGCAAAACCGCGGTCGCTCTTGCCGCGATGCTCGTCGCGGTCACCAATCGTCACCAGGCGACGCTCATGGCTCCGACGGAGTTGCTCGCGGAACAGCACTACGCGTCGATCTCTCGATTCCTCGCCGGAACGACGGTGAGAGTCGGCCTGCTCACGGGCAGTTTGCCCGCGGGCGAGCGCGCACTTGTTCGTGACATGGCGGAACTCGGACAACTTGACATCGTGATTGGCACCCACGCGCTTCTAACAGGCGACGTTCGATTTCGTGCTCTCGCGCTCGCGGTCGTCGACGAGCAGCATCGTTTCGGGGTTGCGCAGCGGGCGGAACTGCGCGGAAAGGCTCCGTCCGGACAAACGCCGCACATGCTTGTGATGACGGCAACGCCAATTCCACGCACGTTGTCGCTCACGGTGTATGGCGATCTCGATGTATCGACAATTCGACATCGACCGAAAGATCGCGCACCAGTCCACACGCGCGTCTTGCCTGCATCGCGAGGCACGGATGCCTATCGCTTTGTCAGAGAGCGCATCGACCGCGGCGAACAGGCCTTTATCGTGGTGCCCGCAGTGGAAGAGTCCGATCTCGGGCTCAAAGATGTCGCGAGCCATCTCGATGCACTTGCCGCCGGTCCGCTTGCCGGCGCACGACTCGCCGCAATGCACGGTCGCATGAAATCCGCTGATCGAGATGCGATCATGGACCGCTTCCGCGCCGGTGAGATTGATGCGCTCGTTGCAACGGTCGTCATCGAAGTTGGAGTGGACGTACCCAACGCAACCGTGATGGTGATCGAGCACGCCGATCGCTTTGGACTCGCACAACTTCACCAGTTGCGCGGCCGCGTTGGACGCGGGCCCAAAGGCGGCGTCTGCGTCCTCATCGCAGATGCCACGACCGACGACGGTCGTGCACGTCTCGAGGCGATCAAGCAATCCGACGATGGCTTTCGGATTTCTGAACTCGATCTCGCGATCCGCGGCCCCGGCGAACTCTTCGGGGCGCGCCAGAGCGGCCTCCCTCCGTTCAAAGTCGCAGATCTCTCGAAGGACCTGGGGCTTCTCGAACGCGCTCGTCGGGACGCGAGCGATTGGATCGTGCGGAGCCCGCTTCTCTCTGCCGACGAAGAACGTCTGCTGCGACGCCGTGTTCTCACGACCTACGGCGAGGCGCTCGGGCTTGGGGATGTGGGCTGAATGAACTGATTGGCTGAGAAAAACGCCACATTCCCCAACCCACAAGCCCTTCCTTAGAAACCCCGCCTTAGCAGCCCCGCCCTAGAAGCCACGCCTCACACACCACGCGTCACTCCGGTTCGCCTCGCATCAACATCGCTTCTTGCGCCGCCACGCGTCGAGCGCCTTCGCATCGAGTGCATTGAGACATTGCGCAACCGGCAACAACCCACGCTGCGCGGTCAGGATGCCATAGCGAAGTTCGTCGAAATCCTCGATCGCATGTACGTCGCAGTCGATCGCGACCATGCAACCTGCTTCCATCGCGGCGCGCACATGCACGTCACGAAGATCAAGGCGCATGTGATGACTGTTTAGTTCGAGCGCTGTGTTGTGTTCCCTCGCAGCAGCGTAGATCTCTGCCATCGCTGGCTCGAGACCAGGTCGCCCATGCACGAGTCGACCAGTCGGATGCCCGATCACATGCACGAGCGGATGACGAATCGCTTTCAACAATCGATCCGTCGCGATTCGCGGCTCTTGTTTGAGCGCCGCGTGCGGGCTCGCGACGACCCAGTCAAGTTCGGCAAGGATGTCGTCTGCGTAATCGAGCGATCCCTCCGTCAGAATGTCAACTTCGCTGCCAGCCCAGATCTGCATCTTCGGGAACTGTTCACGCGCCGCGTGGATCGCCTTGATGTGTGCGCGCAGGCGAACTTCATCGAGACCGTTCGCTTGGAATTGGCTCTTCGAGTGATCGGTGATAGCAATCGTGTGAAATCCACGGCGCTCTGCTTCCGCAACGATTTGCTCGATCGTGAGCGCGCCATCCGAGGCGCGCGTGTGACAGTGAAGTTCTGCTCGGATATCCGAGGCCTCCACGACACGTGTGCGCGGGGATACACGCGCGAATCGCTCCATCTCACCGCGATCTTCGCGCGCGGTCGGCGGCACCCAATCAAGCCCGAGTGCTGCGTAGACATCCTCTTCGCTCGCTGCTGCCAGCGGCGCCGTGCTCGCGGGAACCTCGCCATCCGCGCCTGCCCGGAAGAGTCCATATTCATTCAGACGCATACCCTGCGAGATCGCGCGCTCACGCATGCGAATGTTGTGATCCTTGCTTCCCGTGAAATACATGAGCGCTGCACCGAAGCGGTCTAGCGGCACGACGCGCAGATCAATTTGCACGCCCGACTTTGTCAGCACACTTGACTTCGTCTCACCGTGACCGAGCACACGCGCGACGTCCGGGCGTCCGCAGAAAACGTCCATCAACTGCTTCGGATCACGCGCACTCGCAAGGATGTCAAGATCGCCGATCGTTTCACGACCACGGCGCAGGCTCCCCGCAAAGGCGATACGTTCCACGCCCGCAATTTTGCCGAGTTCCAAGACCAACGCGTCCGCGAGCGGTAATGCTTCTCCGATACGAATGCGACCTCTTGCGGTTTCCGCGAAGGCAATCGCCTCCTTCATCTTTGCAATCGACTTGTCACCCATCCTCGGCAACGTCGCAAGCTTGCCTGCGTCCATCGCGGTCTTGAGGGTCGCGAGATCAACGACACCGAGTTCGGTCCACATCGCACGTGCCGTCTTCGGACCAATGCCTTGAATGGCCAGCACTTCCTTGAGACCCGCGGGCACCTGCGAGCGCAGTTCTTCAAGTTCGGACATCGTTCCGGTCGTCGAAAATTCGTGGATCTTCGCCGCAGTCGATGCGCCCAGCCCGTCAATCTCTTTGAGGGCGGCAGGTTCCATCGTGCATGCCTCGATCGCGAGCCCCTCGACCGCACGCGCTGCGCGACGGAAGGCATTCACTTTGAAAACGTTCGCACCGAGGATCTCTGCGAGAACCGCGAGTTCCTCAAAGCAAGCAGCAACTTCAGCGTTCGTACGACGTTCAGCGAATGGCATTCCGTGAAGATATCAGGCATGCGTCGCAAGGAGTGCCAAGAGCACCTCGCTTGTACGCGACGTGCCGCCCTGTTCGCGACGAATCGTTTCGCGACCACGGTATGCAATCTCAGCGCGTTTCCTCGGATCGGCGGCGAGTTCCGCAAGCGTCGACTTGAGAGCACTCCCATCGACCTGCACGATACCGCCGTGCTTGAGGAAGGCTTCGACAACATCCCGAAAGTCGGCGACCCGCGGACCGATCACGACTGGCTTCCCAAGGCTCGCAGGTTCGATCGGATCACTTCCATAGAGTTTCCCAAAACTGCGCCCCATCACGACAACATCAGAGAGCGCATATGCCATGCGCAATTCACCGATGGTGTCGAGTACAAAGAACCTCGTGTCGGCCGTGCCCTTTTCTTTACGCGAGCGACGAACACATCCCGGAAGATTCGCACACACTCCGTCAAACCACTCCGGCTTGCGGGGCGCGATCAACAGTCGGGCTCCTTCAGGCAACGCATCACGAAGAAGCACTTCCTCACCGGGCTCTGTGCTTCCGGCGACCACCAAAGGAACACCCTTCGGAATGCCAAGTGCTTCGCGCAACTGGCTGCTACCCGGCACGTCGTCCGTGATCTCAACCGAATCCCATTTCATGTTTCCCGTCACGAGAACTTCCGGGGCGCCAAGTTCGGCAAACCGATCTGCCGATGCGCGATTCTGCGCAAGAACAATCGTCGCGCGCTCGAACATACCTCGCACGAATCGCTGCACACGTCGATAGCGCCGGATCGAACGGTCGCTGAGGCGACCATTTACAACCACCACAGGAATGCGTCGCATTTCCGCGAGTCGCGTCATGTTCGGCCAAAGTTCAAGTTCGACGAGCACGATGAGATCGGGCTGTACGCGATCAAGCCAATGTCGCATCGCGAAGGTGAAATCGAGCGGAGTCCGGACCACCTGATGCGAGCGTCCGAAGAGCGCTTCTGCCCGTTGAAACCCTGTATCCGTCGTTGAACTCACGAAGATCTCTGGCCGCAAGCGATCACCCGCGAGTCGCATGACGAGCCCACGAATCGCATTGACTTCACCAACCGACACACCGTGAATCAGCACGCGGGGCCGCTGGGTACGTGGATGCACGAGACCCTCACCAAAGCGTGCTCGCCAATCTGTGCGGAGCTTTCCGGTCCACCACATTCGCGTGAACCAGAACGGGAGTGTGAGGATCGCCGCAAGAAAATAGGCAAAATCGGTCACGATGAACGCGACAGGACGCGCGCCACGCTGGCTCCGTCGGGCGTCCGCTTCTCCGCCTTCTGCGTCGCGGTCGTGCCCGAGGCGAGGCGCTACTTCAGCGGGATTTCGTGCATCGTGTCGAGCTTCGTCGTCCATCGGCTACCGGAGATTCTTCGCCATTGCGGCGAGCCACTTCGCGCTCTGCGTTCCTTCCGCAAGGTCCGCAACTCGCCCCTTTGAGTCCACATACATCGTCTTCGGAATGGACGGTGAAGGATTGCGCAAACTCACAAACTCCATGAATTCCGGTGTCGCCATCAACTCAAACTCGTTCGCAGGGTTTGACTTGAGAAAGTTCTTCACAAGGTTCGAACCCGTATCCACAGAGATGCCCACGATGGCGAGGCGCTTGGGCATCGTCGGAAGGAGTTCGTGGACGGTTGCCCGGTTCTTCCGACACGGGCCGCACCATGTCGCCCAGATCTCGATGATCATCGGTCGACCAGCAAGTTTGGAAAGCGGAAATGGATTACCGTCGAGGTCGCGAACGACCAGTTGATGCACCGGCCCCAGTACGGCCGGCGTTTCGACCGCACCGCTCACCGCTTCGCTTGGACGCTCGGCGGGACGCTCGGCGGGACGCTCGGCGCTGCCCGAGGTTGGTGCGGTCACCGCGCTGCGCCGCTCCGAGTCATCGGACGAACGCTGATTCGCATCGTTGCCATCGGCGCACGCCGACAACAAGGGAATCGCAGCTGCGAAAAAGATGGCCGCACGAGAAGGGCTCATCCGGGCAGAATACCCGACCGTGCCTCCTCAGAGCGAACAGACCTTCCCCGCATCCATCCCGCGCTGGATCGTTGCACTCGATACCGGTGGCACCTTCACCGATCTCGTCGCCCGAACACCCAACGGCGTGATGCGTCGCGTCAAAGTGCCCTCCGATGGCACCATCCTCGCGACACTCCTGTCGGTGGAGTCCGCCAGTGACGACACACAGCCCTACGTCGAGGCGGACATCGCGCCAGCTGCAGGTTTGGTGCTTCCAGACGACGTGCTCACCGATTGGTCTCTCGAAGAGTTGCACACTCGGGGATTTGAGAGCGAGGTGTCGGAGAGCGAGACATCCGAGGGTGAGCACTCTGAATCTGCCACCTTCAACTCCACCTCCTTTGAGGCAAAGCCCGCGATTCGTGAAGACCGAACGCTCGGAGAAGATCGAGAGCACACGCGGCAGCGCCGCGCGCAGGACACTCCCACACTGGTCCTCGGTCAACGTGGAAATCGACTTCGATTTGCATCCGCGATGCGTCCGATGCTCGCGGCACGTCTCGGGACTCCTGTGAGATTTTCGCGACGCGGATCATGCATCGATGCGGCACGCCTCGGCCTCCATCTGGTGACCGAGACACCACTCGACGCACCACTTCCCGCCATCGAAATTCGACTCTCAACCACCCGCGGCACCAATGCCCTTCTCGAGGGACGTGGAGCGCGCGTTGGAGTCCTCGTTTCCGAGGACTTAACAGGCGTTGTCGAAATTGGTGATCAAACGCGCGAAAATCTCTTCGCCCGAGTTCCCGTGCGAACACGCCGTCTCGCGCAGGCTGTGCGGGATCTCCGCGAAAGAACGCTCGCGGAGGGAGTGACCGATGTCGTCGCGACACTGGCCGAACAGTGTGACGCGGCAGTCGCGCTTCGCACATCAGGTTGTGATTCCATCGTCGTTTCGCTTGCCCACGCACTCACCAACGATCGTGAACAAGAGATCGCAAGCAACCTTCGAGAGCGCGGATTTTCCGCGGTGGCTGCACGCGATATCGCGCCGCATCCGCGACTCCTCACGCGCACTGAAACTGCCTGCGTACACGCCCGTATCGCGCCCGTACTCGACAACTTCGTCCTCGATGCAACAAAGAGCGCATCGACTCCCGGTACGAATACGTTTGTCTTCACCAGCGCGGGCGTCCTTCAGCCAAGCAATCGATTTCTCGCCCGCGACACCCTCTACTCCGGCCCTGCGGGCGGAGCGCGTGCCGTCGCGACCATTGCCCGTCGCCATGGCATCGATTGCGCCGTTGGCTTCGATATGGGCGGAACAAGTTCAGATGTTTCGCGCGCAAAGTCAGGAGAAATCGCACAGCGAACCGAGTCGCGTCTTGCCGGCATGACTGTCGCTGCACCGAGCGCGGCGGTTGACAGCGTCGCTGCAGGAGGCGGTTCTCTCTGTCGCGTTCGCGATGGCGCACTTGAAGTTGGACCCGAGAGCGCCGGCGCGAATCCTGGACCTGCCTGCTACGGCCGCGGCGGACCTCTGACCGTCACGGACATCAATCTCCTCTCGGGACGCATGGCGACAGGTATCGGCGCCATGAGCCTCGATCGAAAGCGAGCAGAGGACGCACTTCACGATCTTTCGCACCAACGTGGCCTCGATCCCAATGCCACTCTGGACGCATTGCTCGACATCGCGAACGCGCGCATGGCGCTCGCGATTGAAACACTCTGTGTGCGTGATGGCGTGGATCCCAAAGGCCATGCCCTGATCGCATTCGGAGGCGCTGGTGGCCAACACGCATGCGCCATCGCGGATCGACTCAAACTCGATCGCATCATTTTCCCACGTTTTGCAGGATTTCTCTGCGCGGAGGGCGTCTTCGCGGCGACGCCGGCGAGGTTCGCAACACGAACGCTGCTCACGCCGCTCTCGCGCGACTGGGACGCAACAAAAAGAGCCGCGGAAGAAGCGCAACACGAAGCAGCCTCCGCACTGCGACACGACGGATTTACGGACACTTTCAGTGAAACCGTCACCGCCCTACTCCGTCTCGCTGGCCAAGAGTCATCGATCACCGTGCCATTCGCAGCCCCAGACGAAATGCAAACCACGTTCACAACGCGGTTCCAGGAGCTCTTCGGATATGAGCCGCCGCCCCGCCTGATCGAACTCGTCTCCATCAACGTCTGTGTACGCGCCGATGCATCTGGGGAATGGAACCCCCAATGGAAGCCGCAGCACACCTCACACACGTCCATGCCGCTTGAGGCAGGTCGCAGCGCGACAAGCGTTTTGATGCGTTCGGAAGGCGCGCTCGTCGATGCGCGCTCCATCCATCGAAGTATGCTCGCAGCACAGGAGATCATCGAAGGTCCCGCCATTCTCACCGATGCAGGTGAGACCGTCGTCATCGACCGTTCCTGGCGAGCGCGCATGCACTCCTCTGGCGATCTCGTCGCCGAGCGAGTCGCACCACACGCGCCGCGCGCGAGTCGCGCGGAACAGGAGCTCTTTGCGGCGCGCATTGAGGCAATCGCGATTGCCATGGGCAATGTCCTCGAGCGCACAGCGCTCAGCCCGAACATTCGCGACCGACTCGACTTCTCATGTGCAATTCTCGATGAGCATGGCACACTCGTTCAGAACGCTCCGCATCTCCCCGTCCATCTCGGGGCACTTGGCGTTTGCACCCGTCTCGTCGCGCAAGCACTCTCACTCACGGAGGGGGACGTTGCCGTCACGAATCATCCTGCATTCGGTGGTTCGCACCTTCCCGACGTCACGACGGTCGCTCCTGTCTTTGTAGACGGTCGTCGAGTGGCCTATGTCGCCGTACGCGCCCACCACGCTGAGATTGGCGGCACACGTCCGGGCTCTTTCCCACCTGACGCGCGGACACTCGAAGAGGAAGGCGTCGTACTCGCGCCATTTCTCGCCGTCACACGTGGAGATTTTGATCGCAATGCGGCACGAGCGAGATTCGCCACCGGCCGATTCCCTTCACGAAATCCAGATGAGAACGTCGCCGATCTTGAGGCACAGATCGCTGCAACCCGGTACGGCATTGCGCAAGTTGCGACGCTTGCTCGCGAACTTGGTGCAACGTTCTCAGCACGCTGCGAAAATGAACTTGCGCGCGCCGACCGTGCCATGCGTCGCGCCCTCGAACGAATGTCATCCGACCGTTTCTCCGCGACACGTTCACTCGACGATGGCTCCTCCATGACAGTCACTCTGGAGCGTGTGACGTCCGCGGGCGAACATCGACTTTCTATCTCGTTTGAGGGTTCGGCACCCGTTCACGCGGCGAACTTCAACGCGCCACTTGCGGTGACCCGCGCCGCAACGCTCTACGTGCTCCGTCTCCTTCTCGACGAACCGATTCCGATGAACGAGGGGCTGCTGCGCTCCGTCGATATTGACCTTCCTTCTGGAATGCTTCATCCACCGTTCGAAGCCGATCCACAGCGATGTCCGCCCGTCGTCGCGGGGAACGTGGAGACAAGCCAGTCCGTCGTGGCAACACTCATCGCCGCACTAGGATTTGCTGCGGAAAGTCAGAGCACCATGAACAACGTGCTCTTCGGGAGCGACCGCTTTACGGTCTATGAAACGCTCGGAGGAGGAGCTGGCGCTGGGCCCACGACAGACGGTGCAAGTGCCGTGCACGTGCATATGTCCAACACTCGACTCACGGACATCGATGTGTTGGAGCGCCGTGCGCCTGTGATCATTCGACGATTCATGCGTCGTTCGTATTCAGGTGGACACGGTGCGCATCAGGGCGGTGATGGCCTCGTGCGAACATATGAATTCCGTGAGCCCGTCACACTCTCGTTCTTTGCCTCGCGTCGCACAACCGCACCCCAGGGGCTCGCGGGCGGCAGCGCTGGGGCCTGCGGATGCCAGTTCCTCCAACGCCACGACCGCGAACGCCAACGATTGAACTCTGTCTTCTCCACGGAATGCGCCCCGGGAGATCGTTTCACTGTTGAGACGCCCGGTGGCGGAGGATTTGGGGCGTGACGGTCTCGCGCGCGCGACGTTTGTATGCACGAACGCGCTTCCGAATGGCAGAGACATACGCGCCGCAGCACGTTGGAGGATTCATCACGTTCGCTGCGGAACACGCGCAGGCAAGTTGATGCGCTCAATCGATCGCGCGCGCCCGGACGCAAGGTCAATCTCGACAAGCGCGCCCTGCACTGCCTCGCCGCCTGAGCCCATGTCGAACGGCACATGAACACCTGTGGTGAAATGCTTGAGTACCGCTTCTGTTCGACGACCGATCACGCTGTCGTGGGGGCCAGTCATTCCGACATCCGTCTGAAATGCGGTGCCCTTCCGAAGAATACGTTCGTCTGCGGTCGGAACATGCGTGTGCGTACCCAAGACCGCCGCAACACGTCCATCGAGGTGATGGGCAAGTGCAGCCTTCTCACTGGTCACTTCCATGTGTGCTTCCACGAGGACGATCGGATGGCGTTCCGGCATCGCCGCGAGGAGTTCATCCGCGCATTCAAACGGATCGTTCGCTTGCACCGACCCGATGTGGATTCGACCAAGCAGCGTGATCACGAACACGTCGCGTGGACAACGTTCGTCGGCGGGAATTCGAATGACACGCTTTCCGGGCGTCCGCGCCGACAGATTGGCTGGCCGTGAAACCGCCTTTGTCGGATCATCAAGATAGGGAAGGATCTTCTGCTCCCGGAACGCGTGATCCCCGAGGGTACAGGCATCGATGCCCAACCGACGAAACTGATCGAATAACTCCGGCGTCAAGCCCGATCCATTCCGCGCATTCTCAGCATTCGCAACGATTCGATCGGGCCTGAAACGCTCTCGAAGGACCGGCAGTTGTTGGTCGAGAGCCATTCGGCCGGGTGCTCCGTTGATATCGCCGAGGAATGCAAGTCGGAGCGTGTTGGGCAAGGACATATGGCAGTAGCCTAGCGAACCCCGACCCTCCGAAAGTGTCGGTGCCTTGCAAGCTCCCCCTCAAACTCCGCTTCACTCTCCACGTCACGCTCCACGTCACGCTCCACTTCACTCGTCACGTCACTCGTCACGTCACGTCACGCCTTGGGTCACCCTCCACTTCAAGCACCCATCCGTGAACTCTGGCATTTCGAGCTCTATGGACTTGCACAAGGTTGGATTGTGCTACACTCCGAGGGCCCACGACAGCACGCAGAATGCGGAGATGAGCTGCCCCACCGGCCGAGACAGAAGTCGGTTCGTGGATTGGCGGTCTCTGATTGAGCGAGGCTTCGAGGGTGTTCGGCACACAACTTGAGGGCAGTTCTCGCGTCCAAAACACGTGATCGTGAGCACGTGATCTCGAGCAATTGATCTCGAGCAATTGATTTCGAGCAAGTGATTTCGAGCAAGTGATTTCGAGCACGGAATCTCAGGCACGAGTTCAGGACACGAGAGCAAAGGCGAGTTCGCAGACTGGATTCAGCACCTGAATTCAAAACGCGGGTTCACTTCGCGCGGATTATTCGCGAGAACACTTCGAGAAGGCTCTTATAGAAGGCGCTTCTTGAGCTTACTTCTTGAGCTTACTTCTTGAGCTTACTTCTCGAGTTCACAGGTTGGATCGAACGATTCTGGTGTCACACGGCATGACGACATGACGACATGACGGCGTGACGGCATGACGGCGTGACGGCGTGACAACATGTCACATGAAGTGCTCGGCGAGTTCGTCAGATGATTTCGCGTTCCTTTGTCGCGCTACCACGCCTTGGGCTACGGTGTGACAAATGAGATTGTTTTGGACAAATGCCGATCGACGAAGCATGGCGGAACCGACTGCGAGAGACGTCAACGCACTCCCGGCCAACTCGGAGCGAGCGATTGAAAATAGATCCGTTGCGGGAACTTCTTCGCTTCGGCCGACGAAACAACACCAGCGTTCTTGAGGTTCACCTTCGGGTTCACGAATGTTGAGAGAGAACGGACGAAAGAGTCGCCGCGCGAGCGCGAAAGTGCGAACAAGCGCGTTGGAAGCGACACTCGATACACGAACAAGATCTGTCGAAGATCCCACAAAGCTCTGTCGAGCGCCCCAATAGATAGACCGAGCGACAAGACACCCGCGATCACACACAAGACAGCACGCGGATTCAGAGACGAAAAGACATGCTCACCCCCACGATGTACACGCAAGGAATGCAGGTTCGCCACCGTCAACGCCCAGAATGGGGTGCGGGAACCATCTCGCGCGTTGAGTCACTGACCCGCGGTTCGGTGCGCGACCAACGACTTTGGATCAAGTTCGGCGCGGTAGGTCTCAAGACACTCCTCGCGAGCGGAGCAGATCTTGAAGTCGTCGAGGGAACCGGTGCGGCCGAGCACACCTTTGCCGCCCGCGAGATCGCTTCGGAAGGCGGTTGGCTCGGGCAGATCGCAAAGAAGCGTCCCGAGCAGGCGATGTCGGAGCTTCCGCCGGACACGACCGACCCATTCCTCACACCCGAGCGGCGTCTCAAGAACCTGCTAGGGCTCTACCGCTTTGACGGCTCTTCCAAACTGATCGATTGGGCGATCGCGCAATCCGGTCTCGACGACCCGCTTTCGCGCTTCACCCGCATCGAACTCGAAGCCTTTTACAAGGAGTGGTCGCGCGACCGCGATGTGACGCTCCACCGGCTCATTGGCGATTTCCGCCGTCGCCGCGTCGATGTCCAGCCGTTGCTCGCCGGCGCGCCTGAGGCCGCACTCGCGACACTGCGCCGCTTCGATCGAAGCCGCTAAGCCGCCCCTGCTCCATCCTGCTCTCGCCCGCTCTCCCCTGTTCTCGCACGCATCGCGCGCGCCGTGACGAAGACCGTGACGAAGACCGTGACGAGCACTCTGCCATGCACGTTGGCACGCGCTGTTGCACGGATTGTCGTTCGATTGTTGCACGGGTGTTGCACGGGTGTTGAACGGGTGTTGCAACTTCGCAACACCGATGCACCAAACCACACGAATCAACCTCCGGCTGCAACGACCGTATTGGCACGCCCGGGAAGAACGGGCTTTCGGTGCGTTCGCGCGTTCCTCTTCGATCCACACTCCACGCTGGCACGACGGTTGCAATGTCTTTCCCGTCGCGTATCCCGCGACACAGAGCGCACAACCGAAGAGGAGAAAGACACATGGACGAGATCAACTTCCAAGAGAAGATGAACCAGATTCTTGAGCGAATTCGTGAGTTGCCAGCGAGCCAAGCACCAACCGCTGTTGAGGCCGCCGACAGTGCGACCGCCCGACGCGAACGCGTGCAGAGCTCCGTCAACGAACTCCAAGACGCACTCGATTACCTGCGACTCAGCGTGAAGTACCTCGTCTTCGATCTCGAAGCGACCCGTCGCGAGAACGCGTACCTCCGGCGCATGATCGAGCAATCGAACCGTGAGCGCGAACGGAACCAACGTCCCGAAGAACCTCGCGACGATGAGCGTCCTGACTTCGGCTCAAACGGCTGGGAATGAATCACATGTCGGGTCCCCGCCGACGGCTCGGACGATGGACGCGTAGAAATCCTGCGCATCCAGAGCCGCGGCGGACGTTGAGGCAGCGAAGACTTCGCAAGAGGGGCAAGTCTTCGCACGGTTCTCGCGAGGGACAGGGAAAGGGACACCTCGCTCACGAACCACGGGCCGATCCAGAACGCGACCAGATCGAAAGATCTGGTCGTGTTCGTTTTCGAGCAGCTCTCATCTTGTGATCGGCGCGCGAACTCGAAGTTCCAATCTCGTTGATTCATCACGCGCGAGTTCGATGAGCACATGCGTGGCACCAATTTCAGGAGTCACTTCCGCGCCATGCAGAAAGAGCTCGAGTCGACCGCTCTCGACAGAGCGAAGCGGGACATCGAGCACAATCGCGCGACCCGTCGCGAGCCCGCGAACGAGAAACTTTCGGTCAATCCGCACACCCTCGGCCGTGAGACGTCGGTCTCCGCGCTCTTCGACGACAACGAATTTCGCGTCCGCGTCGAAGTCTTCGCGTCCTTCGGAATGCGGCGCAAGTCGATACTCCGCACGCCATGCAACGTGTGATGGACGCGAGGTCTCGTTTGGAAACTCCGCATACCACTCGTGCGGTTTCGTTTCGACGGAAAACGAAACAAGCCGGAGTGGCCGCGCCGAGTCACCTTCTCGGAGAAGGGAAAGTCCGGTTGCAGCATCAACCCACGGATTGGCAAGTTGCTGTAGTGCGTCGATGTGCGAGCGTGTGGCCCCGACGTCCCCCGCCACGGACGTGCCCGTGGCCTGGTCGACATGTTGCGTGATATCACCATCGATCGTCTTCCCACGTCGTGTACAGCCTTGGCCCAACAACACACCGAGAGCGATTACGACTGCGCAAACATCGTCACGGCGCGAACGCGCGGACCGACCAACCTCGTGTCTCGCATGATGTCCCGATCGATGCCTCATGCCCGAGAGAGTAGCCGCAGCGTCACGGGTCTCATCGTCCACCCATCCCATTCAGCCGAGAAACGCACACAGCACTGCGGACTCTTCATCGGAGAACCAATACTCGCGGGAGAGATGAAGCAGCGCTCGTGCATGCGCACGTTGCCGTTCGATACTCCATGCCTGCGCGCGCGTTCGTTCGACGAGGAGATCGAGAAGCAACGAAATACTCGCCGCACCAAACGGCCCGCGGGTACCTTCGCTGTTCCCCGGGACTCCCGCCATCGGATCGAAGACGCTTCGTATGGGCGCCAAACCCGCGTCGAGCGGCCGCTCGCCGATTTCCGAGGAAGGCGACTCGCTCTCCCCGCTCTCGCGATTGCAGCCTCCCGTAGATTCCTGCGATTCAATCGCATCGCGCTCACGTCGCTCATTGAAGTCGTCGCGTTCCATGCGTTCCGTCCAGTGCCGCACGATGCCCCCGCATATGCAGCAACTTCTCTACGCCACACGCGAAGCGCGGTTCGCAGATTGGATACAGTAGGGCTCTGCAATTCCCACTTCGGACGTTCGTTCCCGTTGCGCGACTTGCAACTTCTATCTCGACCGGACCCGCTTGCTACGAACTCAGATGAGCGCCACCACATCCATCACGAACTCCGCGCCCGCGCTCGAGATCGCATCGCTCGGGTTTCGCTACCCATCCGGTTTTGAACTCAAACTCCCGAGCCTTACGCTCGCGGCGGGCGAAGAAATGCTCCTCGTGGGGCATTCTGGATGCGGGAAGAGCACGCTGCTGCAGTTGATCGCTGGCCTTCTTGACCCGATGCGCGGCTCGATCCGTGTCGGAGGCACCGATATCCACGCCCTGCGCGGTGCAGCGCGCGATCGTTTCCGCGGCCAATCGATCGGGATGGTCTTCCAAACGTTCAATCTGCTTCAGGGTTTCTCCGCACGTGAGAACGTGCTCATTGCACTCCTGATGAGCGATCTTCCGAAATCGGATGCGGCGGCCCGTGCAGAATCGCTGCTTCGCTCGCTCGGAATCGAACGCCTCGATGCGCTAGCCGAGGAACTTTCGGTTGGACAACAGCAACGTGTCGCCATCGCGCGCGCGCTGGCGTGTCGACCAACGCTCGTCCTTGCAGATGAACCGACTGCCTCACTCGATCCTGAAAATGCACTCAATGCGGTGCGCGTCTTGCGAGATGCGTGCCGTGATGAGGGCGCCGCGCTCCTCATCGTTTCGCATGATCCGGCGCTTGAATCGCACTTTGCGCGCCGTGAAAGGCTCGAGCCTTGTCGTGAAACCGCTGCGACTCGTACCGAAGGGGGTGCTCGATGAGTGACCTCTCCATCGTTCTCCGAAGCCTCCGTGTCCGTGCGCTCTCGACCTCAATCGTCATCGCGCTCGTTGCAATTTCTGCAGGTCTACTCCTCGCCATTCTCTCGTTGCGAAGCGCGGGGCAGTCCGCATTCGAGCGCGGTACCGGCAACGCGCATCTGCTCGTCTCGCGCGACGGCAGTCCGTTGGTCAGTGTTTTGAATGGCATCTTCTACGCGAACCCGCCGAAAGCTCCGATTGATGCTGCCAAACTCGAGGAGATTCGAAGCAGCTTCCCGTGGAGCATGTTCATCCCGATGGCGGTGGGCGACAGCTACCGATCCTTCCCCGTCGTCGCAACGGCACCCGACTTCTTCACGAAGTTTGAGCCCGTCTCGGGAGAACCATGGATTTTCGCAGAAGGGCGGCCGTTCGAACGCAACTTTGAAATTGTGCTTGGGAGCGGTGTCGCCCGCGAGACTGGACTTCGGATGGGCGCGAAGTTGCTCGTCACGCACGGTTCCGGAAAGTCGCGCGAAGGCGTTGACGAGCACGCCCACGTGCACGATGAGTATGAATTCACCGTGGTCGGCATTCTCGCGCCGACAGGCTCACCGCACGATCGAGCACTCTTCTCAGATCTCGAGTCGAGTTGGATCTTGCATGCACACGATCGATTCGAGCGCGAAGGAACGCACAAGACCGTCACTGCCGCAGATCTCACAGAGGCTGATCGCGTCGTCACGGGAGTCCTGATGCGACTTCCTTCTCGCGATCCTGCTGCGGCGCCCCCCGCGCTTGTCTCGCAGTACGACCGCCTGCGGCGAGACGGGTCCATCACGGTTGCCATCCCTGCGAACGAAGTCCAACGGCTCTTCGACATCGTTTCGAGTATCGACGTTCTGTTCGTCGCGATGGCGATCGCCACGCTGATTTCGTCAGGCGCTGCCATTCTCTTGTCCATGGTCAACTCAATGAACGAGCGTCGTCGACAAGTCGCGATCCTGCGCGTCCTTGGCGCAAGCCGCACGCGCATTTTCTGGCTTGTACTCACCGAAAGCACGCTTGTCGGACTTGTCGGCGCCGCCACTGGCGTTGTGCTCTGCGCGATTGTGCTCTTCTCCGCAACAACATGGCTACGTGAAGCGCATGGAATCGTGATCTCGCCCGAACTTGATGCACGCAGCGCCGTGCTCGTAGCGATGGGAACAACGTTCCTCGCCGCGATCGCGGGAATCGTGCCGTCCATTCAGGCGTACCGCACAAGCGTTGCGCGAAATCTCCGGCCAATCGGGTAATCTTCTGTTGTCACGCGAACGCCGCTGACAGTTCGTTGAGTTCCGCATGAAAATCGTCTGGACCATCGTCGCGCTGCTCCTCGTCGCAGGGATCGTGGTGGTGTTGCAGCCTCCTGCGCCAACACGCCGTCCCGACGACTCTGCGCTTATAGATTCGGCCGAGCGCGCGATGGAACTGGCAGCGAGTCCAGCAAAGCCTGCGCTCAAAGAGACGGACACTGCGACGAAAGATCGCGACGTGACGACGGCTGCTCCGCTTGATCTCAATGCCGCGCTTCAATCAAAGTCGAGCGAATTGCGGATCGGAAGCCCGGCGGATGCTTCCTCGTCGCCAACTTCGGCGGCCACGGGTGACGCGGCAGCCGTGGCATCCACTCAAGACCTGCGTGACGCTGACGCGAAGACAGACGCGAAGACAGACGCGAACCCAGACGCGAACCCAGACGCGGCGACCGCCGCGAAAGAAGCCTCCGCGCAAAAACCGTCTCCTGAACCGAAGGCGGCAAAGCCCGAAGAGATCGCGGCTGGCAGCGAATTCACTCCAGAGATTCCCACGATTGCACAGGCCGAGATTCTTCCGAGTCGCTTCGTCAAGTTGCCAGACGGCGATATCTCGGTCGACGACGCGTGGACGATCCGCGGCGCCGGGACCAACGAGTCGCCCTACGAAGTCTCGTGGGAGTTTCTTTCCAGCGCGCAGGAGACGTACGTTCCGCGATTGAGTGAGAAGAAGATCCCCGCTCGCATCGCATTCCTGCACGGCAAAGTTGTCAAGATCTCTGGGTATCTCGCCTTCCCACTCGTGGCGCCAACCTCAAGCGAGTGCCTCGCCATGCTCAATCAATGGGATGGCTGCTGCATCGGTATCCCCCCCACTCCATATGACGCGATCGAAGTGAAACTCGCGAACGAACTCAAGGGCTGGAAGAAGCACACGATCAACTTTGGTGCGATCACCGGGGTGCTGAAAGTCGAGCCATACCTCGTCGAGAATTGGCTCGTCGGCTTGTATCTCATGGAAAAGTCAAAGATCGATACAGAGCTCTGACCGCGTATCTCGCTGCGTTCCCGCAACGGCATCCGATGCGGTCGAGAAGTCACGCAGGCCACGAGCCGAAGCATTGAAGCGGATTTGAAAATATATTTCTGATTTTTCATCTCCTGCGGAAGCGTTGCCAAAGATGCAGATGATCGCCGGAACGCGGGTATCCTTCGCGCCATGCTCGTTGCATCGCACGTACCGTCTCATCACACATTGTCAGCGCTGACCTTCGCGCTCGCGCTCACCTCGACGACTCTCGCGTTTGGTGTCGACGATCCTCCGGCGGGAGCTGCGCCAACGTCGGCCACTTCCGCAGCACCACCGGCACCCGGCCCGCTCGCTCCGAGTGCATTCGCGACGATCGAAGAATTGTCCGCGCGCGCACGAACACTCGCGGCGCTTGCGCCCAGTCGCAGTTCGATCAAGCGCATCGGCGTGTCGCGCGAAGGCAAACCGATTGAGGTCGTCACCCTCGGCGAGATGGATACCGCAAAGAAACGACCCGAGCTGCTGATCGTCGCGGGCATGGACGCGGTCAACTTCGCGTCGGCTGAACAAGCCCTCGCCTCCGCAGAACTGCTCGCACGCGACCATGTCGCGCTTCTCGACAAGGTTCGTGTCCATGTGCTCTTTTGCGCGAACCCCGACGCGCGCGTCATCGCGATGGAGACCCGACACCCACGCGCAACCAACGTGCGACGAATCGACCACGATCGTGATGGCACCATCGATGAAGATCAGCCGCAGGATCTCAACGGCGACGGCATGATCACACTTCTGCGTCGCGTGACTCCGCCGGGAGCGCGCGCAACGCACATGATTGATCCAGCCAATCCCCACATCATGCGATCCGCCGATCGCGCGAAAGGCGAGGTCGCCACGCATGACATCTTCATCGAAAGCCGAGACGTCGACGGTGACGGGTTCGTCGGCGAAGACCCCGCAACGGGCGTCGATCTCGAGAAGAACTTCCCTCACCGGTGGCCCGAGTTTGAAACCGACGCTGGTCCGTTCCCATTGAGCGAACCAGAGTCTCTCGCCATCGCGCAGTTTGTCCGCGATCATCCGGCGATTGTGAGCGCGGTGATTTTCGGTCGCCATGACACACTCGCAGGGTTTCCCGATACGAAAGACAAAGATTCCACCGGACGAACACCGCTCATCTATCTCGAGGACGACCACGGCCTCTACCGCGAACTTTCAAAATCCTGGCGAGACGTCACCAATCTTGAGAAGTCGAACAGCGCCGATCTTCAAGGCTCTCTCGTGCTCTGGCTCGCAAATCATCGCGGCATCGCTGCGGTCGCTGCAAATGGTTGGACGCGACCTGAGGTTCCGCCGCTCGCCGAGGGTTCGACCGCACCAGCACCTATCGAGACGGGCGACAATGAGCAACAGGCGTGGCTTGACCTCTGCGATCGGCTCTACGCGTCGCGCGGATTCTTGCCGTGGACGCACGCAACGCATCCGAAGTACGGCACCGTGGACGTCGGCGGCTTTGTGCCGTTCCTTCGCGAATCCCCAACTGCGCTGCAAGCCGCGGCGATCGCGAAACAATCTGCGTCGTTCGTACCGAAACTCGCTGAACGGATGCCTGAGATTGAAGTGAGTGAAGCCACGTGCACGGACCTTGGCGGCGGACTCGCGCGAATCGGGCTGCGTATCACCAATCGCGGGGCACTTGCGACGACAACCGAAATGGGTCGCATCACCGGCGTTGTGCCTCCGGTTGTCGTGCGCGTTGGTTTGAAGCCTGACGATGTAATCGCAGGACGGGCGGTCGAGAAACTGGATCGAATCGCAGCATCGGAAGCTCGCGACTTCGAATGGACGGTTCGTATGCCGAAGGATGCCCCACTTGCTATCACCGTGAGCGGACCATTCTTCGACGACATGGTGCGAACCGCGCGAACTACGACGGACGCCTCGAACGTAAACCCGCCCACAATTCCCACCGCCGTCTCGAAGGAGGTGACGCCGTGAACCAGTCTCGCCTCGCAAAATCACCGTTGCGCCATGCAGCAATTTCCGCGACTCCGCTCCTGATGGCTCTCACCTTCAGCGCGGTGTCGAACTCCGCCTTCGCGCAAGATCGAACGGAGTCGAAATCCGCACTACGCTTCGACCATTACCGCGATGTTGCTGAACTCGTCGCGCAGTCGAAGGCACTCGCCGAAGCACATCCCGCGCTCCTCACCTACGTCGAGCTTGGAAAGAGTTCTGGCGAACTCCCCGTCTTCGCGCTCATCTTGAACAACCCAAAGACCGGCGTCGACACCGACAAGCCCGCGATGTACATCGACGGCAACATCCACGGCAATGAGATTCAGGCGAGCGAAACCGTGCTCTACACCGTGTGGTATCTCGTCGAGAACTACGGCAAGATCCCTGCGATCACCGAGCTCGTCGATCGCACCGCGTTTTACTTTGTGCCATGCGTGAATCCCGACGGCCGCCAGAATTGGTTCGATCGACAGAATTCTCCGCACTCATCGCGTACAGGCATGAAACCAACGGATGACGACCGAGACGGTGCACTCGACGAGGATGGACCAGACGACCTCGATGGCGACGGCTCGATCGGCATGATGTGGCGACCCGACCCGAACGGCACACATCGTCGCAGCGAACTCGACCCAAACGTGATGGAGGCGGTCTCGCCTGAACCTCGCGCCGATGGGACGATTCGCCGCGGTGATTGGTCGATGGCGGGAATGGAAGGGATCGACAACGACGGTGACGGCGAGGTGAATGAAGACGGTCCAGGCGGTTACGACATGAACCGCAATTTCCCTGCAGATTGGCACCCCGATCATGTCCAAGGCGGTGCAGGCGATTGGCCATTCTCGTA
>CAIWCL010000175.1 GCA_903911205.1 uncultured bacterium
GATCGACGCCGACGCGGGGAGGTCCGCGCCGTCGGGCGTGGTGAGGATGTACATCGTTCCGTGGTGACGCCATGCGGCGAAGTCGTCCGCTCGCGCAGGGTCCGGAAGCGTGAGCAGGGCGGCGGCGATCGCGAGTCCGAGAGTGCGCATGTTGCGCAGCGTCCGCGATTTCCCCACCGCCGTGGTGTGGAATCGTCGTTGGCTTGAGTACATTGCATGGATGCTCGCGTCTTTCGCCGCCATCCTCCTGTCCGCCAGCACTCCGACCGACGCCGAGGCGATTTCGACCGGCGTCGCGAAAATCGTCGCCATGCAAGAGAAGGGGCCGGGCGCCGATATTGCCGCCGAGTGGCCGTACGAGGGCGTCTATCGCGTCGGCGGCAAGATTCCGTACGGCTACCGCGTCGGAGGCACGTCGATCGCGTCGCTTGCGCTTCTCGCAGCCCCCGGCTTCGCCGACGACGCGCCGCGCAAGGAGGCGGTGTCGCGCGCGATTGATTTCGTCGCGAAGTCGAAGGACGAGCCGTTGCTCTCGCCCGACTATGCGGGCAACTACGACGTGCGCGGTTGGGCGCACTGCTACGGGTTGCGCTTCCTCGTTGCGGCGAAGAAGGCGAACGCCGTGAGCGACGCGCAGAAGCCTGCGGTTGAGGCGGCGATTGCGTTCTACCTTGACGCCCTCAAGAAGACCGAGATCCCGCAGGTGGGCGGTTGGCAGTACGCGCGCGGGCCGGGGATCGACAATCCTTGTCCGACGTCGCCATTCATGACCGCGCCATGCTTGATGGCGCTCATCGAAGCGAAAGAATCGGGGCTTGAGATTTCGGATGAGTTGATCGCACGCACGGTCAAAGCGCTCGAGATCACGCGCGGTGATTCAGGCTACGTGGCCTACAACGCGTCGCGGCAGACGCGCGATGACGCGGGGCAGATTCCTGGCGCGATTGGCCGTATGTGCGCGGTTGAAACCGCACTTGCGCGCGCAGGGAAGGGCGACGAGAAGCGCCTGCGCTTTGCAGTTGAGAAGTTCTTCGAGTTCTGGCCTGAACTCGAGAAGCGCCGCAAGAAGACTGGAACGCACGTCGCTCCCTACGGCGTTGCGCCGTACTACTTCTTCTATGCGTTTACACATGCGGCTGCGGCGATTGAGTTGCTGCCCGAAGCGGAACGCGCGGCGAATCGCACGAAGTTCCGCGAACTTCTCTTCAAGGTGCGCGATGCAGACGGCACGTGGAATGACCGCGTGTTTCCGCGCAGCTCGAGTTTCGGAACCGCGATGAGCGTGCTCGCGTTGCTTGAGGCCGACGGGACGGGAAAGGGTGCGAAGGTCGCGCCGCCGGCGTCCAAAGCCCCGTAAAACGAACGCGAAACGGTGCGCGCGGGATGAAGACCGCAGCGCACTGCCCACGACACGCGCTGCTCACGGGTGCGCATGTTTTGTTCGCACCACGCTCCACATCGGTGCGGAGCTTGGCGCCTTCGCAATCGGAAGGAGCGGGCGCAGTTTGTGTGCGGCGTAGACGCGCTGCGCGGCGGCGTCGTTTGGGTCGACGCGATGTCCAAAGCCGACGTCGAGCCCGTGCAAATCGTTCGCCGCGAGCCACGCCCGGAGTTCATCAAGTGAGCCGATGAACCAAATCTCCGGCCATCGTTCCTGCATTCCCGCGTAGGAGCGCGGTGCTCCCATCGCATGCCATGCACGCAGTTGCCACGCGCGCACAACGGAAGGATCACACGGAGTCTCTTCGATGTTCAACTTCGTGGAGGGCGCACCAACACGTGGGCTTGCAACCGGAGCTTCGACCACTCGACGTGTGACCAGCGTATCCGTCGCTTCTACTTGAAAGACCGGCGCACCGTTTAAGCGAAGAATCGTTCCAAATCCGGTCTTCCATCCGTGCGGCTCAAATCCCGGCACGCCGCCAACGGATGTTGGATGCGCGACGACTCCCGCGGCATCAGGACGCAGGGACGCCCGGAAAAGCGCGTCGCACTCGAACCGCGCAGAACGCAGTTCGTCCGGCGGTAGCCAGCCCGAGTCGGCGGCGGCGTCGACCGCGACGGCGTTCCAAACGAGGAGACCCCGAAACCCATTCGGGAGATCAAAAACAAATTCGATCTTCGGCCACAGCGGCGCACGGTATCGAGTGTGATGCCTGAGAGGTACTGTGGTATCGGTGATCTCAACGCGCTCAAACTCGCGCGGCATTTGCGAGAGACCAACGCCTTCGTACAACGGACCACACTGTGCGTCTCGGGCGTCGCTGCGTGAGAGTTGCCACCACGCATCGTTCACCATGCGAATCGACTCCATCTTCGCGAGGCCAGAGGCATCAGTCGTTGCGCGTTCGCGCAGCGATCTCTCGAACTTCCCTGTGGCGGCGCCGTGCGTGATCTCCGCGCCTGCGACGGGTTCGCGCGAGATCGCGTCAAACACTTCGATCTCGATGGGGTGCGTGAGATGTGGGCGAAAGCAGCCGGTAAGCGTCGGAGTCAACGCGATCCATGCGAGAGCGAACAGTTTCGTGAAGTCGTTCATTTGGTGTTCCGTGCCTCCTACGACATCTACGCATCGAGTGCAGCGCGACGCGAGGAGGGGAAACGTCGGATTCGGCAGCGTTGGCATCGGTCTCTCGCAGAACGGAAAGTCGCTGTCTCGGACGCAGTTGCACTCGGGCGCAAGATCGTCGTCGAAGATCCATGCGCGAGCCACCGAAAGTGTGCGTTGACCACGATTTTGCAGGTGATTCGCCTTGCACCATCATGGCGCCTCGTCGCGTGCGTAGTACGCTCTCGCCGTGATGCTCGCCCTCCTCCCATCACTTGCCCTCGTTCTCGCAGCCCAGCCTCTCGTCGAGGCTGCGGTGGAGCCCGTTGTAGAGCCCGTTGTAGAGCCCGTCTCTGAGTCCGTATTCGAGCCCGCCTTGCTTCATGCGGAGCGTTCTGTTTGGGCTTCGACGTCGCAGGTTTCGGTACCTCCAGCAACTTCACCAGCCATGCCGGCAAAGCTTGATGCATGGTTGAGTTCGAACTTACCCGCGACTCCGCGACTTCCGCTGCCCGCCCGCAGCGACATCGATCGCATCATCGCATCGACGTGTACGCGACTACTCACGCTGCAACACCCTTCGGCAGAGGACGTCGCTGCACAGAATCAGGGTCAAGAACGCGCCGAACCCTGCGAGTGGAGTTACTCCTGCGCATACAGCGTGTGTGGCACACCGCCACTCGCGTTTCGAATCGGCGGCACGGCGATCGTCGGCATCGCTTTGATGTCGGTGCCGCTTGTTGAGAACGACACAGCGCGTCGACAGGCGTTGCGTCGCGCGATAGACCACATCGTCGAACTCTCGACCCATCCGGATATCTCGCTCGAGGAATTCAAAGGTGGTTTCGACGTTCGAAACTGGGCACATTGCTTTGGCGTGCGCATGCTCGTGGCGGCCGATCGCGCGGGGCTTGTTTCCAATGAACGGCGAGCGCGCGTTCAACTCGCCATCGCGCGTTATACCGAAGCGCTACTTCAAACCGAACTCGCCGAATGCGGCGGTTGGAACTACAACCGGGCGAGCGGCGACGCTTTGGTGGGTCACTCATGCACGTTTTTGACCGCGCACTGCATTGTGTCACTCTGTGATGTTCGTGACGGTGGGTATCCGATTTCGGTCCGTGATGTCGAAGCAAGCGATCTCGGGTCCAGTGATGTACTTGGTGCACCGACTCCGGCTTCGAAGCGAGATCGTGCCAACGAGCGGCGCATCTTGGATGGCGTGATCGATCGGGCGTTTGCGGCGATCGAGAGAGTGCGACAACCATCCGGTTTCTTGGCCTACGACTCGAGCGGTGTCGGAGTGATCCCCAACGGCCAGTTTGTCCCCGAGTGTGTCGGGCGACTGATGGTTGCGGAGGTCGCGTCGATTCGAGCAGGGCGCGTCAATCTCGATCGGTTGCGCCGCTCGATGCAACACTTTCGTGAGGCATGGACAGCTCTCGACAAGGAACGCGGCCGCGGCGGTGTGCACGAAGCTCCCTTTGGTATCGCGCCGTATTACTTTTTCTTCGCATTCACCGCGGCAGCCGAAGCCGCGCATGCGTTGCCGCCGGCGGAGCGCGACGAGCATCTCGCGTTCATTCGTGCCGTGATTCTTTCGATTCGTACCCCGTCAGGCGTCTACGCAGGAATGTGGAACGACCAGGAATACACCGGAAGCGTTGCATACGGATCAGCAATGGCGATTCTCGCGCTCGTGGATCGGCTTGCGCCGCGCACAGAATTGCTCGACGCGCAATCCAAGCCTGCGCCTGTCCGCGGTCTTGATCGCGACGAGCGTTGAGTTGACGGGCGTCGGCCGCACGATCACTCTCTTCGCTCATCGCAATACAGTGAAATTGAAGAAGTTTGAGTTTGTCATGTAGTTCAAATTTGATAGACTGCGCACCCGGATTTTTGTAAGTATAAATGGGGACCAGATATGAACACTCAACTCAGCCACTGGGTCGTTGCCTGCGTTGTCCTGTCGCTTAACCTTTTCGCTGCAGCCTCGACGCTTCGGGTGCCGTCCGAGTATGCGACGATCCAGTCCGCGATCGACGCGAGTTTCGATGGTGATGTGGTCGAGGTGGGTCCTGGTCTTTACGCGGAGAGCCTGAACCTCGGTGGTCGTGAGATCACGGTGCGCTCGACGCATGGTGCATCGCAGACGGTGGTGGATCCTGCTTCGGGCCGCTGCTTTTCGGCGACTGGTCAGAAGGGTGGCGCTGCGCGTCTCGAGGGCTTCACGCTTCGTGGCGGGACGTCTCAGTACGGTGGTGGTGTGTACATCACACAGAGCAGCCCAACACTGGTGGGCTGCGTGATCACTGCGAACACCGCGTCGTATGGCGGCGGTCTTTATGTATCGAACGGAAGTCCACGGCTTGAGTCTTGCACGCTCTCGCTCAATGTCTCGGGTGGAAGCGGTGGCGGCGCATACCTCGACTACGGCGCGTCTGTGGAAATGGTCGGCTGCTCGATCGTCGGGAACACATCTCAGAACGGGAGCGGCGGAGGTGTGTCGCTCAACGGTGCGACGCTGACGATGCAGGGTGGTGAGGTGCGGTCGAACCAGAGTGGAGGCTCGGGTGGTGGCTTGAGCGGCGGTGCGCTCGTCTTGAACAACTGCGTGATCTCGGCGAACTGGACACAGAACGGCGGGAACGGAGGCGGCATCGCGAACGCGACGGTGACGATCGATGGCGGTAGCGTGAGCGGGAACGGCGCGTCTGGTCAGGGCGGTGGTCTCTACGGAGTGAATGGCCTGATCGACGGATGCGAGATCATCGGGAACACGGCGTCGTCGCACGGCGGCGGCCTGTCGACTGGGAGCACGCTGCAGGTGCGTCAGTGCACGGTGGAGGGGAACGAATCCGGCGGAAACGGAGGCGCGTGGTACCTCACTTGGGGGACGTGCTCGCTGACGCAGGGCGAGGTGCGCGAGAACTCGGCGGCGTCGGTGGGCGGCGGGTGGATCCAAGGCGGCACGCTGCTGGTGGCGGACATGCTCTTCTGCGGGAATGGGGCGAATTTCCACGGCAACTGGACGAACGGTGGTGGTGTCATTCAGCTCGATGCATGTACCGACGAATGCCCGGGAGATGTCTCCGGCGATGGTCGGGTTGACTCGGTTGACCTCGCCGAGATTTTGGTTGCGTGGGGCGAGTGTGTCGGGTTTGGATGCCGCGCGGACGTGGATCGCGATGGCGCGGTGGGTGCGCGCGACCTCACGATCGTCCTCGCGGGCTGGGGTGAGTGTCCATGAAACGGATCCCAGTTGAGGGTGCCTTCCCGCGCGCATGACTTACTGCGGAAATCCGGCAAACTGCGTCGCTGTGAAACACACCGGTAGGCATCCTCCCCGGTTTCGAGTGATCGCACACGAACCCAAGGGCGCGGCCGAAGTTGTGCGTTCGATCCGCCGATTCCGCCGTGTCCCCATGTGGACACGCGCTCCGATCGGGAATGGACCCGTTCGCCGCGCGAGGAGGCCTATGGACGCATCTTCAATCGCCGCCTTCGTCGTGAGTACCAACGACGTCTTTCGCACGATGCTTTCGCTCGGTGTCACCGCAGGAAAGCCCTACACCTGTTGCGTCGTTCCCAGATTTGAGAACGAAGTCAGCGGCATCATCGGCATGTCCGGTGATGTGCAAGGCATGGTGGTGCTGTCGTTTCCGACGACGACCGCGTGCAACGTGATTCGCGCCTTTACCGGGATGGATATGGATCCATCGTCACCCGATTTCGCCGACGCAATCGGCGAACTCGTCAACATGATCTCGGGCGCAGCGAAGGCGAAGTTCGAAGGAAAGAACGTCTCGATCTCGTGCCCGTCGGTGGTGATTGGTCGAGGTCACAAGGTGCAGCAGCCGAGTGATGCGCTCTGCATCACGATTCCGTTTGAGTGTGCAGCCGGCGCCTTCTCGGTCGAAGTCGCCATCAAGAGTGCGCGCGCGGCGACATACGCGACTGGCGGCGCCGCCACCAGCAACGCAGTTACTACCAACACGACCAATGCGGCGAAGGCCGCTTGAGAAGGAGTTTCCGATGAAAGTCATGCTTGTTGATGACTCGAAGACGATGCGCACCATTCAGCGCAACATTTTGATGCAACTTGGTTTCAAAGAGATTGAGGAAGCCTGCGACGGTCAAGACGCGCTCTCGAAGGTCAGCGCCTTCGCGCCCGAACTCCTGCTTGTCGACTGGAACATGCCCAACATGGACGGCATCACCTTCGTCAAGAACTATCGAGCGCAAGGTGGAAAGAGCCCAGTCGTGATGGTGACCACCGAAGCAGAGAAGACCCGCGTCGTTGAAGCGATCAAGGCCGGTGTTAACAACTATGTCGTGAAGCCATTCACGCCTGATGTGTTGTCGCAACGGATCAACGAGACGCTCTCGCGGACGAAGGCCGCGTAAGCGCTGGACGAGCTCAGGGTGTGTTGTGGCTTTGTCGATCGAGGTTTTCATGTCACAAGCCAATTCTGTCGCGACTGAAAAACTTCCGATCGTGCGGCTTCTTGAAGGTGGCGCGCTTGCGACGCTTGAGATTCCGTTCGAGTCGGCAAGCGAAGTGGTGACACACGAAGCGCTCGTTGCACTGGTGCGCGAGCGCGGTGTCCTTGTTGATCGCGGGGTGGACGACGCGGTACGCGCGCTTGCGGACATGCATGCAGCGCGACTCGCGGAGTTCGCGTCGATGGATCCGTCTCTCGCACTTGAAGTAGAACGTGGCCCCACCGCGGGCCCAATCGCGCAAGCAGAGCGCGCAGTCGACGGAGCGGCCGCCTGGGTTGAGTGGAA
>CAIWCL010000176.1 GCA_903911205.1 uncultured bacterium
AATGATCCGTCCGACGACGATTCCGCAGTCGGCGGAAGCGCTCGTCTTTGAGCAAGCGGTCGCGCGCGAGGCGCTTCGTCTTGCCTATGCGCAGCACAAGGAGTTTGCGACGACGCTCAAGGGTGTGCAGCAGCAGCGCACGGTCGGTGACCTCTTCGCACAATCGGGTAGCGGGCAGTCGATCGTCGATGACATGCGACTTGACCTTCTCGTTGCGTCGGGCGGCGTACTCAGCCACGCGCCGAAGATGGAAGAGACTGCGGCGATGCTTGTCGACAGTTTCGAGCCGCAGGGTTTCACGCAGTTGGCGAAGGACTCGATCTTCATGATGCCGCACCTCGGCGTCCTCGCGAGCGTCCATCCGAAAGCTGCGATGGAGGTCTTCGAGCGCGACTGCCTTGTGCGACTTGGTTGGTCGATCGCCGCGAAGGGCGAAGGCAAGTTTGGTAAGCGCTGTTTCGCCTATCGCGTGTCGGGGGCGGTGACGGCATCGGGCGAACTTGCATGCGGTGATGTTGCGCTTGTGCGCGTTGGGCCTGACCAAGAGGTCGACGTCGTGGTCGAGCCCGCGAGCGGGTTTGATCTCGGCAACGGTCCGGGGAAGAGCGTGACGCGTCGACTGAAGGGCGGAACGGTTGGACTTCTCTTCGACGCGCGCGGTCGTCCGCTTGCGCTGCCGGAGAACGAGGCGGATCGACGGGCGCTCGTTGCGCGTTGGGCGAAAGCATGGGGTGTGCTCGCGTGACCAGTGCGGGGCAATGTGTGTGGTGTGTGCGTGCGATTGATGCGCGCCGATGTACGGAATGAAGCGCCTCCGCGAAGATGAACGCCGCGTCGGGCGGCGAACGATCTAGGAAGGAATTTTTCGATGGCGAAGGCATACACGCCAGGTCTGAAGGTGTCCGCGCAAACGACCTTTCGCGCTCGTCGGCAGTTGCCGGTGTCGGGTGAGGTGTTGGTCGCTGTGGGCGCACGTGTTCAGGCGCGCGACGTCATTGCGCGAACGTTCATCGAAGGTGACGTGACGCCAGTGCCGTTGGCGTCGCTCCTGTCGGTTCCTGCGAGCGACGTGCCGAGTCTTCTCCTCGTGAAGAAGGGTGACCAAGTCGCGACAGGCGACGTCATCGCGCGCACGAAGGGCATCTTTGGGTTTGGCAAGAAGGAAATCGCGTCGCCCGCTGCTGGTGTGGTCGAGAGCGTCAGCGCAACGACTGGGCAGATGATGTTGCGCGGCGCGCCGATTCCGGTCGAGGTCAAGGCGTATGTAGACGGGACAATCGTCGAGGTCATTCCCAACGAGGGCGCGGTGGTGGAGACAGAGGCGGTCTTCGTGCAGGGAATTCTCGGGATCGGTGGCGAGACGGTTGGTCCGCTCCGTATCGCGGTTTCGACCCCCTCGGCTCGACTGGAAGCGAAAGATATTCGTGCCGACATGAAGGGCGCAGTCGTTGTTGGCGGTGCGCGCATCACGGCGGAAGCGGTGCGTGCCGCGCGCGACGCGGGTGTTGCCGCGATTGTCTCGGGCGGTATCGATGACGCGGATTTGCGCGACGTTCTCGGGTACGACCTTGGCGTTGCGATTACGGGTACGGAGAAGATCGGAATCACGATCGTGATGACCGAGGGCTTTGGCGACATCGCCATGGCCGCGCGTACGTTCGCGATCCTCATGAGTTACGAAGGGCGCGAAGCGAGTGTCAACGGTGCGACGCAGATTCGCGCGGGAGTGATGCGGCCCGAGATTGTCATTGCGCGCCGCGCCGGTGATCCGGTGCCTGCGCAAGGCGCCCGGCCCGAGGAAGGCGCGCTTGAGATTGGCACGCAGGTGCGACTGATTCGTGATCCCTATTTCGGGATGTTGGGAACGGTCGTCGCGTTGCCGACGGAGCCCGCAGTACTTGGTTCGGGTTCGAAAGCGCGTGTGCTCGAAGTAGAACTTGAGCGCACGATGGAGGGACCGCGGCGCGTGACGGTTCCGCGAGCCAACATTGAATTGATCGAGACGTGACAGACGCAGAGTTTGACTTGTCTTCCCGCGATGGAGATGCGCATGCAGTTTCGAATTCCTGAATTCATCCGGAACCGCGCGTTCGCGAGCGCATGCAGGCTTGCCGTCGGTGCGGTGATCATGCTTGCCGCGAACTTGACGGCCGTCGCAGCGCCGATGCCGCCCGCGGCGGAGAACGTGCGACTCGACGATGCTCCCGATGACGCG
This sequence comes from uncultured bacterium, assembly GCA_903911205.1. Lineage (GTDB taxonomy): Bacteria > Planctomycetota > Phycisphaerae > Phycisphaerales > SM1A02 > QWPT01. Next base: position 2,216 of record CAIWCL010000176.1, read on the forward strand.
GGTGGTGTACTCATCGTGTCATGGAAGACGCCTGATCCGACTGCGAGTGCGGGGATTGTCATCGAGCGGAGTGCCACGGCTGCCGAGCAAGAGAAGGACGCGAATGCGCTGTGGATCGAGGTCGAGCGACTCGGTCGGGATGCGGTGGCGGGCGTGGACGGGTCGTACTCCTTGAAGGGTGTACCAAACGATGAGGACACGCGCGTGCGGGTGTCGATTCTCGGCATCGATGGCGAACTTTCAGAGTTTGTCGAATCAGCGCCCGCGCGTCCCTCGGCGAGTTTGTTCTCGTTCAAACGCCTTCCGCTGCTCATCGTGGTCGCCGTCGTCTCACTCTCGGTGCTGGTGTGGGTGGCGCTCGCCCGTTCAGGTGCGCCGCTCAAAATTCGCAGAATCGCCGCGCTCGACGCGGTTGACGAAGCTGTCGGTCGCGCGACAGAGATGGGGCGTGCGGTGTTGTTCGTCCCTGGCATTCAGGACATGAACGACATCCAGACGATCGCGGGCCTGACGGTACTTGGTCGAGTTGCGCAGACGGCAGCGGAATATGACGCGCGGCTGGAGGTTCCCACCTGCCGTTCGATTGTGATGACCGCTGCGCGCGAGCAAGTGCAGGCCGCGCACCATGCGGCGGGTCGTCCCGAAACATACGCGGAAGGCAACATCAATTACATCACCGACGAGCAGTTTGGTTACGTCGCGTATCTCTCGGGCCACATGATGCGTGAAAAGCCCGCTGCCTGTTTCTACATGGGCGCGTTCTACGCGGAGAGCCTCGTGCTCGCAGAGAACGGAAACTCCATCGGCGCGATCCAGATTGCGGGGACCGCAGAGCCATCTCAGTTGCCGTTCTTTGTCGCCGCGTGTGACTACACGTTGATCGGCGAAGAGTTTTTCGCGGCAAGCGCCTATCTCTCGGGTGAGCGAGATCAACTCGGGAGCATCAAGGGGCAGGATGTTGGAAAGGCGTTCGCGATCGTCGTCATTCTGATCGGGACGATTCTTGCAACGATCGCCGCCGTGGACGCGGACGGGTCAGTTGGAGTGTGGACGGAGTCCGTTGTCGCGAGCCTCCGTAGCTTCTTCGGCGGTTGACGCGCTTGCTCGGAAGTTCTGTTTCGATAGGCAGTTTCTCGGTGTTTGGTGACCTACTCACGGATTGAACGATGCTGCAGCGCACGATTCCATTACTGATTCTCTCGGCGAGCGGACTGGTGCTCATCCTCTCGTACTTTTCACCGATCACCGAGACGTGGAGCGAGCAGGTGGTCTCGTGGTTCAACATTCTGGCAGGTGTGGCGTTCGTTCTCGGAGCGGGCAACCTGCTTGCAGTGAACCTCGAGAAGATCTCCTCGAAGCGCCCCGGATGGGCGTATGCCGCGATCACACTGGTGAGTTTCGGAGCGATGTTGGTGGTCGGGCTGTCGAAATGGGGGTCGGTGCCCGATGCGAAGTATCCGAACGTTCATCTTGCGGGTTCGCAGGACTCCACGCAGGCTGGCTACGGGTGGGCGTACGAGTACGTGCTTTCGCCGTTGACTGCGACGATGTTCGCGTTGCTCGCTTTCTATGTCGCGAGTGCGGCGTTCCGCGCATTCCGCGCGAAGAACCTGGAGGCGATTCTCCTTCTCGGTACCGCGTTCATCATCCTGCTCGTTCAAATCGCTGCAGGCGCGTTCCTGACAAATTGGATCCCCGAAGACAGTTTCTTCGCGTTCTTGCGTGCGGAGTCGCTCAAGGCGATCGTCACGGAAGTCTTTCAGACCGCAGGTATGCGCGCGATTCTGATCGGGATCGCGCTTGGTACTGCTGCGACGAGTCTTCGACTCATTCTCGGTATCGACCGAAGCGCACTTTCCAAGGGGTGAGTCGCAGCGTTTGAACCGAAGGCCTCCCACGAAGGCTTGCACGAAAGCCTGACTTCGCCCGTACTCGTCTACTTCATCGATTCCGCTTCGTGATGCTGACCTCCTCTCGATACGCCGTTCCTGAACTGAACCAATGAAGCAGCGCAACGAACAACTTCCTCCCGGCATTCGCGGGTTCCTCATCCGCATGGGGCAGATTGATCGCCGTTGGATTTACCTCGCGGTCGCAGTTGCGATCGCGGCCCCGATGCTCGCACGGCTTCGATTTCCTGAAGTCCCAGGCCGCATGGCCCACGCGACGTTCGATGCGATCGAATCGATTCCTCCTGGCTCACGCGTCCTCATCGCCTACGACTTTGACCCAGCCAGTGCAGCGGAACTCGAGCCGATGGCGAACGCGGTACTTCATCACTGCGCCTCGAAGGGGCATCGCATCGCGCTGATGGCACTCTGGCCATTGGGTAAGCAACTCGCCGATGACGCTGTTCGCGACATCTTGCTTGAGTACCACCCCGACAAGGTTGAGGGCGTGGATTACGTGCAACTCGGCTTCAAGACTGGAAACGAAGGCGTCATCAAACTGATGACAACCTCAATCGGTGAGGCATATGCCGCGGATGCTTCCGGGAAGCCCATCACGAAGATTCCGCTCCTCGAAGGAGTTCGAACGATCGGTGACTTTCAACTCATCGCGAGTATCTCTGCAGGCACTCCCGGAGCACAGCAGTGGGTTCAGTACGGAGACAGCGCAATGCCTGATGCGTTCAAGTTCGTGGCCGGAACGACGGGCGTCCAGTCGAGTCAGCTCCTTCCGTATTACCCCAAGCAGATGGAAGGCATGCTGATCGCAATCAAAGGAGCAGCAGAGTACGAGATGCTCGTAACTGAGAAGTATCCAGTGACGCGGTCGGCGGATCGACTCGCACTCGGTCGAGAGCGGATGGGACCACAGTTTGTCGCACATCTCCTTCTGATTGGATTGATCGTGCTTGGAAACGTTTCGATGCTTGCCGCACGAGGTTGGAAGGGAGCTGCTCGATGAGTTCAGAGGGCATGCAACAATCTGGCGGCGCACCGAAGAGCGACACTCGCCTTTGGATCGCATTACTCATTTTCGGAGCGGTGGGGATTTTTGCCGGGAAGGTCTGGCGACCCGGTCCGTTGGCAGAGGCTTACGTTGAAGTTGTCACAGAAACGAGAGTACTCGCGGAAGCAGTCGCTCCGCCTGCGGCCCAACCTGCGCTTGCGGCGCCTTCTGGATCGATGGGTGCGAACGCTCCGCTTCCTGGAGCTTCGACGAGCGAAGATTCCTCTCCCACACGCGTTTGGGTGGAGTCAAACGATCCTCGGTTCCAAAGCGGTGAACTCCGTCGTGTTGAAGGAGTCGCACCTGAAGTTTGGGACGAGCGTTCGAGGGTCGATCCGAAGAAGGCAAAGGAGCAGATCGCAACACTCGAGGGTGACGCGGAGCGATTGTCTGAGCCGACTGACCCAACGGGTCTTACTCAAGAAGAGTTCGAGGCACGCGAAGCGGCTCGAATCACGGCACTCAAGGCGGTCGAGTCGACACGCATCGTTGCGAGCCCTCGAGATTCGATCGGTATCTGGGTTGCCGCGCTTCTGACACTTGGGATCTTCTCCTTTCTCGTTCGTGACAATCCGTTCTACAAGGTCGTTGAATCGATCTTGATTGGCGTTTCGGCGGCGTACTGGATGCTTGTTGCGTTCTGGAGCACACTTGTTCCAGATCTCTTCGCCAAACTGGCGCCCGATCTCGTGCGAGCCACGATGCTCCCGGGGCTTGTAGAGTCGGAACACCCTGGGAAGGACTTCCTGCTCGCGCTTATTCCACTCGCGCTCGGCGTCATGCTGCTTTGGCGTCTTGCACCGCGCGGTGCGTGGATCGCAGTGTGGCCGCTTGCGGTAGTCATCGGCACGTTTGCGGGTATGCGGTTGACCGCATCCATTGAGGCTGACTTCATGGCACAAATCGCCGCGACGATGAAGCCGCTGGTTGCGTTTACTCCTGGCAGTCTCGAGGGAGTCGTTGACGGCTCAGTGAGCGGCGCGGTTGATGGAGTGTCGTACGCGACCTCCGCACAGGGCTTCGATCTCGGGGGCACCCTTGCAGGCGTTCTCGGTGTTGTTGGGGTGATCACGGTCCTCGTGTACTTCTTCTTCTCCCTTGAGCACAAGGGACTGGTCGGAAAGACGGCGCGCGTTGGAGTTTGGTTTTTGATGATCACCTTTGGCGCCGCATTTGGTTTCACGGTGATGGGGCGTATCACGCTCCTCGTTGGGCGCTTCGACTTCCTGTTCAACGATTGGCTTGGTTTGAGTCCGTGAGAAAGTGGTCGCTGCGAACGCGACCAAGTGAGGACTCGCCGCGATCGAACCTCACTGCCTCGACGAAGACACGCTGCAGGGGCCGACGCGGCATCGCGCCGGCCCCCGCAGTTTCTTCCCCCCAATTTGTGTGCCTCTGTTTACCGGATTTCTCGCGCGCGGCTTACCTCCGCCGACGAACAACGATCCCTGCCAAACCAAGCAGCGCGACGGCGCCTGGCGCGGGAAGGACCGTTCCGCTGAACACGACGTTGTCGAACCGAATGCTGCCGCTGGAGCCTGTGGCACCATCGAGCACAAATCGGAAGAGCCCGTACTGGCCGTCCATGGCGTCGACCGCGCTGAAGTCGAACGACCGGAGATCCCATGTCGTGGTGCTGGCACCGAAGGTGCTGAGCGTCGTCCACTTGGATCCTGACCACCATTCGATGCGGTTCGTGGCGAAGCCGGTCGATGAACGACGGACTGCGAAACTCACCGAGAGATCGCGGTGCATGGATGCGTCGAGACCGAACGTCAGCGCAAGTCCGTTGTAGCTGTTTCCGACAATGGACAGCGACTCGCCAGCGATATCACCCTTCGTCGCTCCCAACGCCGTGCCAAGCAGAGTCCCGACGCCGTCACCAAACGGTGTCAGGTCGACTGATCCAAGACCAGTTGAAGCGGCGATCGCGCCCGACGAGCCTGGGACGAAGCCGTTCATGTTCCATGCAGCGATGACCTCGCCGTGCGCGCCGGCCGAACAGCCAAGCGCCATGCACGCGATCCCCGTCATCCGTGCAGCACCTGCGACCTCCGCGCGAGCAAACTGCGTCCCCCGAGTCCATGCGACAACCGCCGTCTTGAAGACGTTCATCCGATCCTTCCTCTCCCCGGGACGATGCCCGGCATGTGACTTCGCCGCAGCGCACCTCGCGTTGCGACGGGCAGCAACCTACACGGCGACGGGTGCAGTTCTTTGAGTTGCGGCAGAAATTCCACATGCGAAAATCTCGGAAAGATTTCCCATACATTTTTCGCAGTGCGACGGTCTCTTCACGCGAGAGTCTGCGCGACACTGCAGTAGACGAAGAATGGATGACGCCATGAACACAGATCCAACGGAATCGCAAGCTCAATGGCATTGGTCGCGAGATGGTGCGACCGTCGGGCCTGTCGAGTTCGCAGAACTCAAGCGGCTCGCGGCGTTGGGATCGATCACCTCGTCGACATGGGTGCACGATCCAATTCTGCGTCGATGGGTGGCGGCATCATCGGTGGTCGGTCTCTTTCCAGCGTCGGGTGGAACGTCGTCGCAATCTTCCGCGATGTCTGAAGAGCCACCTTCACCGACGTCGCCTTCACCGTCGTCGCCGCCAACATCCTCGCCAATATCCACGTCCGCACCAATCACGATCGATCCGCGTCTCGCCGAGATCCTCTGTCGAGTCGCGATCTTGACAGCGCCACTCACGAACATCTTTGCAGTGATCGGCGTCGGCGTCGTTTGGGGTCTCGGCGCGGCTGATGCGCGCATCGTCGCGGAAGCCCGTCAAACGATGAATTGCTTGCTCACGCTTGGCCTCGGCCTCGTGATCGCCGCGGTGGTTTCATTCGTTTGCGCAATCATCATCATCGGACCGTTCATCGGCGTCGCCATCACGTTCGCACTCTTCGCGTATTGCGTGGTCATTGGAATTCGCGGATTGATCGCTGCCACGAACGGCATGCCGTTCACCTATCCGTGGATCATTCGATTCATTCGTTGATCTACCGAGTCCGTGAGTTCTGCGGGCGTGAAGTTACTTGCACGAACCCCAAGCGCTGAGAAGCATGCTCAAGTCGCTGGCGTCGGTTTGGCCACTTCGATCGAAGTCGGTCATGCCGCCGAGGCCCCAGTTTGAGAGCACGAGTGCGAGATCTGTAGCATCGACTTCGCCGCTACCGTCGGCATCGCCAGTGCAGGCAAGAACTCCGTCGCAATCGGGGTAAAGCCACACGCGATCGGTCGTTGAGAGCCCCGCGGCATCGGTCACGGTGAACACAATCTCAAACGAGTAGGTGTCGGTTCCGCAACCGAGCGGTGAAATGAGCGTCGACGTTGCGCAGGCTGGATCGGTCGGCTCGCTGTGCTCGTGCGAATTGTGGTGGAGGATCGTCGTCCACGCACATGCGCGCTGTGAGGCGTCATGCTCTGCGTCGAGGATGTTTGCAGCGAGCGGGAAGGGCGTGTCGCCCGTCATTGGATAGAGTTGCCCATCGGCGATGGAAACAATTGCCGCGACCGGCGGCGTGTTGTTGACGCTGACAACGACTGTGGCGGAAGCGGTATTTCCGAGCGGGTCACGAACCGTCACGCGTGGATCGAACCGAGTGGGAACTCCCTGTGCCGCGGAATACGTGCGCGAAACGACGGCCGGACCTGTCACCGGAGCGCTGCCATCATCGAAGTCCCAGGTGTAGATCAACGGCGCACCTTCTGGATCGCTGGATGCCGCCGCCGAAAGTGTGACGGTGAGAGGCGATGCGCCGAAACTCGCATTGGTGGCGAGTGCCGCGATCGGTGGTTGCCCCGCCGCTGGCGCGTAACGGTAGCGAACAAGCCCATTCGGCCAACGTGTCGACCAAAGCGAGCCATCGTGCGGATTCAATGCAAGGCTCGTGAGGCCCGGCGTGTCGGCATCGAAGACTCCAACGTCGGTGACACCGCCGGTTGCGGAGATCGTCAGGGTGCGAATGAAGTTTGAGACGTAATCGCCAAAGAAGATCTTTCCCCGCAACGACGTGGGCCAATCAGCACGATCAATGAACGGACCGCCAATCGCGCAGAATCCGGTGAACGGTGCGCCGGTCGCGCCTCCAGTTGCGCCAACAGTGGTCACGCTCGCAGCATCAAGCGTGAACGAGGCAGTTCGCGACAGCGACATCGCGTGGCTCCAGTCCATCAGCGGGCGATGATGCGTCCACGTTGGAATCGAAGAAGGAATCGTCGGCGCCGATGAGCCTGCTGGAACAAGCGTGACCGCGTCAATGTTCGGTCCACTTGAGCCGGTCGAAGTGAGACGAATCGTGCGCGTGCCGCTCGTCAGTGTGAGGTTTGTAGAGACAAGCCGCCACTCGCGCCAACTTCCCGTCCGTGGGAACGCAAGGGCGTTGATGACAGTTGTTCCATCAATGGCAACGCGAAGTGACCGCGACGCTGTTCCGCCGTTCGCATGGCGAATCCACAAGGTGTACGCGCCGGAAGTCGGAACGTTGAACGTGTGCTCAATCCACTCGCCGCTTGCAGCTTGATAATCGCGGAATCCCTCGCCAAAGTAGCCGGAATACGCAGTCGACCAGAGCGGGCCACTCGCGGCAGCGAGTTCAGATTGTTGAAATGCGTTTGGATCGAGCGCGAGATTTGCAGTCGCGTCGAGCGAATCTTGGCGCACAAGATCGCGGAATCGATGATGCGTTGGACTCGGCGCCGTCAATCCTGTCGGCGCATCGAGATTGGACGGCGAAGAGGTGAAGTAGCCGTCATGATGTTCAAGTCCTTCGAAAAGCGGCCACCCGAGATTCTCGCCGCGCATCGCGAGCCGTGTGACTTCTTCCCATGTTCCCCAACCGACGTCCCCAATGTGCAGTACGCCAGGATTTCCGGCGTCTGGTTCATGGTCGCCGGATCCGGGAATGATCGTCGCGCGGAACGGATTTCGAAGTCCGAGCGCAAACGCTCGGCTTTTCGCGGCTCGCGGAGCACTCGCGTCGAACCACGGATTACTTGGAACGCCGTCGCCTGTGTCAGGATCAAGCCGCAAAACCTTGCCGTTCAAGCAATCGACAAGTTGTGATCGATACGCGCCGACGTTCTCTTTTGCCCGCAGAATACCGCGCGCGAGCCCGTCGTTGACGTAGCCATCACCGACCTGTCCGCCCACGTCGATCTCGTTGTAACTCGCGGCGTCACCTGTGGTGACGAGCAGTGTTCCATCTTCGCCGAACATCAACGATCCCGGCCCGTGCGATTGATGAACGATGGGAATGCCGTTCGCTGCGGTTTCACCGAGGAGAACGTATCGCGTTGATGTGTCCGCGACTGCGCGATTGGATGCAGCGGTCGCGGTGTAACGCGTGATACGTCCAATGGTCGCTGCGAAATACGTGTTGGTGAACTTGCTGTACTGCGCAGTGCCGAAGAAGTCGAGGTGGTGTCGATCCACGACGTACAGCAGATAGAAGTGTCCGTTCCTTTCAAAGTGCGGATCAAGCACAACGCTCATCAGGCCGTAGTCACGCCAGGCTCCAACTTCGTCATTCAGATCGAGAAGCGGCGCCGCGTTGCGCGTGCCATCGGTGTTGACGACCCAAACCCGACCGCCACGCTCCCAAACAACGGCACGGCCATCATGCATGAATGTCGTTCCAATGGGTTCATTCCAACCGCTCGCGATGTTCTCCGCGACGAAGTCGGTCGGAGGCGCAGCATGCATCGGAGCCACCGCCAACAACAACGACGCGGCGAAGGTGGATGTCGTTGAAATTCGCGTCTGGCCAACAAGCGCGTGAAACAGGTCAACTCGCATGGCGCCAAGGTACGGACATCGCCTCTCAAATGACCCAGCGAACTGTCGAATTCCCGCGCATTCAGTTGTTTCGCGGATGTGTGCGCCCGGAAACACGCGTGATATTGCGATTGACCATGCAGTACTCCCGCCACGCAACGCGATCGGTTCGAGAAAGAAGTATGTCCCGAGCGAAGCGACGTCGCGCTCCAACGCAGATTTCTTGCGTGCGTTGAGACCTGCGCGCGAATCGTTCGCGTGATCTCACTTCGCAGCGTGCGAGTGTGGCGCACTGCCCGGTGCTCTGTTTCCGCCGGCGAGGCGTGTGGCCAGTGCGATTGCAGCCTTCATGGAACCTTCGCTTGCCTTGTTCTTTCCAGCGATTCCGAAGGCCGTGCCATGATCGGGGCTCGTGCGCACAATCGGAAGACCGAGTGTCACGTTGACGGCCTTATCCCAGCCCAACAGTTTCACTGGGATCAGTCCTTGATCGTGGTACATCGCAACAACAAGATCCCATGATCCCGCGGCAGCATCGATGAAAATGGTGTCGCCCGGGAATGGGCCGTGCGCGTCGATTCCCGAGGCGCGCGCCATATCGATTGCGGGTTTGATGATGCGAATCTCTTCATCGCCGAAGAGGCCATTCTCACCAGCGTGCGGATTGAGTCCGCAGACTGCGATGCGCGGCTTCGCGATACCGAGCGAAAGGCAGAGATCGTGCCCAAGCGCGATCGGTTCATGAACACGACCGATCGTCAGCAGATTGCGAATTTCCATCAGCGGCACGTGCGTCGTGGCGAGCACCACGTTCATACGCGGCGAAACAAACGCCATCGCCTGACGCTTCGCTTTTGTTCGTGCGGCAAAGAGTTCCGTATGTCCGGGCCACCGGAAACTAGCGAGCGTCCATGACTCTTTGGAAATCGGCGCGGTGACAATCGCATCGAGTCGACGTGGATCGCCGTGTGGTCGAAGCGCGTCGTGGATCGCATCTTCGACAAAGTTCTTCGACGATGCACCTCCGGTTTTGCTTGGTTCCCGCGTACCGCCAAGCGCGCCGAACGCGCCTTGATGCAGGGCATAGTCGATGACGGTGAAATCGCCGAGCGCCATGCTTTCATCGCGCGCGTGGTCGATGCCAGCGCGAAACCAAGTTGGATGTACGTGGGCCGCATCGGCCGCTGCGAGCATCAACTCGTTGTCACCGTAAATGACAAAGCGCGCGCTCGCACGCACGGCGGGATCGCCGAGCGCTTTGACAACGACCTCGGGCCCGATGCCGAGCGGGTCGCCCATGGTGATGCCAACAAGCGGACGCTGCATCCGCGCAGGATAGCGCGCCGAGGAGCGCGCGAGAAACCGCACAGGTGTCGCGCGCGTTTCGTTCTTTCGTTAGGCAAAGACCGTGTCGAGCCAGCGCGCGAGGTTGAGCATCGGCCACGCGAGGCGCCAGTGCTGAGCGGCCTGTGTTCGAACGAGCGCGCGCGCTGCGGGCGCGAAGACCTCGCGAGACACCGGCCCCTCCATCCAATCCGCGCGTGCGGCGATCCACTGCTCGAATGGCAGCGGAAAACTCGCCTTCGGGCGAGCCACGATGTCTGGCGACAGAACGTCGGCGAAGGCTTGGCGCAGCACGCGCTTGGTCACGAGCGCACCGCGTGCGCTGGTGTTTGTGGTGGGCGCGGTGAGTGTGGCGATGTTTGCGTGCTGCGACTGCGATCTGCCGCCATCGTGTGTCGCAAAGAGATGCGCGCTTCCTGTCAACTGCGCCGCGCGAAGCACCTCGAGATCTGCGAAAGGCACGCGTCCTTCGACCGATCCGCGCATGAGCGAGAGGTTCAATCTCTCAAGCAGATTGACAAGGTTCACGCGTCGTTGAACGGCGAGGTGCGCGTCGATCGAGCGAAGATCGCCCGCATCGGAAAATTCGCGCGCGAGGAACGCGCCGAGTGGATCTCGGCCAGCGTCGGTTGCGAGTGCATGGACGGTCGGCGCGAGCAGTTCAGATGCGAGTGTACGTGGTGTCCAACCAAATGCTGTGCGGTAGAAGTTGGAGGCGCTTCCTGCGTCGTGCTCAACCGCGGCATCAATCCACGCGACCGTCGCGTCGAGTGGGGCGCCATAGCCGCCGAAGAGTTCGTCGGCGCCTTCACCAGAGAGCGCAGCCTTCGCATGTGGCGCGATTCGTTCTGAGAGCATCGAAATCGCGATTTCATTTGGAGTTGCGAGCGGCAGAATTCCTGCGGAAATGAGCGAATTCCAACGCTCGCCAAACGTATCGCCGTCGACAAGCACTTCGTGATGCTCGCTCTTCAGAAGTTCGGCAACATGGCGAGCCATGAAGAGATCAGAGGTCGGTTGCGCGGTGTCACTCGCGGCACCGGCAGCGAAGGTCACGAGCTTCGTAGATCGTGCGCGCGCAATCGACGCGATGATCGTGCTGTCGATACCACCAGAAAGCAGCGTGCAGATGGGCGCGTCGGCCACCATGTGTGCTTCAACCGAGTGCGTGACCGCGTCGCGTACCGCGAGGATGGCGTCGTTCGGTGCAAGCGAGAGCGCGAGCGGAGCATCGCGAAAGTCGCGATGCGCGGCCGGGAGTCGCGGGTCGGAGAGATCGAATTCGATCGCCTCGCCGGGCTCGACCATCGAGATGCCCTTGAAGAGCGTCGCGCTTCCATAACTTCGGCGCGGAATCTCGAGGTACGACGCTACGGTCGACCAGTCTGGCTCGGCGCTGAAATGTGGATGTGCGAGGATCGGAGCAGGTTCGCTCGCGAAGACGATTTCGCGACCAGCACGCGCATGAAAGAGCGGCACGATGCCGAAGGAGTCGCGCGCGAGCACAAGTCGGCGATCGTCGGGAAACCACGCGGCGATCGCGAACATCCCGCGAAGGCGGCGAAGTCCGTCAATGCCGTAGGCCGCGAGGATGTACGCAAGTGTTTCGGTATCCGAGCGTGTGCGGAAGATGCGTCCGTCACGCTCGAAGTCCGCGCGAAGAAGGTGGTGGTCGTAGATCTCGCCGTTCCACGCGAGGACGACGCGCGCAAGGCCGGGTTCCGCGAGCACAAATGGTTGCACGCCGCCTTCGGCATCGAGCAGCGCGAGCCGTCGGTGGGCAAGCGCGACATTCCGCTCCTGGACGATTCCTGCGGCATCAGGTCCGCGATGGGCAAGCAGATCGCGCATCGCCGAGGTCATTCCTCGGTCGCACGCGAGTTCTCCGCCTTCCACGGTCGCAAAACCAAGCACTCCGCACATCGAACGGCTCCTCTCGTCGAACGGATCCTCTTGCCGAACGGCTCCTCTTGGCCCCGCCGAATCGGCGAAAGTCCGAACCGACTATCGGCTCGGCGGCCGAAGAAATGCACAATGTCCGCGGTTTGTTTCGTGTCGGACGATCGAGTGGACGCTTGCGCTTGCCGGGCTGTCCGGTGACGATGCGGAAATGCACCACTTCACTGCGGCCTTCGCCCCATCCCGCCCCCAAAAGGCCGCTCTTGCGGTTGCCCGCGCTCTTGCTGTTTCGACGTTGTTCCTCGCGGTCACGCCGGTGACCGCAGATGTGCGCCTCGACTCACTTTTCCGCGATCACGCTGTGTTGCAACGTGGGCGTCCCATTCCGGTGCGCGGCGTCGCGGCTCCCGGCGAGCGCGTCGAGGTTGTCTTCGGAGCCATGCGCGCCGAAGGTGTCGCGGGGCCCGATGGCCGATTCGCGATTGAACTCCCCGCCATGGATGCCTCGCTCGCGCCGCGAGAACTCGTCGTCACCGCGCCGAGCGGGACGGCGAAAGTCTCCGACGTCCTCGTGGGCGAGGTTTGGTTCTGCTCGGGTCAGTCGAACATGGAGTGGAGCGTCGACGCCTCCAATGAAGCCAGTCGCGCCAAGTCCATTGCGGGAAAACTCCCGATTCGCTCCTTCAAAGCGCCGCACGTGACTGCCGCGCGGCCAGCATCTGACGTGCCTGGTGCATGGCGCGTGGCATCGGCGGAAACCGTCGGTTCTTTCACGGCTGTGGGCTTCTGGTTCGGTGCGGATCTCGCGCGCGCATTCGACCTTGAGGTTCCGATCGGTCTCGTCGACATTTCGTGGGGTGGTACGCGGATCGAGCCGTGGATCCCGCGCGATCTGATGCTTGCATCCACGGTGCCCGCCATTCGCGATGCTGCGCAAAATCTCGAGGCACGCGTGGTGGAGTTTGAGTCGGCGAGCGCCGAGTCGCGAGACGTGCAGTTCGCGAAGGAACTGGTTCGCTTTCGCGAGGCACGCACGGACTATTGGAAGCGCGCACTCGCCGAGGAGATTGGCGGCCGCGAGGGTTGGTCGACGCCTGAAACCTCAAAAGATTTTCCTGCTGCATGGCGCGATGCGACGCTGCCTGCGTTCTACTCCGCGCTCGATGCGAAACTCGACGGTTTCGACGGTTTCGTCTGGGTGACGCGCACGTTCGAGGTGCCGCTCGCATGGGAAGATCGGCCGCTCACACTGACTTTGCCCCCAATCGACGATGCAGACATCGTCTTCATTGATGGTGTCGAGGTCGGCAATACTGTTGGCGACTGGACGCGTCGACGCGCATACGAAATGCCAACCGGTCTGAAGCCTGGGACACATCGCATCACAATCGCGACGCTGGACATGCATGGCCAAGGTGGATTTGTCGACGGCCCGATGAAACTGCTTCTCGCGGGAAGTGACGCGTCGATTGATCTCGCCGGTGTTTGGAAATGGCGTCAAGGGGGCGGTGTGCCGCGTGTCGCGGCGCCCGTCGAGCGCAATGTCCTGAAGTCGCCAGGCACAGAGTCGCATGAGCCCGCCGCGATTTGGAACGCCATGATGGCGCCTTGCATTGCATTCCCAGCGCGCGGTGCGATTTGGTACCAGGGCGAGTCGAACGCCGGCGAACCCGACAAATACCGAAAGCTCTTGCCGTTGCTCATGGAGTCGTGGCGGACAAAGTCAGGCAATCCAAATCTTGCGTGGGGTATTGTGCAACTTGCGGCATTCCAGCCGTTTGTCGAGAGCGAACCTGCGCAAGGTGTATGGGCCTTGCTTCGTGAGGCGCAGTTCCAAGGTGCGCGCGAGGGGCGCGGTGGGTTCGCGAGCGCCATCGACCTCGGCGATGCGGCCGACATTCATCCGCGTCAGAAGCGCGAAGTTGGTGAGCGTCTTGCCGCATGGGCACGCGCGGCGGTGTACGGCGAATCAAGCGTCGTGTGGCAGGGACCCGAGTTTCTTTCTGCCACGCGAGAGAACGGCGCGATGGTGCGCGTTCGGTTCGAACATGCGCAAGGCTTGCACGCGAAAGGCGGAAAACCTGGTGGTTTCGCGCTCGCAGGCGCCGATGGAAAATTCGTTTGGGCTGACGCGATGATCATGGACGATGGCCGCGACGGCGTGGTGCTTTCTGCGCCCGGCGTCACCGATCCCGTCGAAGTGGTGTACGCGTGGCAGAACAATCCGATCCGTGCGAACGTCGTCAATGGCGCTGGACTTCCGATGATTCCGTTCCGCGCCAAGATCGGGCGCTGACTGTGGCGGCCGTCGCAACCATCCTGCTTTCGATCACCGCGTACGGTGTTGCGTATCCCGCAACACGTTCTGTAGACGCGGCGGAAGATGTCGCTCTTCCAGCGGCGCTCCGACCATTGCTCGAAGCGCATTGCGTGGATTGTCACGATGGTCCGCGCGGAAAGGGCGGGCTCGATCTCGCGCCAGTCCTTGAGAAAAATCTCATCGGGGAAGCGCCGCTGCGTGCGCTGCGCCGAAGGCTTGCCAAGCGCGATATGCCGCCCGCTGATGAGGAGGTGCGACCAACGCGCGAGGAGTATGCGTCAGCCGTCGCAACGATCAACACCGTTGTTGCGCCATCGACGCGCGAGGTCCCCAATGTTCGACGGTTGAATCGTGCGCAATATGCGGGAGCGGTGCATGATGTCTTCGCGATAGAGACGGCTGCGCAACTTGTCGAACGCATCCTTCCAGCAGATGAGATTGGCGAAGGTTTCGACACGACCGGCGACACGCTCGCGCTTCCGCCGCTTCTACTTGAGAAGTACTTTGACGTTGCCGAAGCGATCGCGGCCGAAGCGGTGCCCGACGATGCTCCACAGCGCATTGTGGTTCTTCCGGAGCGTTTCGAACGCCGAGGGCAGGGCGGGATCTACGACGGTTTGGCGTGGCTCGCGACGAACGGCACGCTTCGTGCACTCGTCGACGCTGCGCACGCTGGTCGCTATCGCATCACGGTCGATGTCGCGGCGCAACAAGCGGGCGACGCGCTTGCGCGCATAGCCATTTTGGTTGATGACCGCGCAGTACTCGAGCGTGACATCGCGGCTGATCGTGCGAAGCCAGAACGCGTCGTTTGGGAGGGCGACCTCGCCGCTGGAGCGAATGCGATCGGTGTTCGATTTCTCAACGATTTCTGGGATCCAAAGGCTGTGGATCCTGCTCGACGTGATCGCAATCTCGGTGTCGGCACGCTTGTCGTGGAAGGACCGCTTGATCCGCCAGCACCAAGCCCGTTCGAATTGCGGGTTGCTGAACTTTCCGGGGATGGCGGTGAAGTTGCGCGACTCCGAAGGCTTGCGCGCACGTTCGGCGCACAACTCTTTCGACGTGATCTCACACAGAGCGAGATCGATGCACTTGCGTCGATCGCGCGCGAAGCAGCGATGCGCCGAGGCGATGAGAAGCGTGCGACGTGGAAGGCGCAGTTACGCGCGCTCGTGACGGCAATCCTCGTTGATCCGCGCTTTCTTTTGCGTATTGAGACCCCGACGACGGATGGAGAGCGTCGCGCACTTTCAGGTGATGAACTCGCGTCGCGGCTTGCGTTCTTCCTCTGGTCGAGTGTGCCCGACGATGCGCTGCGCAATGCGGCACGCGCCGGTGAACTCGCAACGGACGAAGGGCTTGTGCAACATGCGCGACGCATGCTCGCGGATCCGCGTGCATCGACGCTCGCCTCGCGTTTCGCGACGCAGTGGCTCGGGATCGATGGTCTCGCAGCGCGTGAGTTTGATCCGAAGCTGTATCCGAATGTCGATCGTGCGTTGCTTTTGTCTATGCGTCGTGAAACGGAACTGCTCTTCGAGTCGGTGGTGCGAGGAGAAGTGCCAGTGCGTGCGCTGCTCTCGTCGCGAAAGACGTTCGTTGATGCACGTCTCGCGCGGCACTACGGTGTCGATCGTGCAGCTTCAGATGATGCAACCTTCGTCGCGGCGGTTGTACCGGAGACCCGTCCTACGGGCATCCTCGGACATGGTTCCGTCCTTCTTGCGACAAGCAACCCGACGCGTACAAGCCCGGTGAAGCGCGGCAAGTGGGTGCTCGAGGCACTCCTCGATGAAGCGCCGCCGCCACCACCGCCTGGTGTGCCACAACTACCGGAAACACGCGAGGAAAAGAAGGGGCTCTCGATACGTGCCTTGATGGCGCTGCATCGCGCGAACCCCGATTGCGCGTCGTGTCATATTCAAATGGATGCGCTGGGCCTTGCGTTCGAGCGGATCGATGTGGATGGGCGGTTACGCGATACGCTCGAGGGCGTTGCGATCGATGATCGCACAGAACTTCCCGATGGATCGGTGCTTGCGGGTGTCGCAGGCGTTGCGCGATTTCTTGCGACCAATGACGGATTTGAGCGCTCGCTCGCGCGGCGGCTGCTCGTCTACGCGCTCGGACGTGGAACGGCCGATGCGGATGACGCACTCGTCGATCGACTCGCGGCTGATCTGCGCGTACGTGGCGATCTCGCATCGTTGATCGAGGGAATTGTGCGGTCAGACGCGTTTCGCACGCGCGTCGATTCTCCGAAAGCTTCCACCCATTGATTGCCCGCGCGCAATCTCGACGTACATTCCTCAGATGCGACCGCCGTTTCTCGATCGACGCACCGCGCTCCGTGGCCTCAGTTGCACGATTGCGCTGCCGTTGCTTGATGCAATGCTTCCGCGCGGTATCACGCGCGCGGCCGCTGCAGCAACGTCAAATATGGCGAACGCGGCAACTCCGGTGCGGGTTGCATATCTCTTCTTCCCGAACGGTGTGAATGTTGACGCATGGCGACCCGCGGTCGATGCTGCGGGAAGATGGGTTCCCTCTCCGTCCCTCGCGCCACTTGCAGAGTTTCAGCGCGATATCGCGGTATACACCGGGCTTCGGCATCGCAATGCCGAGGCGAATGGCGATGGCCCGGGTGATCACGCGCGCAGCGCTGCATGCTTCCTCACGGGCGCTCAGCCGCGAAAGACAGCGGGAGACGACATTCGCGCGGGCCGTTCGATCGATCAAGCGATCGCCGATGATTTGGTCCTTCAAGGTCGGACAACGCGACTGCGCTCGCTCGAACTTGGCAGCGAGCCAGCGATGACGGCGGGCAACTGCGACTCTGGATACTCGTGCGCGTACAGCGCGAATATCTCGTGGAAATCGGAGAATCTGCCGAATGGAAAAGAGACCGATCCACGCGCGGCGTTTGAGCGGATCTTCGGGCGAACCTCCGAATCGCCTGAAGAGACTGCAGCGAGGCTGCGAAGTCGTCGCTCGATCCTCGACGGAGCGGTGCGCGAAGCGAAGCGGCTCGCGCGTTCGGTTGGAACGGAAGATCGCGCGCGCCTCGACGAATATCTTGAGGGTGTCCGTGACCTCGAGCGTCGTATTGATCTCGATGCGGCAGCACAACTCGATGCGGGAGACGTGCCCGATCTTGACGGCGGGCCGTACGACCTCGCAAAACGAATCGATCTGCTCGGCGATGTCCTCGCGCTCGCGTTCAAGACCGACTCGACACGTGTCGCGACGTTGATGCTTGCAAACGAGGGTTCCAATCGTCCCTATCGTGAGATCGGCGTTTCCGATGGACATCACGATGTCTCGCATCATGGTGGAAATGCCGAGAAACTAGCGCATTTTGCAGCGATCAATCGATTTCAAGTCGAGCGTTGTGCAGCGTTCCTTCGCGCGCTCAAGCGCACGAAAGAAAACGGACGACCGCTCCTCGATGCAACGGTGGTGCTCTACGGAAGCGCGATCACCGATGGCAATCGTCACAACCACGATGACTTGCCGATTCTCGTCGCCGGTGGCCGCGTGAAGGCGCGCGGACAAGTCGTGCGCTGCGAGCCGGGTACGCCGCTTTGCAATCTGCACGTCGGTCTTGCACAGGCGGCCGGTGCGCGTCTAGATCGTTTCGGCGATTCGACTGGTGTCGTCGACGTCTGATCCACCTGTGTCATTCATCAGTCTCATCCCTGAGTCTCATCCCTGAGACTCATCCCCGAGACTATTTTTGAGTCTCATTTTGGGGTCACATGCCTCGCCCTCACGGAAACGAACCGCCCGCGCGAGGAGGTCGCACGGGCGGTTGGCGTTGCCGATCGATGAGGTGTGCTGCCTCAGCCCCAGTTTGCGAGCAGTACCGCAAGGTCCGCCGCATCGGTGTCGCCATCGCTGTCGACGTCGCCGGACGCAGTCCCCCAAGACGAGAGGAGCAGTGAAAGATCTGCCGCATCCACATCACCGTCGAAGTCGAGGTCGCCCGCCGTGAAGCAGTTGTCGCGAGCAGTTTGAACGCAGATCGCATCCCATGCGGTTTCACAGCAGTATGGGTCGAGGTTGCACACGGTTGCACAGCATTCGCCGTTTGAGCAGCCGGGTCCGTGAGAAGAAGTGCACGATCCGCTAGCCGCAGAGCCACACACAGGTTCGCAGGTGAAGGCAACCGTACCTGCTGCGTTGAGGCCGCCTTCCACGGAGATACGCAGGAAGAAAGTCTCGCCAGCGGTCGCGGCTGCGTACTCAAGTTGCACGCTGCTCGTGCTGCATGTTGGGTCGACCTCTTTCGAGCAGCGTCGTTCGACACCGCCGCATCCGACCATACCGGACGACGACACGGCGTTCCAAAGCGAGAGGGTCATCTGCGATTCCGCGAAGTCGGTGCAGACGTAGACTCGGATCCAACCTGCGCATGGAGCTACGAACTTGCGCCAGGTTGCGCGGGTGTCGCCGACGCCGCAACTCGACGTATCGGGAAGCACGAGGCCTTCCGCTGTGTTGAATATGTAGCCAGCCGCGCCAGCACCCGGTGACATCAGGCGAGCTTCCGCGCAGGTATCGCCGCTGCGGCACCGCGATTCAGCGCGAACAACACAGGTCGAATCCCACGCAGTTGCGCAGCAATACGGGTCGGTGGCGCAGATGAGTTCACAGCATTCGAGGCTATTGCAGCCTGGGGTCGCGTGCGCCACATACGGGCTTCCGCTCGTGGCTGAACCGCAGTTCGCGCAGGTCGTGAGTGCGCGGTTTGCGCAGACCGCATCCCATTCGGTGCCGCAGCAGAAGAAATCGTTCGCACAGACGACGGCGCAGCAGTCTGCGTCATTGGAGTAGCGCGATGGGTGTGCGACCCACGGCGATCCTGCGTTTTGATCACCGCAGCCGTCGTTGGCGGTGCCGAGGATGTCGAGGCATCCGAAGTGCGCGTTGCGCCAATTGCTAATTTGCTCGATGGATCCGCTGTTGGTGAAGGTGTTCGCGCCGGTGAGCCATGCGTTCATCGTGGAAGCGGGCGACGCGCACGCGCAGTGAACAGCACCCCAATTGTGGCCAG
The DNA here is from genome assembly GCA_903911205.1 of uncultured bacterium. Lineage (GTDB taxonomy): Bacteria > Planctomycetota > Phycisphaerae > Phycisphaerales > SM1A02 > QWPT01. Next base: position 21,578 of record CAIWCL010000176.1, read on the forward strand.
CCTCGTGGGCGAAGAGATCGGTGCTGAGCGCGGTATTCGGGGCGAAATCGATCGCGGAAACGCCGTGCGCGACATAGTCGGACGCATTGGCGCAGACATCACCAACCCACGCGCAGCCAATTGTTCCGTCTGAGATGCGACCAGTGAACATGTGCACCATGTCGCGCGTGAGCGATGCGTAAGGAGCGCCTTGAACGTTCGTCCAGAGGACGCTCGTTTGGGTGAGGAGATCTTGCGGCGTACTGGTGCAGAGTTCGCTGCCGACATACGGATCACTCGCTGCTGTGTTTCGTACGACGATGCCAGAAATCAGATGTCGAATGCCGACTTCGCTGGTGTACTGCGCATTCGAAATATTGATGATCGTCTCGGAGCGCCGCGCTGTGGCGTTGATGGTGCCGCCCGCGCGGTTGTAGAAGGGGAAGTCGCAATCGAGAAGGATCTGCGTATCAAAGAGGCTCGCGCCCGCAGTGCCGCCGTCGCTCGCGATACCACCCTCACCGCCACTCGCACCACCACCGAAGATGCCGCCATTTCCGTGCTTATGTTCATGATCCGCGCCGCAGAAGCCATCGTGCGGAGCAATATCTTCGGCGGTGTACGCAATGTGATCGCTCGGCAGTGCATTCGGCAGCGCGAGGGTCATGGGATCGATGTTGATGCGTGCGCCGTCTGCGAAGAAGATCGCGAGCGTGAGTTTGCCTTCGTGGTACGAGCCCGCGACGCGTGCGTCGGGGATACCTGCAACCGATCCACGCACCGTGTGCGGCTCGCTCGGTGGCAATTCGATGGGCTGGCCTGCCGCGTTGTGTGCGATCAATTTGAAGTCGGCGGAACGGACTGAATTCGGTCGAAGCTCGATATCGAGCGGCGCGCCCGTACGCGGGTCGACCACGGTGACATACATCAATCCAAACTCACCTACGACGGCGGGCGCGAGTTGGAAGGCTGTTCCGCGCAACAATCCAAATGCCTGCGCGAGATCGGGTGGCGCAGCGATTGGTCCCTTTGCCGCGATCGAAGCGCCAGCCTTGCGAAGCGCGCCCTTCGTCGGCGACTCGAGCCGAGGTGTATTTGAGAAGTTTGGAACCTTGCTTTCGAGTGCAAGCGGTGCAGTCAGAGTCGCTGCGTAAGTTGTCGAACAGCAGAGCAGAGAACCGGCGAGAAGTTGGAGATGGATGTGATGCATGTCTTTGTTCCGAGAGACGGGTCCGCTGGCTTGGTGCGATCTGCTGAATGAAACAGGCTTTCGCGAAGGCAGCCTTAAAAGCGGTCCAACGAAGGCTGTCGCGCCACGGCGCAAGACTTCCCTCGATATCTTGTGATGCTCGGAAAGACTGCCACGATCGCAAGGAAAGATCATGTTTGCGACTCTTCGAATTCAATTCGCCCTCGCGTTGACAACTGTTCTCACCCTGTTTTTCGCCGTTCCAACCGTGCATGCGGTGGACGCGGCCGGACTTGGTGTCAAGACGCAATCAGCATCCAATTCTGATTTGTCATCGCAGCCAGAGCGCAATCAAAGTACGGCCCGCAACGCGGTCTACGGGTTTCTCATGCTTGCCCGAGATGGGTCTTGGGAAGAGGCTGCCAACTATCTCGAAGCACCGGCGAGTGGCTGGCCCGAGGGC
>CAIWCL010000177.1 GCA_903911205.1 uncultured bacterium
CAGAAGTTGAGAGTTCGAACGAACTTCTCGGTTTCGCGGTTGGCGCGGTCGGGATCGAGAAGTAGACTCGCCCGATGTCCCTGTAATTGCCGGACAAGTTGTCCGTCATTCACCGGGCGCTTCGCCCCGCTGGGGTTTTGTGCTGCATGCGCGGTTGGTTTTTTCTGCCGACTCATGCGGACTCGTGCGTCCTCATGCGGACTCATGCGGGGGGGAGACTTGTGCAACGACACTCCATCCGCACGTCTCGCCGACTGATCTCAGCTGGTCCGCTCCTCAAAGATCTTCAAGACGACGACTCGCACGAAAACTCACACGACGACCTGAGACGCCAACAGATACGCCAACTGATGTTTCGATGCGCATATCAACCGACAGATCGACGAACCAATCTGCCACACGTTTGTTGAATCTCTCCCTGTTGAACTTCTTCCAGATGACTCGCACCATGACGAATCACGCTGCACTTCGACCTGTGTTCATCGCCTCGTTGCTGTTCGCTGGGCTCACGACTTCCTTTACTTCGACAGAAGCCTTCGCGCAGTCCGCGCGCCCGGGAGTGGGCGCGAACCCGTACTTCGGCGTACCTGCCGGGACAACGTTCCGCGTGTGGGCTCCGAATGCAACCGCCGTGCGTGTTGCGGGCACATTCAACGGTTGGAACTCGACGAGTCACCCGCTCGTGAGCGAAGGCAACGGCTATTGGTCGGCAGACGTGAATTACTGCTACACCGGCGCGCAGTACAAGTATGTGATCACGGGTCCTGCCGGAACAGTGTGGAAGAACGACGCACGCGCGCGTCAGGTCACGAATTCGGTCGGCAACTCGATCGTCGTCAATCCAAACGCGTTCAACTGGCAGGTCAACAACTTCCAGATCCCGAGTTGGAACGAGTTGATCGTGTATGAACTGCACATCGGCACGTTCGGGCAGACGCCGAAGGGCACGGTTCCCGCCAACTTTGATCAAGCCCGCGCGAAACTCGATCACCTCGCAGATCTCGGCGTGAATGCCGTGCAGATCATGCCGTTCTGGGAGTTCCCGCAGAGCGTTTCTTGGGGCTACAACCCGTCATTCCCGTACGCCGTCGAGAGCTCGTACGGCACTCCGACCGATCTCAAGGAGTTTGTCGACGCAGCGCACGCGCGCGGCATCGCGGTCTTCAGTGATCTCGTCTTCAATCACCTTGGACCGAACGATCTGGATCTCTGGCAGTACGACGGTTGGAGCCAGAACGCAGGCGGTGGCATCTTCTTCTTCCAGGATTTCCGCGCCAATACGCCTTGGGGTAATACGCGCCCTGATTACGGGCGCGGTGAAGTTCGTCAGTACATTCGAGACAACGCGCTCTTCTGGCTCGATGAATATCGGCTCGACGGACATCGCATGGATGGCACGAAGTACATCCGAAAGGTTGACCAAGCCGGACCGGAGATTCCCGAGGGTTGGTCGCTCCTCCAGTGGATCAACGACTCGGTCAATCAGCAGTTCCCTGGGAAGATCTCGATTTGCGAGGATCTCGACAACAACGCATGGCTTACGAAAACAACGGGCGCTGGCGGCGCGGGTTTTGATAGCCAGTGGGACGCACAGTTCTACTGGCCAGTGCGCGGCAACTTGATTACGCAGAACGATGCCGATCGCGACATGTGGGCGATTCGCAACGCGATCATGGCGAACTACAACGGCGACGCGTTCCAGCGCGTTGTGTACACGGAGAGCCATGACGAGGTCGCGAACGGTCAGTCACGTATGCCTGAAGCGATTTGGCCAGGGAATGCGGGCAGTTGGTACTCGAAGAAGCGCTCAACGCTCGGCGCGGCAGTCGTGATGACGTCGCCCGGTATTCCAATGCTCTTCCAAGGACAGGAGTTCCTCGAAGACGGCTGGTTCCAAGACACGGATCCGGTCGATTGGTCGAAGAAGACGACCTTCGCGGGCATCAACGCGCTCTACAAGGATCTCATCAAGCTTCGTACGAACGAAACCGGCCTCACGCGCGGCCTGACTGGCCAGAACACCAATGTGCACCACGTCAACAACTCATGGAAGGTGCTCGGCTTCCACCGTTGGATGAATGGCGGCGAGAAGGACGACGTGATTGTCGTCATGAATTTCTCGTCGACGCCGCGTTCCGGCTATCGCATCGGGTTCCCGCGCGACGGCCGTTGGAAGGTGCGCTTCAATAGCGACTGGAATGGCTACAGCTCTGACTTTGCGAACATGGGAACGTACGACCTCGACGCGTCGTACTCGACGCCGTGGGATGGCCTCGCTGCGAGCGGTATCTTTGACATCGGCGCCTACTCCTGCGTGATCTTCTCGCAGGGCGACCTCCCACCCGCGACGAACCCGGCGGATATCAACAACGACGGTCGGGTCGATGCGGCAGATCTTTCTGCGCTCTTGAGCGCGTGGGGTACGGCGAATGACGCGGCCGACCTGAACAACAACGGCACGGTCGAGGCGGCGGACCTCGCGGCGCTTCTCGCGCAGTGGGGTTGGCAAGCTTGAGCGAACCGGCTCGCGGTTGGTGCGTAGGACCCGTAACTCGCGAAACGATTGCGACAATCATCAGAGTTTGACGTTTTCCCTCTCATTTCTTGAGTTCTCGTCTAGATTCCGTCCACGCAGGCTCGTTCCGGCCCCGCCAGAGTCTGCGGCCAAAACTGTTCTCTCAAACCTTCGGAGTACTGAAAGATGCGCAACAAGACCTCGTTGATGTTCGTCGCCGCCCTTGCTGTTGCGAGTGGTGCGCAGGCTCAAGTCGTGCTCGATGGCGTGGCCGACAAGTCCTACGGCCCAGCAGTCGTCGTTTCGAACACGCAAACCGCCTTCGGTGATGCCGCGCAAGGCACGATCGACTACGCGCAGGGTTCAGAACTCGACGCGGGTTACGCCAAGATCGAGGACGGCTTCCTGTACCTCATGCTCGCGGGCAACCTTGAGTCGAACTTCAACAAGCTTGAGATCTTCATCGACGCGGTTGACGGCGGCCAGAATCAACTGCGCGGCGACAACCTCGATGTCGACTTCAATGGTCTCAACCGCATGGGTGACGACCTCGCGACCACCAAGGTTGTGGAAGGTCTTCTGTTTGACGCCGACTTCTCACCGGACATCTGGGTCAGTCTGACGTGCGGCGGCTCTCCCTTCGGCGTCTACTTCAACTATGCGACGCTTCCGACCGAAGGCGCGGGCACTGGTGGTTACCAGGGCAACGGCGGCGCGGGCGCAGCGGGCGCAGCAACCTTCAAGTCGGGCTTCGGCTTTGGTCTCGACAACTCGAACGTCGCAGGCGTTGGCGGTGGCTGTGAACTCGCGGACGGCACGGGCGTCTCGACCGGCGTCGAAGTGCGTATCCCGCTGTCGGCGATCCCGGGCTACACCTCGGGCGACCTCAAGGTGTGCGCCTTCATCAACGGTGGCGGTCACGACTACCTCTCGAATCAAGTCCTTGGCGCCATCGGCGGCGGCTGCAACCTCGCAGAGCCACGCGCTGTGAACTTCGAGGCGATCCCAGGCTCGCAGTACTTCGTGGTCTCGAACTCGGGCGGCTCCAACTGCCCGGCTGACATCGACGGCAACGGTTCGGTGGACGCAGCCGACCTCTCGTCGCTCCTCGGCAACTGGGGTGGTTCGGGTACGGGCGACATCGACGGAAACGGCGCGGTGGACGCGGCCGACCTCTCGTCGCTCCTCGGCGCATGGGGCGCCTGCGGCACCTGATTCGACGTCACCTGATTCGACGTCACCTGATTCGACGTCACCTGATTCGACGTCACCTGATTCGACGTCACCTGATTCGACGTCACCTGGTGAGAGTCGAAGATATCGGTGACGACCTCGAGAACGATCTCGAGAACGACCTCGACAAGGACCTCGACAAGGACCTCGACAAGGACCTCGACAAGGACCTCGACAAGGACCTCTACGAAATCGACCCGGCCGCGCAGCCTGCGTGGCCGGGTTCTTTTTTGTCTTTTTACCCAAAGCGACACCAATGGTCGCGAACCGACGAAGCGCATTCTTGTATCAACCATCCCGCTCGTTTCGGGCGCTGTGCCGTACATTGCGCTACTCGCGGCATCTCAGGATGGTCGCCAAGCTTCAGGTACTCACCTTCACCGTGACTGCATTCACCACGGCTCGGGCCAACGGGCTTGACCGTGCAACCTCCAACGGAGTCCGACTTCAGATGACTTCACCATTCCGTATCGGTATTGCGCTCCTTCCTTCTCTCGCGTTCGCGGTCTCAGCGTCTGCGCAAGATCTTCCGCCGTTTCCGGAGGTCTCGAAGGACTTTGAAAAAGTTGTGAGCACGCCAGACGGCGCGTCGCTCTTCGGACTCTTCGTCAAGCGGAAGGACGACCAACTTCTCGCCGAACTCCCACGTGGCTGGGACAAGATGCGATTCTTGATCGCGGCAACCCCCGCGGGTGGAACGATCTTCAGCGGTCTTCAGGGGCCAGAGAAGTACGTCTTCTGGCGCCAGTACGGCAATCGCCTTGCGCTCGTTCAACCGCAGATTGACGTGCGTTCGACCGGTGAGCAGACCTCGAAGGATTCGGTCAAGCGCATCTTCACCGACAACGTGCTTCTCGAGGTGCCCATCGTTTCGACGGGCCCGAACGGGCAGCCGGTGATCGATCTTGACGCGATGCTCGTTGGTCAATCGGGTCCACTCGCGGGCGTTGGACTCAATCCGCGTTTGGCGAAGATCGCCAAGGCGAAGAGTTTCCCGCAGAACCTTGAGATCGCGATTGAAGCGCCTGATCAAGGCGGCAATTTCAAGGTCGTGCACTACTCGATCTCGATGCTCCCGGAAAACAACGGCTACAAGCCGCGTCCGGCGGACGATCGAGTTGGTTACTTCTTGACGGGCTACCGAGATCTCGGCCTCTACGGCACCGAGACGAACGCGACGCGGTACATCAACCGTTGGAACCTCGAGAAGCGCGATCCGAAGCTCTCGCTTTCGCCGCCGAAGGAACCGATCGTGTACTACATCGAGCACACGGTGCCGGTGCGCTACCGTCGCTATGTGCGTGACGGCATTCTCCAGTGGAACGATGCCTTTGAGAAGATCGGTATCGACGCCGCCATCGAGGTGTACCAGCAAGATGAAGTGACGGGCGCGCACATGGAGAAGGATCCAGAAGACGTGCGCTTCAACTTCGTTCGTTGGCTCAACAACGACGTTGCGACGGCGATTGGGCCGAGCCGCGCACACCCGCTGACCGGGCAGATTCTTGATGCCGACATCATCCTCACCGATGGTTGGATTCGTGCGTTCTACAACTGGTACGAAGATCGCCCGATCGAGCAGGCGACAAGCCTCACGCCCGAAACGCTCGTGTGGCTTGAGTCGCATCCGCAGTGGGATCCGCGCATTCAGTTGCTCCCAAGTGCGCAGCGCGCTGGTGAACTCTCGGAGCGTGCGAAGCGCGCCGCCGCGGGTGATGCCGATCCAGCCGATAGCCGCAAGGACTCCGCGATCGCTGCTTCGCCTGAACTTCGTGAACTCGTGAAGTCGAGCGGGCTCGATGGACATGATCACTCGAAGTGCGGTTCGATGTGCTTCGCCGCGCAAGGCATGGCGAGCGACATGGCGATCGCCAACATGGCGTTCGATGTGCTCGGCATGCTCGAGCAAACGCCTGCGGATCCGAATGCGCCGAAGAAGCCAGCTGAGACCTTGGATGGCGTTCCTGAATCGTTCGCCGGCCCGCAACTTGCCCACCTCGTCGCACACGAAGTCGGCCACACGCTTGGTCTTCGCCACAACTTCAAGGCGTCGTCGCTCTATACCCTCGACGAGATCAACTCGGACAAGGTGAAGGGCAAGCCGCTCGCGAGTTCGGTGATGGACTACATGGGCACCAACTTCAACGTCGACAAGGACAACGTCCAAGGCGACTACACGATGGTCGGTATTGGCCCTTACGACATGTGGGCGATTGAGTACGGCTACACGTTCGAAGATCCGGCGAAGGTTGCCTCGCGCGTTGGTGAGCCAGGCCATCAGTACCTGACCGACGAAGACACCGGCGGACCCGATCCGCTCGCGCGTCGCTACGACTTCTCGAAGGATCCACTCGACTACGCAAAGGCCGAGATGGAACTCGTCAAGCAACTCCGCGCGGCGATTCTCGAGAAGTACGTGAAGAACGGCGACAGCTGGGAGCGTGCACGCAAGGGCTACTCGAAGACCCTCAGCAAGCAGCGCCGTACCATCGACATGATGGCGCCGTGGATCGGCGGCACCTACGTCACCCGCGCGAAGAAGGGCGACGCCAATGTGCCTGATCCACTCGTTCCGGTCGAAGTGGCAAAGCAGCGCGCAGCACTGCAGTACATCATCGAGACGGCATTCCGCGATGACGCGTATGGCCTCACGCCGGAACTCGCGGCGAAGATGACCGTTGAGAAGTGGATGGATGATCCGCAATCGATGATGGCGTCGAGCACGCCGGGTATCAACGACCTGATCTCCGGCACGCAATCGATGGCACTCACAATGATCCTCAACCCGACGACCCTCGGACGGATCTACGACAACGAGAAGCGTGTTGGCGCGGACGCCGATATGTTGACGCTCCCCGAAGTCATGAAGACGCTCAGCGATGAGATCTTCAGCGAAGTTTCGCCGTCGAAGTTGGGTTCGTCGGATGCGCGCAAGCCGGTGATTTCGACGTATCGCCGCAACTTGCAGGCCGACTACGCCGATCGCCTCGTCGCGGTTGCCACGGGGAAGGCTGGTCTCCCACGTGTGGCCCGCCAGCTCTCGGCGCAAGAACTTCGTGACCTCAAGACGAAGTTGGATGCAACGATTGCGAAGGCGTCTGCTTCGAATTGCGATGCGTACACGCGTGCGCACCTCGCCGACCTCAAGAGCCGCGTCGATGCGGCGCTTGATGCGTCGATCCAGATGCAGTGAGCAAGGCGTGCGAATGCCCTGAACTTGGCACGACGTTGCCACGAAGAAACCAGGAACTTCCTCGCACACGCTCAAACGCCAGACATGCGTCTTTCAAATCAAGCGGCCCCGCGAAAGCGGGGCCGCTTGCGTTACGCGAGGGACGATTCTGTCGTCGCGGGAACATCGGAGACGCGCCGCGCGAGATACACGGTTCGCTCGAAGAGACTTGTCGCATACAGCAGGTTTGCTTGGTCGGAGGCAGACCCGTAGTCGAGCGTCGCGCTGCCGCGACGCACCGATTCCATCTGAGCTCCGCGGTCTGCAGTCATCGCGGCGAGGAACTCTTGATCTGCGGGATCTCGGCGTTCGAGCCATTCCTGCAACGTTCCGAGGAGCACGTCTGTCGCCTCGACGAGACCGCCACCGATCATTCGCGCGGTCGACTCGTCAGGAAGCCGAGCCACGGTCGTCGCAATACCATCGACGGCTTCCACCAACTCAATCAACGCTTGTTGTCTCGCAATCGTCGCAGCAACCTGAACGCCGCCCGCGTGGTCGACCTCCTGGGCGGTGAGGTCGGCGAGGAAGCCCGCAATCTCGTTATTCAGGCTCTCGAGCGCGACTTTGACGTCGGTTGCAGCGAGCGTACCTCGTCCGGCGGTATCGAGCCGAGCACGATCAAGAAGCGTCGGAAGCGCGCCGACCACACGTGCCTGCTCTCGCAAAACCAGATCGATTGCGATCTCGCTTTCGCTCTGCGCGCCCTCGTCAAGAAAACGTGGTCGTGCGAGTTCATCCTCCGCAGCCTCGGGTGCGAGTTTCGTGAGGATCGCATCAGTTCGCGATTGCATCATGCGCCCGAACAGAGGGCAGAGCAACATTTGCAAGGTGAAACCGATCGCGAGATTCGTCTCGACGCTCACACTGGCGATGGAGAGCAACTTCGGCAGCGAGGGCATCATGTCAGTGGCGGCGAAGAGCAACCACACGGCGAGCACGCACGCCGAGCACGCATTCAGTATTGCCTGCCAATACGAGATTCGAAGGGCTTCGCCGCGAAGACCTTGCCCAAGCAGGATCACCGAAAGACCGATGCCCACCCCGGTGCCATGGATGACCATCATCGCCTGCTCGACTCCGAGCAACCCCTTGCCGCAGAGGGCAATGAGGATGACCACAATCGCGCTCGAACTTTGGATCACAACGCGCAGTAATGCGCCTGCGATGAATCCGAGAATGAGCGAAGCGTTGAGGGCGATGCTAACCGTCGCAAACCACTCCGCTTCCTGAATGGGTGTTGCGGCGCGCTTGAGTTGCGTGAGCCCGAATAAGAGAAAACCAATGCCGAGGAGCGCACCGAGAAGCGTGTGAATCGGCTTGAGTTTCCGATGACGCAAGCTGAGACCAGTGAGTCCGATGATCCAAAGCGTGGCAAGGTTGAGATTGATCGCCGCAAGAAAAGCAAGAATCGCGGTTCCAGGATTCGCCCATGAGACAACGACGAGTGCGCGCGAGAGCGGTAGGAGCCGCGCCGAGACCAGGCTAGAGAGGAGGAACGCAACGGCGGTCGCACTCTGACTGAGTGCACCGAATGTGATACCGAGGATGGCTGCACGGAGCGGGCTCGCGACAGCCGCCTGTGCGCGGCGTCGCATCGATCGAGACGCAAGTCCACGCAGGCTCGCTTTGACACCATCGAGCCCGAGAAAGAAGAACACAAGGCCCACGAGAAAGAGCGCAACGGCTTCAGTGGTCGACATGGTGCAAGCCCCTTCGGGCGGCGAGGACGCCGATCGTGACGACGAGGCCAATCGTGAGGAGAGAAAGTATTTCTACCCACGCCTTTGTGGTTCGCGCCGACTGGGCGGCTTGCGCGGCAGAACGTTCACGCGATGCAATCGCGGACGCAGTCCACGCGCGCGGCAGTGTTTGCAGCTCGTATTGAATCTGTTCGAGGATGGGCGAGACTTCGCGATCCGCCTCGGCAAGCAAAGTGGCATCAGCAACACGCAGCGTTGCGAGTACTTCCACAAGTTTTTCGGTCGACGTTTCAGCACCTTTGATGACTCGCTCCACGGGTTCGAGGGGAAACCCGGCGGCAGTCGCGGCCTCGTCAAGTTGATCGAGTCGCTCCGCCAACTCTCGTGTGCAGGTTGCGAAGGCTGACCGCGCTCGGGTTGCCGCGCGAGCGTCGTCAAAGACACGCGCCGTGACATAGGACTTCCATGCTGCGCCCTGCGTCGCGATCGCAGTCGCACAGATCTCAGACTCTCGAATGGCATGATCAAAAGCACGCTGTTCGTCAGTCGCGGCTTGGACGCGCCGCTCCGACGTGGCGAGCGTCGTAATCGCCAGTGCAGCGAGCAGCGTTGTGGCCGCCACGGCCGCGACGGCAAGCGGCCCTGCAAAGCGCGAGAACTGGCGTTGAGGTTGGCGAGGAGTGGACGTCATCGTCGACACGGATGGAACCGCACCAGGACTGCCGACAGACTTGCGGCGCTCCTATGAAGTTCTCAAGAGTCTACTTGAGGCTTCCCCCGAGGGAACGCCTGAGGGATTGCCAGGGCGATTGCTTGAGGCGACTGCACGCCGTGGCGGCAATGCGTCAGTTGGGTGAGCGTTCCTGCGCAAGCGCTGCACAACCCTGTTCGACCGAGTCCGAGAGTGCGAGAAGCGTTTGAAGACCCGTAAACTCAAGCATTTGTCGCACATGCGGTTTTGCCGCACAGATACTCACCGCGCCGCCGATCGGTCTCACAAGTTTGATCAGCAGAATGAATGCGCGAATGCCAGCACTTGATATGAAGTCGAGTTGGGAGCAGTCGAGAACGACTCGCGTTGCGCCGGTCGCGACAAGCGATTGGAAGAATCGCTCCGCTTCGACCTGCGAATGCGCATCGAGCGTTCCCGAAAGGGCAACGACGCACGGTGGTCCGGATGTACTCGTGCAAAGGGAGAGTCCGACGGGCCGAGTCGATTGCATCGGACGAGGATAACGGCCGAACTTCGGTGCGCGGAGGGCGCACGCACAACTTCAGACTCAACTTTACACAGGATTTGATAGCCAATCCCAAGGGTGGCATATCTCGTGACAGGACCATCAACGTCGCGAGCCAGCTCAAGGATGATGCCGCACTGGTGATTGCTTCGGTCAGGAGCTCGAAAGTCGCGTGGTTCGCGCTATTCTTTCCTCTATGGCTGCACGAGCGCCATTTATTCTTGCGAGCGTCGTGGCCCTTCTGGCGTCTTCGGCGGTGCTTCAGTTTGGTCCTCTTTCTCCGATGGTGCACTCGGAGCCTCGTGTCGACTTCGCGGATGAGGTTCTTCCGATCTTGGCCACCAATTGCCTGCGCTGCCATGGCGGCGTGCGGGAGATGGCGGGGCTGAATCTCTCCGATGAGGCGTCGGTGCGTTCGGTCTTGCGATCGGGCCATCGCGCGGTCGTCGAAGGCAAGCCATCGCAGAGCGAGTTGCTCACGCGGATTTCAACGAGCGACCTTGACGAACGAATGCCGCCCGACGGTGCAGGACTCTCTCAGAGCGAGGTCGCCACGATTCGTCGTTGGATCGCGGAAGGCGCCGCGTGGGGAACACACTGGGCGTTTGCGCCGCGCGTGTCGTTGGAGCAACCCGCGAAGACAGGCGCGGCATCGCCTCTCCATCCTCGTTGGCCGCGCAACGACCTCGACCGTTTCGTGCTCGCCGGCTTGGATGCCGCAAACCTCAAGCCTGCGCCCGAGGCCAGTGCAGAGACGCTGGTGCGCCGCGTGGCGCTCGACCTGACGGGGCTTCCGCCAGATGACGCACTACGCGCGGCGTATCTCGCGGATCCCTCTGACGCGGGTTACGCACGGCTCGTGGAGTCGCTGCTTGCGAGTCCGGCGTATGGCGAACGCTTCGCGCGCATTTGGCTTGATCTCGCGCGCTATGCCGACACGCAAGGGTATGAGAAGGACGGTCGTCGTGAAATCTGGCCATGGCGCGATTGGGTGGTCAACGCGCTCAACAGTGATATGCCGTACGACGATTTCGCAGTGCGGCTTCTCGCGGGCGACCTCTTGCCGAATGCGACGGATGACGATCGCGTCGCAACCGCCTTTCATCGCAACACACTGACGAACACCGAAGGCGGAACCGACAACGAAGAGTTCCGGATGGCAGCCGTTTTTGACCGTGTATCTACAACGTGGCAGTCGTTCATGGGCGTGACATTCCAGTGTGTGCAGTGTCACGGGCATCCCTACGAGCCGATTGCGCAGCGGGAGTACTACGAGTTCCTCTCGTATCTCAATCAAACCGCTGATACCGACCGCGACGATGACGCGCCACGCCTTGCCGTGGAACGCTCGGGCGTGAAGACCAGTGTGCCTGTGATGGTCGAACTCTCCGAAGCAGAACGCCGACGGACGCATCGACTTGAGCGTGGTGCATGGACGGCGCCGGCAGAAGAAGTGTTGCCGGCGTTGCCGCGGTTCCTCTTTGGTGCGGGCGTCGCGCCCATCGGGCGTCTTGCCATGGCAGAACGGCTTGCGAGCGCGGATAACCCACTCTTTGCGCGCGTTGCGGCGAATCGCGCTTGGGAGACACTGTTCGGTCGCGGCATTGTCGAGACGAGCGAAGATTTCGGCGCGATGGGTTCGGGCGCAAGCGATCGTGCGCTTCTCGATCATCTTGCGGGCGTCCTTGTTGCGCGCGAATTCTCGATGAAAGCACTGCTCCGCGAGATCGTGTTGAGCGCAACTTATCGGCAGGCGTCGGAAGTGTCGCCCGCGGCCATCGCGCGCGACCCGGACAACCGGCGTTGGTCGCGTGCGCCGCGACTTCGACTCGAGGCAGAGCAGGTGCGTGACACGGCACTCGCGGTTTCCGGGCTTCTCTCGCGAAAGATGGGTGGGCCGCCGGTCATGCCGCCGCAACCTGAAGGCGTGTGGCAAGTTGTCTACTCAGGCGACGCATGGAACACAAGCCCCGGTGAAGATCGCTATCGACGTGCGATCTACACATTCCTTCGACGAAGTTCGCCGTATCCATCTTTTATCGCATTCGACGCGACGAGCCGCGAAACGTGCACAGTGCGGCGCATTCGCACGAATACGCCGCTCGCGGCGCTCGTCACGCTCAACGACCCGGTCTACCTCGAAGCGGCGCAGGCACTCGCGATCTCTGTTCGCCAGCATCACGATGACACAATCGCGGTGCGCGCGATGTTGGAGCGTGCGCTCGGACGAACGGCTCGCGCGGAAGAAGTCGATCGACTCGTTGAACTCGTGACAAGTGAACGTGCGCGGTATGCCGAGCGCACCGAACTCGCGCGAACGCTCGCGGGACTTGCCGCACACGACTCGACCGATCTGGCGCGCGATGCGGCACTCGTCGCCGCTGCAAATGCGATCCTCAACGCCGACGACTTCCTCACGCGATCATGATCACTCCCAACGAGCCAATTCGTGAAACGAACGACACCGCGGCGCGCGCGGCGGCGGAGGTCGCGCAAGCGACGCGGCGGACGTTTCTGGGGAATCTGGCGGGTGGCGCGGCGGCGTTTTCTCTCGGCGGCATCGCGCTCTCCGAGTTGCTGTCGCGTGAAGCGCGTGCGTCTGGAAGCGCGCGCAGCGATGCGCCCACGGAAGATCCACTCGCGCCGCGTGCGCCGCACTTCGCCCCACGAGCGAAGAATGTCATCTACATCCATCTTGCGGGGTCGCCGAGTCAACTCGAACTGCTCGATTACAAACCGAAACTTGCGGAGTTTCACGGCACGCCGTGCCCTGACGAGTATCTCAAAGGTGAGAAGTTTGCATTCATCAAAGGACATCCGACGCTGCTCGCGCCGCAGCACACGTTTGCGCGCGCGGGCCGTGCAGGGCTCTGGACCAGCGATCTGCTCCCGAACTTTCGCACGATTGAAGACGAGGTCTGCGTCATCAACACGATGACGACCGATCAATTCAATCATGCTCCTGCGCAGCTTCTCTTGCACACGGGCGAGTCGCGATTTGGTGCCGCGAGTTTCGGCTCGTGGGTCGGCTATGGGCTCGGGTGTGAGACGCGCGATTTACCCGCGTTTGTGGTGCTTGTGTCGGGTGATAAGACCCCCGATGCGGGGAAGAGTGTGTGGGGCAGCGGATTCCTGCCGAGCGTGTACCAGGGCGTCCAGTGCCGCGCGTCTGGCGATCCCGTGCTCTACGTCAAAGATCCCGAGGGCATGATGCGCGAGACGCGTCGCGCGACGATCGATGCCATTGCGGCGCTCGGAAGACTCGGCTTCGCGCGTCACGGCGATGGCGAAACCGAAGCGCGCATCGCGCAGTACGAGCTTGCGTATCGCATGCAGATGGCGGTGCCAGAAGCGATGGATCTCACGCGTGAAAGTGCCGCAACGCTCGAGGAATACGGCGCGTCGCCCGGCAATCCAAGCCTCGCAAATTCGTGTTTGCTCGCGCGTCGACTTGTCGAGCGTGGCGTGCGATTCGTGCAGTTGTACGACTGGGGTTGGGACGGGCACGGAACGAGCCCGAGTGACGATCTCTTGACGCAACTTCCGAAGAAGTGCCGCGAGATGGATCAGCCTGTTGCGGCACTGATTCGCGATCTTCGCCGACGCGGATTACTCGACGAAACTCTGATTGTTTGGGGCGGCGAGTTTGGTCGTACGCCAGTCGCAGAGTTTCGCGATGGGAACAAGAACTTCCTTGGCCGCGATCATCACCCACATGCCTTCACGATGTGGATGGCAGGCGGCGGTGTGAAGGGCGGGACTGTCTACGGCGAAACAGATGAACTCGGATATCGCATCGCGCGCGATCCAGTTCGCGTCAAAGACCTGCAGGCAACGATTCTGCATCTCCTCGGCCTCGATCACATGCGGCTGGGATACATGCACGCCGGACTCAACCATCGATTGACGGGCGTACAAGGCGACGCGAAGGTCGTGCGTGGTTTGATCAGTGGGGGGTGATGTCGCTTCGGCTTGGCACGGTCGGTTTAGCGCGCGCGTGCGTTCTCAACATCGATCGCGTACACGCCGCTGGTTGCGGTGACGTAGAGCGTCTTCCCATCCTTGCCGCCAAGCGCGCAATTGGAAACGCGTTCAGGGAAGCGAATCTGTCCGAGTGGCTTTCCTTCGGGTGAAAGCACAAAGATCGCCGCGCGTGGTGGAACCGCAACGTAGAGGTTGCCCTTTGCATCGACCGTGCATCCGTCGCCGCCGATCGTTTCGCGGGTGCCGCCAGGAATGGTGTAGAGGACTTTGCCCGCGCCGAGTTTCCCCGGCCCTTCGATCGGATACGCCATGATGTCCATCGTGAGATATGGAATGACGTAGAGCGTCTTTCCGTCGGGCGAAAGTGCGATGCCATTCGGCGCTCGAACCTTGTCATCGCGCACGACTTCTGTCGCTTCGCCGCCCGCGAGCGGCACGAAGTACACCGCATCTGGCGGCATTCCCGCGCGCTTGCGTCCAATGACGGGCGCGGTGAACCACACGCCTCCATCGCCAATGACGAGATCGTTGAGGCGACCGAGCGCGCGGCCTGTGCCATCCGCATCGGTTGCGCGTTTGTCACAGAGCACGGTGATTTCGCCAGACTTCGTATCGACGCGCGTGATGGCGCCGGGTGAAGCTTGTGCGCCGTAGAGGTTTCCATCGGCACCGACGAAAAGGCCAAACGTCGCGTTTGCTTTCGGCGTCACGACGTTCGCGCCATTTGGATCAACGCGAAGGATCTCATTTGCGGGGATATCGACAAACCAAACGGTCCCATCCGTGGCGCACGCAGGGCCTTCGGTGAAGTTGTGGCCGTCCGACCACTTGTAGATCGGCGTGCCCTTCGCAACCACCCCTGTGAGGTCTTCGCTGGCCTCGGCCACTTTCTGCGGCCATTTTGCTGCGAGTGTGGAAGGCGTTTCCTGCGCGGGATCGGTCGTGGGCCTTCGTGCGGCGGGATTTGGCGCGGTCGTTGGCGCGTTCTGCATGAGGAACGCTACGGCGAGGAGTTCGGAAAGCATGGCGGGAACGGTACTCGAAAGATCACGAAGAACATCACGAGGAACATCACGAGGAACATCACGAGGAACATCACGAGGAACATCACGACGCACATTGCATGAAGCGACGTCGTTCGCGCGGAGCGAGGCAGTCCGCGCGAAGCACGTCTTCGAACGCGTTACTTCGTCGTTGAATCGACGGCCTTCGCCGCGACCGCGACATCGACGAGCATGCCGGGCTGAAGGAAGACCGGAGGATTCTCCAGTGCGTAGAGCACCTGAACGACGCGTGTATCGATGCGCTCAGAGTTCTCGCCCGTGAGCGCCTTTTTCGGCGCGACATCAGGGACAACTCGGACAAAGCGCAGCGGAACTTGCTCGCGGCTTCCGCCGCGTACCGTCGCGACGGCACGACCGGAGGCGTCAAAGCGCCATGCGTCGAGTTCGTCGATATCCGTGCGCACGTACAGCGTGGAAATGTCACCGAGGCGAAGCAGCGCACCGGCGTTTGGCCCCGCGGCTTTGTACTCGCCGGGATGCGTGTCAAGACGAAGCACCGTGCCCGCGATCGGCGCGCGCACGATGAGCAAGTCGCGCGCGACTTCGGCTTGGCGCACTTGCGCATCGGCGGCGGCCACCTGCGCCATCAATGCATCGGTCTCGCGCTCGGCGGCGAGCGCGTCGGCTTCCGCGACCGCGAGATCCTCGGGATAGGTTCCCGCCTTCGCACGTACGAGTTTCGCCTCGGCCTCCGCGACTTGGGCCGTTGCAAAAGCGACGGCGAACTCGAGCGTTGGTTGCTCATTTGCGGTGGTTCCTCGGTCACTCACTTTGAGAAGTCGTTCGAGACGACCTTTCGCGTCGTTGAGTGCGGACTGGCGTGCGGCAACGAGCGCTGCCGCTTCCGCGACATCTTCGGGGCGCGGGCGCGCGCGGAGTTCGGCGATGCGCAAGCGAGCGGCGTGCGCGCGCGCGCGAGCCGTTTCAACGGCGGCCGACGCCGCGGCGCGCGAGGCTATCGCGATGGCGACGCGCGCATCCGCATCGCGGGCGTCGAGTTCGACAAGCGGCGCCCCCTTTTCGACGCGCGAACCTTCCTCGACAAGCACTTTCGTGACGACGCCGCCAACATGCGCGCCCACGAGAATCGTCTCACTCGCAGGCTCCACAATTCCCACGCCCGCAACGCGGTCGGGGAAGGGGATCGACGGTGGCGCCACGGGTGCGGGGCCTGTCTTTGGTGGCGTGTTGAAGCGGGACACTGCGAGGCCGGTCAGGGCGAATCCGCCAAGCGCGAGTATGGGAAGTGCGATAAGACGGAGCTTCATGTGTGGACTCCGGGGTTCTTTCCGGATGATGCGGACGAAGTGCCCATAGAAGTGCTTGTAGTCGGCCGTGCGTACGCGGCGCCTCGTGTGAGTTGATCAATGCGACCATCGTTCACGTGCGCGATCGAATCCGCGAGGTGGAAGATTCGATCATCGTGCGTGACGACCACAACCGCGCGATCGGGTCGCGTCGAGCGGCCGCGGATGAGTTCCATCACCCGGCGGCCGAGTTCCGCATCGAGCGCGCTTGTCGGTTCATCGCAGACAAGAAGCCGCGGCTCGTGAATCAAGGCGCGCGCGATCGCGACGCGCGGTTGTTGGCCACCCGACAACTTCAATGGGGCGCTCTTCCCGCGCCCTTCGAGCCCGAGCGTCGCGAGAAGGTCATGTGCTTTGCGAACAGCCGCAGCGACCGACTCACCCTTCAGCACGAGTGGGACCGAAACATTTTCAGCGACCGTGAGCTGCGGGACGAGATTGAACTGTTGAAAGATGAAGCCCACATTGTCGCGCCGCCATGCCGCGAGGCGATCGCGACGAAGCGTTGCGAGATCGGTGCCAAACACCGCCAGTTCGCCGCCGTCACGTGAGAGAAGACCAGCGAGGATCGAGATGAGTGTTGTCTTGCCGCATCCTGAGGGACCGACAAGCATCGTGAGCTCGCCAGCGGGAACATCAAGATCGATGCCCTGCAGTGCTTTCACTGCGCTCTCTCCACGACCGAATGTCTTTGTGACGCCGCGCAAACGAATCGCTGTCGCGTGTGCGGAGATGGTTGCAGGGTCGGTCATCGTTCTTCGGGGCCGTGGCGATTGTGCAGGGCAATCAAACATCGCTCGGCACGGTCATGGTTCGCATGTCGAGATCAAGGGCCTTTGAATACATCTGCGGGATCAAGTCGCACGACTTTCCACATAGAAATCACACTCGCGAGGATGCAGATCACAAGCACCGCGCCTGCCGCGATCAGCGGGATTTGCCACAACATTTTGAACGCGAGTTTTCCGCCCGCGGCATTGAGTCCAAACGCGCTGACTGCGCCGAGCCCGAGCCCGAGTCCAAGAATGCCCGCGACCAGTGCTTGGAGCGCAACCATGCCAAGCAAGCGCCACGTTGACGCGCCCATCGCTTTGAACGCGCCGAAATAGCGCAAGTTGTCGAGGGTGAAGTTGTAGAACATCTGTCCCGCGATTGCCACGCCGACGAAGAATCCGAGCGCGATCGCGATGCCGAAGTTGATCGGGATACCAGTTTCACGCATCCAGTAACTGAGGGTGCGCATGGCGTAGGCGTTCGGATCCAACGCTTCGAGGCCGGTTTGCGCGCGAATGCGTTCGGCAAGTGTGGTGATATCTGCGTCTTCATTCGCGGTCACGAGCACCGCACTCATCACGCGCCGTGATTGTGGCGCATAGGAAAGCGCTCGTGCATACGTCGTGTAGACGGTGGGCGCGGCGACGAAGGTTTCCGCGCATTTCACAAGACCAACGACACGCGCGCGACGCTCGTTGAGTTCCAAGATGTCGCCAACTTCGACATCGCGTGTTGGTCCCGCTGGATCGAAAACTTGTCCTGGCGCGGGAATCGCCCCCGGCGCGAGATCGGCAGGGAGTCGCAATTGCTGCTGGCTTGAGCCGATTTCGACCATCACCGCGTCGGGGAGCCGCAAGTCCGCAAGTGAGCCCGCCACGACCTCTGCGGGGCCGCCGGCGAGTGTGTCGGCATCGATACCCACGACATCGACGCTTCGTCGAACACCATTCGGAAGAGTGGCAACGAGCAGGCTCTTGTAGAGCGGCGCTGCCCACGCCACGCCTTCAACGCCACGCACGCGGTCAATCGCCGTCGAGCGCAGTGGCTTCTGATCGTCGACGAACGATTGCGTCGGGTCGAATACCCAGAGATCCACGTGGCCAACTTCACCGACAAAGGCGAACGTGCGGCTCATGAGGCCAACGAAAATGGACGCTTGTTGCGCGATCAACAGCGAAGCAAAGCCGAGACCGAGGAGGATCCCGTAGAACTTCGCACTGTCGCCGAAGAGCATTTTGATTGCGAATCGCCACATACGCGTTCTCTCGCTCGAGCGCGGGCGACCAACGTCCGTGCTTGAGCGCGGATGCTACGCGTTTGGGCGTTCGCCTGCCGCAGACTTTTTCGACGCGCGACGCGCCTTCCACCATTCGAACGCGATGGGTAGGACGCTCACGACGATGATGATGAGAATCACCTTCGAGAAGTTATTCTTCACGATCGGGATGTTGCCGAAGATCGCGCCAGCGCCCACAAAACCAACGACCCAAAGGAACGCACCAGCGACGTTGTACGCAAGGAACCGGCCGTAACTCATGGTGCCGACGCCAGCGACGAAGGGTGCGAATGTCCGCACGATCGGAACGAAGCGCGCGTAAATGATGGCCTTGCCGCCGTGCTTCTCGAAGAATCGCTGGGTCTGCTCAAGATGCGACTTCTTCAGGAATCGAAAGCGTCCGCTGAACGCGGGTGGGCCGATGGCCTTGCCGATGTGATAGTTGAGAGCATCGCCGAGGACGGCGGCGATGAAGAGCAGCGCCATCATGAACCACACGTTGAGTCCACCCTGCGCCGCGAGTGCGCCTGCCGCAAAGAGCAAGGAATCGCCGGGTAGGAAGGGGGTCACGACGAGACCTGTCTCTGCAAAGACGATGGCAAACAGGATCGCGTACGTCCACGCGCCATGCTTCGCGATGATCTCGGCGAGCGCAACATCAAGCTCGGTGAACAGTCGCAGAAATTCGTGCCAGAGTTCAAGCATTCGCGTCGCCCTCGTTGGCGGCAGTCTCGTCTGTATTGGGTGATTCCTTCGATGGAATCACGAGTGAGAGAAGCATGGTTCCCCCGATCAGCGCGATGATGACGCCAAGCGAAAGCGGGATCGGAACGTGGCCTTGTGGGTTGGTGAGTTCATCCTTGAAGAAGTAGGGGAGCACCGTCATCTTGAGGCCAACCCACACGAGAACGAGGCCAAGTCCGTACTTCAAGAGATGGAACTTCTGCATTGCTTCTGCGACGACAAAGAACATGGCGCGAAGGCCAAGAATCGCGCAGATGTTCGAGCCGAACGCGACAAACGGCTCTTGAGAGATCGCGAGCACGGCGGGCACGGAATCGACCGCGAATGCGACATCGGTTGTCTCGATGACGAGGAGGGCGACAAAGAGAGGCGTTGCAGCAAGTCGGCCGTCGAGTCGGGTGAAGAAGCGTGTTCCGTCGAAGTTCTTCGCAACGGGTAGCACGCCGGAAAGCATGCGAATCAGTGGATTCTTCTCTGGCTCCAGTTTCTTCTCTTCGCTCGCAACCAACTTGATTCCGGTCACGATCAGGAAGATGCCCATGACCACCAACACCCAGGCGTAACTCACGAGCACGCTGCCGATCCCAATGAAAATCGCGCGGAACACCACTGCGCCAACGATGCCCCAGAAGAGCACGCGATGTTGCTTGTCGTGGTCGAGCCCGAAGTAGCGGAAAATCACGAGGAAGACGAAGAGGTTGTCGA
>CAIWCL010000178.1 GCA_903911205.1 uncultured bacterium
CGTGGTTGGTTGGTTGGTTGCTCGGTTGCGTGGTTACTCGGTCGAGAGGTCGCTGGGGAGCCTCATCCGACGATCTGCCGCGTTGATCTCTTCCCGAAAATCCGCAGCATCAACTCAAAAACTCACTATGTTCACCGCGCGCTCACGATCCGCGCACGCCTCCTGATGACCCATCCTGCAAGCTCGGCGGCGCACCTTCCTTCGTGCGCGCGGGTGGCTTCTGGTAGTTGTGGCCTGAATTCGGATTGTTGCGGTCGTACGCAAACGCCTCGCGATTGCGGATGAAGTCCTTCACGTAGCGCGCAGGAATCGCAAATCCAAGTGCTTCGCCGCCGAGAATTCCCATGTTGGTGATGCCGATGACCTCGCCCTTTGTATTGAAGAGCGGACCACCGGAATTGCCGGGATTGATCGGCGTATCCGTTTGAATGTACGTGAGACCGTCGAAGTTTCGCTGCGTCGTCGATACGACGCCCTGCGTCAGCGTGCGCTCGAGGCCGAGCGGATTGCCGATCGCGAAGACATTCTGGCCGATCTCGAGTTTCTCCGCGTCTTGCACCGGGGCGTACAGGAAGTCTTTGCCTTCAGGATGCTTTAACTTCACCAACGCGAGATCAACTTGATTGTTGATCGCGACCAATTCAACGTTGTCGATGTCCGTGCGCTTGAGCGTTCCGTCGGGCTGCGCAAACCACACCGTCGCGCGAAGATTGGTCTCGCCTTGCACGACGTGTGCGTTGGTGATGGCGTAACCGTCGCGCGAGAGGATCACACCCGAGCCAAGACCACCAGGAGTTGAAACCTTGATGACCGCTGGCCCGATGACCTTCGCTTGTTCACGCGGCGGCAGTTCCGCGAGGCCGACTGCGGTTGAGAAAAGCGAATCCTGCTTCAAGGCAACGCTCGATGCGCCGCCGGCAGAGGTCACGCTCGCGACGTCGTCCATGGCGAAACTCAGAACATCCGCTCCGACATCGATCCAAACCCGACGGTCGGTCTGCTTGAGGAGCTTTCCTTCGACCGACGCTCCCGACTTCAGTTTCACCGTCGTCGACGGCGTCGCGCCGTCATCGGCCGCGCAAACTGCCCGCGGCATCGCGAGACCGAGCGAGATTGAGGCGATCGAACAAAGGACGAGTGGGTGACGCGTCAGAATCATGGCGAGGTTCGTACTATACCCACCCGAAACGCGACGACCGCTAATCCTCCGTGGACTGCGCACCCAATTCGCGTCTCCCCTCGCGCCGACACCTGGCACGCACTTCTGCCGCCGCAACGCCATGCTGAATACACGCCGCCCCGCACACCGCGCCACCCCGCTCTCCTCCTTCCGCTTCGCCTCGATCATCTCGCTCGTCGCGACGACTGTGCTGAGTCTTTCGGCTCCCACCGAGGCCGCGCAGGAAGCCGATGACGCTGGCCACTTCGGGTTCGAAGGGCTTGAGGTCGTCAAAATCGACCCGAAGGCAGGCCCCATCGCCGCCGGCGACTTCGATGGTGACGGCCGCGCCGATCTTGCGGCTGCGAACAACTTCAAGAGCCGGATCGAGCTTCACATCCAGAAGCCGGGCGCAACGCCTGACGATCCAATCGACGCGACAACCTCGGTGAACGAGGTGCCTCCACACTGGCGATTCCGTCGCGTGGAGATTCCGGTCTCGCATCAAATCAACGCGATCGCGCCATTCGACTTCGATGGCGACGGCCTGCTCGACATCGTGTACGCGGGCCAACCAGGCACCGTCGTCTTCTTGCGCCAATCGAAGCCTGGCGTCTTTGAAGTGGAGCGCCGCATTCCGCTGAAAGGTCTGACGCAAAGTCGCGATGGCTTCGTCATTGCCGACCTCATCGGTGACGCGCGACCTGATCTCGCCGCAATCGTGTCCGGCCAAC
The DNA here is from genome assembly GCA_903911205.1 of uncultured bacterium. Classification (GTDB taxonomy): domain Bacteria; phylum Planctomycetota; class Phycisphaerae; order Phycisphaerales; family SM1A02; genus QWPT01. The sequence continues at coordinate 1,894 of CAIWCL010000178.1, forward strand.
CCGTGGTGTGGCCGCTCGACGGCTCGAAACTCGGCGATCCGGTTGAACTCGGCTCGGGCGACCCCCTGGTCGCGCTTGTCGTCGGCGATTTCGACGGCGATAGCCACAATGATCTCGTGGGTGTTACACCCGACAACGCAGCGCCCATCCGACTTTGGCTCGCAAGCAGCGAAACAGGTGCCGACGGCGCGGTGACGAAACGCCTTGGATCGCAACGTCGTTTCGAAATGCCACCGCTTCGCGAAGTGAGCGCGCTGCGACTTCCGGGCATGAAGAAGGATCTGCTCGCGCGAATCGAGCGGCAATCAAAGCGCCTCGTCGTCGAAGAACTCGTGGAAGACGCGTCCGGTGCGCGTGATGCGTCGCTGGAGGTTTTCTCCGCCGCGGGCGGCAAGAAGCGCTCGTACGCCGTTGGTGATGTCGACGGCGATGGCCTTGCCGATATCATCGCGAGCGACCCAACGGCGAGCGCCGTGACCGTCTTCCGCCAACAAAAGGATCGCGGGCTTCAACCCGGCATTTCACAGCCGAGCTTTGCAGAAATCGATGCCGTCGCCGCGGGCAACGTCGATGGCAAGCCCGGCGACGAAGTCTTCGTTCTCTCGGAAAAAGAAGGCGTTGTCGGCAAGAGCGCTTGGACCAATGGCGCTCTTTCGTTCCCGACCGCCATGCCACTTTCTCCAGGCGTCACGCCCGCGGTGCTCTCGCTTGTGCAACTTGAGTCCGGACCACGCGCCGCCGTCATCACCAAAGACGGCCGCAACTACCAACTCGAACTTCTGCCCGTGAACGACGACACACAAGTCGCGGCAGAAGTCATCAAACTTGGCGCGCTTGTGAAAGGCCCTGATGCAATCCTCGCACTCGATGCCGATCAAGATGGGCGCACCGATCTCTTGCTTCTGACGGCCGACAAGCCGATGTCCATGCTTCAAGCGGTTGAGAAAGACGGCAAAACCATGTTTGAACTGCGCGAGTCAAAGGACATGGCGCAGTTTGGTCTCGCGCAGGCAGCCAACGCTGGGAATTCCGTTGCGTTTGATGTCGACGGCGATGGCAAGAAGGAACTCGTCGTCGCCGATCGCAATTTCATTCGCGCGCTGCGCTATGCGCCGGGCGCGAACCCTCCGGGTTGGCAAGTCGTTGCGCAGATGAACGCATCGCGCGCCGACGCGAAACTCGTTGCACTCACCGTGCGCGGCGACACGCTCGTCGCTGCCGATCGTGAAAATGCGACGCTTGCGGTCTTCGCCAAGGATGCCGGCGGGAAGTGGACACAGTCTGACGAACACCCGGTGACAGGATTCAAGTTTGGCCCGGTGCGCGCGGGGAACTTCAGCGGTGGAACCTCGGAAGACGTGCTTCTCGTGGGTGACGACGGCTTCGCTGTTGCGCGTCTTGATGGCGGTCGCCTTGCGCTCGAAGAGGTGGCAAATTACCGCGCTGACCGCATCCAACAAGTCGATCACGAAGTGACTGCGGGCGACGTGAATGGCGACGGTTTCCTCGACGTGGTGACGCTCGACGCGGGCGAGCAGACGCTCGGGATTCTGAGTTTCAGCGCGTCGGGAAAGCTCGTTCCGATGACCCGATTCAAGGTCTTCGAAACGCGACTCTTCCAAGCGGGTGAGCCTCGCGAGTTTGAGCCGAGTATGGCCCTGATCGATGACTTCACCGGCGATGGCGCGAAGGACGTTGTGCTCCTTTGCCACGATCGGATGCTGCTGTATCCGCAGTCGCCCAAGCCAACGAAGCCCACGCTGCCAACGAACTGACGATCGGTCGAATGGACGAAGCGACGCGCGCTCATCGCTGCGCACACGATGCACGATGCACACGAGTCGCACGAGTCGCACAATTCGCACGAGTCGCACAGCGTGGCACTCGATCTGGCCGCTTGTTGATTCGATCGGATGACGCAAAACGCAGAAGGCCCCGGAACACGCCGGGGCCTTTTGCATGAGGTGTTCTTGCAACCACCGCGCGTTTATCGCTGCGCGATCGGGGTGTAGGTCGCTGCGTGCGGGCCGTTGTACTTCGCCTGCGGACGGATGAGGCGGTTGTCCATCAACTGTTCGATGCAGTGTCCGCACCAACCCGACATGCGGCTCAACGCGAACATGCAGGTGAAGAGGTCGGTCTTGATTCCGAGGCAGTGATAGGTCGTCGCGGAGTAGAAGTCGACGTTCGGAAAGATTCCCTTGTCGGCCTTCGCCGCAAGCACGATGCCCTCGATCCGCTGGCTCATCTCGAACAGACGCAAGTTTCCGGTATCGGTTGCGATCTGCTTCGCAAAGGTCTTCAGATACGTCGCGCGCGGGTCGTACGCCTTGTAGACGCGGTGACCGAAGCCCATGATGAGCTCCTTGCGCTCAAGTTTGCCCTTCACGAAATCGTCGACCTTCTCGATCGAACCAATCTCATCAAGCATGATCATGACTTCTTCGTTCGCGCCACCGTGGAGCGGTCCCTTGAGGGTGCCGACCGCGGTTGTCATCGCGCTGTACATGTCGGAAAGGGTCGCGATCGTGACGCGCGCGGCGAAGGTCGAGGCATTCAAGCCGTGATCGGCGTGCAGAATGAGGCACACATCAAGGCCCTTCGACATTGCCTCCGTCGGCTTCTCGCCATTCAGCATCCACAGGAAGTTCGTTGCAATGTCGAACGACTTGTTCGGACGGACGAACGCCTTACCCGCGCGATGGCGATCAAAGTTTGCGATGAGCGTCGGCGTCTTTGCGACAAGCCGCAGCGACTGACGCTTCGCGCGGTCGATGCCCGCCGCGTTGGTCTCGCTTGATTCGGCATCCTTGTCATGCAGCGCAAGCGCCGACACGAGCGTTCGAAGGGCGTGCATCGGCACGGCGTCCTTCGGGAACGACTTGATCATGTCGTAGATCGCGTCGGGAATCTCGTACTCCGCCTGCAGCGCGCTTTTGAGCGCGTCGAGTTCCGCGTGGGTCGGCAATTTGCGATTCCAAAGGAGATAGACCGTCTCCTCGTAGGTCGAGTTGCGCGCGAGAGTGTCGATGTCGATACCGACATACTCAAGGACGCCCTTCCCGCCATCGATGAACGACATCTGCGTGTCGGCGGCGACGGTATTGGCGAGACCCTTGTCGTAGAACGGAGCGGCTGGTGCGGCGGGCGTGGAACTCATGGTCGTGATCGTGACGGGCTGCTGGGTCGGAACGACGGTCATCTTCAATCTCTCTTTGCTGCTTGATCCTCAGCCGCAGTTCGGTCGGGAGAGGAAATGCTGCCCGGCTGCGAACGGAAACTGATACTTCAGACGGCGACCTGAAACTGCTGCATGGCGGCCGCTCAGGACTCGTGTTGAGAGAGGAACTTCTTCACCGCCCTTCGCTTGCACGGGTCGGTCGGTTGCGAAGAATGTCGATGCTAGCGAATCGGCGTGGCAAGGGGAACAAGCGAGCGCGAGCCTTCCATGAATTCCAACGGTTCTCGGCGCCTCCCCGAGGTGTCGGCAAGGATCCTCACTGAGGAAGCCGCCCGTATCATCCCTCCCCATGTTCCTGATCCCGACGGGTACCGATCGCGACGACGGAAGACGGCCCCTCCTCGTCCCGTTGCTTGTCGTCACTACTGTCCTGTGCTTCGTCCTCACCGATAGCCGTCCGAGATCTCCCGAGGAGGTCGTTGAACGCGTCCGGATTTTGAGCCAGTACGCCATTTCCTACGAGTACTTCAAGTGGTGGCAACCCATCACCTACCAGTTCCTCCATGGTGGCTGGTTCCACCTTCTTTCCAACATGTTCTTCCTCGCCGCCTTCGGCGTTGTCCTCGAAAGCCGGCTCGGTCGATTTGGATTTCTCGCGATCTACCTTGCCGGCGGCGCGGCGGCTGGCCTTGCACAGGCATGGATTGGACACTGGCTCGACCCCTCGCAGGGTTTCGCCCCCGCAATCGGCGCGAGTGGCGCGACAAGCGCGCTCCTCGGGGCGGTTTTCGCGCTGTACCCCCGCGCCAATGTCCGTGGTATCGCGATACCTCAGTTTCTTCCCGCGCAAGTTTCGATCCAGTGGATGATGGCATTCGCAGTCGCCATCGATGTGGTGCGCACACTTGTTGATTGGTCGGGAGCGGGGAATTCGGGCATCGCGACACTCGCACACCTTGGCGGCATCGTCTTCGGACTCCTCATTGGCTTGGCGCTTCTCGGCTCGGGTTTGCTTCCGCGGGATGACGCGGACATGCTCTTCCTCATCCGACAGTGGCGTCGTCGCCGAGAGATGCGACAAGCGATGGAATCTGCGGGACTCGGCGGGGCAAGCGGCGCCATCGCAGGTCGCGTTCGTTCCGGCACCGATTCGAAAGAGACCGAAGCACAGCAAGTGCTTCGCCGAACCATCGCTGCCGCACATCGCGAGCGCGACTACACGCTGGCTGCGCAACTCTACGTCAAGTTGTTGAAGGAACTCCCCACGGCGGCACTTCCATCGGAGATGCAACTCGACGTTGCGAATGAGCTCGCGCGAAGTGGCCAGCACGCATTGGCCGCGCAGGGATACCGGATTTTCATCGAACGATTCCGTACCCATCCCATGCTCGACGATGCTCGCTTGATGCTTGCGACGATTGAGTTGCGGCGCCTCGGCGACGCAAAATCCGCCGCGAAAACGCTGGAATCACTGGTCGGACGTCCACTCGATGCGGATCGTGCGGCGATCGCCGACGCGCTGCGCGCCGATTGCCGCGCAGGAGGCGCGGCGTGAACCGCACGCTCGTGAAAATCTGCGGTGTGCGCGATCTGGAAACGGTCGAAGTCTGCGTTGATGCAGGGGCGCAGTTTGTGGGCGTCGTGGTGGTTCCGTCGAGCCCGCGCTTCGTGACCCCCTCAGAGGCTCGTACGCTCGCCCTCGAGATCGCCGATCTCGGAGCGATGCCCGTCGCGGTCGTGAGGCTTCCGATAGACGGCGAAGCAGCTGCGGCGCTCGAGGCCTTTCCGATTCTGCAGTTCCACGGCGATGAAACACCGGAGGCCCTCGCGCCGTACCGTGCATGGGAATGCTGGCGGGGACTCCACTTCGCTCCGACCGCCACGATGGAATGGCTTGCGAGCGGTCGTGTCACGCGATTGGTGGTCGATGGCCCAGTTGCCGGCAGCGGTGTTTCGTTTGATCACGCGGCATTTGGCGCGCTTCCAGTCGAAGCACGACGCCGATGCCTCCTCGCCGGAGGTCTCAACGAAGAGAACGTCGGCGCTGCGATTCGCGTCGCAAAGCCGGCGGGTGTCGACGTCTCCAGCGGCGTTGAGCGAACGCGCGGCGTCAAGGACCATGACAAGATTCGGCGATTCATCGCCGCAGTGCATGAAGCCGATGCATGAACCCGATGCATGAACCCGACGCGTGAAGCGGTGCGCGGAGAGGGTTGCGTTACACGCCGACCGAGACTTGCTTTCGCGTCGCACCGAGTTCACTGATCCACGCACGCATTTCCGCTCGACGTGTTGGCCATGAACGCGAGGTGCGTTCTTCGACAAACGCTTGATAAAGCGACATGAGCGCGGCATCGAATGTTGCGAAGCTGTCGAGGCGCTCCTCGATCGCCGCACGAAGCGACTGCGGCTTGTCTTCTGGCTTCGGGAGTTTCAGGCCCGAGACTTCGAAACGATCGCCCTGGAGCGAGCACTCCCACACGCGACCGAAACTGGAAAGCGTGAGCCCGAGTTTGCGTGGCCACTTTCCAAGTTGCACCGCCCGCGCGGTTTCGGCGCGTCGAGTCGGCGCATCACCTCGCAAACTCGTACGACCGGAAAGCCCCCATGCACACTCGAGGTCAAGCGCTTTGTCAATCACAATCGCGATCTCGCCATCGGCTGTTGTCACAAGACCTTCGTTGACATCACATTGCCACCAAAGCCAGAAGAGGAACAGATTTCCGAGGAAGTCCTGCGGTTCATTCGCAGTCCAAGGAAGTTCGGGCCGATCAGCCGACGCACGAGAACCATCTTCGCGCGCGAGTTCGATTTCTGGCGGCGCGCTCGAGAGCGGCTCTGCGCGGAGGTCGTCGTAATCCGCGGTGCGACCCTTTGCGGCAAGGATGTCGAGGGCGACTGTACCCGCTGTACGCGGCGCGACCGCATGCTCAAACGTGTCGACGACGAGGCGCCGAAGCGCTTGCACCTCGGTATCCGCCGAGACTGGAGCGTAAAGCGTCGACTTGGAGAAATCCCAGAAGACCGGCGTGTGCTTCGGACGTCGATAGCGACCTTCGGAGATTTCCTCCTCGATGCGCCGCATGGCATCGTCGCGCGCTTCTTTCTTCGCGCTGCGTGGGAGGTACGCGCCGCCTCCATCTTTCGATGGTTGCAGACGCGCGTCTTCCGCCATCGCGACATACGCCTTCTTGATCTCCGGCGGGACGCGTACGGTGTCAACGCGATAGCCAAGCAGCGCGCCACTGCCAAATCCGACGCGCTCGTAATCGAAGGAGCGATCGAACAGGTGACGTCCCGCGGTCCAACCGACATGGGTTTCGCCGGGCTTGATTGGCTCGAGTTCCCCGAGCGCATTCTCGCGAAGCGCGTCGTAAAACTTCGAGTCGAGCAGATTCGGGGCGTCGCCTGTGATGGCGAAGCGTCGATAAGAGATGGCACCAGCGCGGAATGGCATAACTTGTGAGTGTCGCGTACCGAGGGGAGGTCAAGCGATGTCGGACAGGATGTACACATCCGATCGGTGCCGAGCACCAACTCCCCCGACCGCTCCCTCGGACACCGGTGCGTGCGCGGCGCACCCGTGGCACAGACGTGGCAGACACGTGGCAGAAACGTGGCAGAAACGTGGCAGAAACGTGGCAACGCGTCACGCCCGTGGCAACGCTTCAAAACGGTCACAAACTTCGCCTTCGCCGCAGTTTCCGACGCGGTCCCGGCACCCCCGTCCGGGTTCCAACATCCACCTGGCGTCCACGGCACCTATCTGGCACGTACCTGGCACGTACCTGGCACGTACCGGGCACGTACCTCGCACGCAAAATCACGCGGACTGTTTCAGGCGCAACACCCGCGTGCCGCCCTCGCCTTCAACATCCTCCGCGAGCCCGAGTTGAACCAAATGCAAGGCAGGCCCGTGCGGCTTCTTCGCTTCCTCCGCGAGTCGTGCCTTCGCGCTCGGATTCGCATAGGTGTTGAACAACATCGCTTTCACGGTCGCAAACAAACCACCGAAACTTGCGAACGTGTGGTCGACCGCGCTGGCCTCATACCCGGAGTGCACCATGCAATTTGCGCACTTCGGATTCCCCGACGCGTGGCCATAGTTCTCCCACACGGTCTCATCCATCAACTCGGCAAAAGTCTCGGCATACCCCTCTTGGAGCAGGTAGCACGGCTTCTGCCAACCGAAGAGGTTGTAGCAAGGCATACCCCAAGGAGTGCACTCGTACCCGCGCTTCCCCATGAGGAACTCGAGGAACAGCGGTGACTGATTGAAGATCCAACGGCGCTTCCCGTCCTTCCGGTTTGAAAGGATCATCTCGAAGAGTTGATTGGTCTCGCGGCGCTTCAGGAAGCCTGTCTGATCGGGCGCTTTGTCGTATGCGTATCCCGGCGAGAGCATCATGCCCTCGACGCCGAGTTCCATCATTTCATCGAAGAACGCGCGAACCGCATTCGGATCGGCACCTTCGAACAGGGTCGTGTTCGTCGTGACCCGGAAGCCCATCTTGACGGCGAGGCGAATCCCCTCAACGGCCTTCTGGAACGTGCCCTCGCGACAGACCGCGAAATCATGATTCTCCTCGAGCCCGTCCATGTGGACGCTGAACGTGAGGTACTTCGAAGGCTTGAACAGCCCTGCCTCAAGTTTTTCCTTCAGCAGCAGCGCATTCGTGCAGAGATAAATGTATTTCCGCCGTGCGACGAGGCCTTCCACGATCTCCTTGATCTCTGGGTGAAGAAGCGGCTCGCCGCCCGGGATCGACACCATCGGCGCACCGCACTCCTCCGCCGCGTCGAAACACTGTTGGGCGCTGAGATGGCGCTTCAAGATGTGCGCGGGATACTGAATCTTGCCGCAGCCTGCACAGGCAAGATTGCAACGGAAGAGCGGCTCCAGCATGAGCACAAGCGGATAGCGCTTCCGCCCGCGGAGCTTCTGCCCAAGCACGTAACTTGCCACAGTCCACATCTGGCTGATCGGGACGCCCATCGCGAAACACCTCTTGAAGTACAGCGCCGGGGAACCGACGCCTGCATGCCGCCTGTGTGGCGTCGAACAGCCTTACCGCACTTCCGGGACGTTCCGGAGCGGGTCGAGGATTCTACGGAAAATCGCATCTTCGTTCGAACCACGCACCGCATTCCTGCCGTAGCGCGCCGATGCCCCGCGTCGTCGCCATCCAATTCGAGCACCTCGAGCCCGCCGGACGGATCCGGCAGATCGTGCAAAACGGCTCGATGGGGTCAATCGAAGAAATCGGTTTGGCCCTCAAGGTCGGTTTAGCCCTCAAGGGTGGCGCGGCCCTCAAGGGTGGCGCGGCCCTCACGGGTGGCGCGGCCCTCAAGGGTGGCGCGGCGGCGAACGAAATTGCCAACGGCCTGCTGACATCGACCGTTGCGGGCCTGACGAGCGCGTCGCGCGCTGCTGCACACGCCGCCCGGCGAGTCGCGCGAGCATTCGCAACCACGATCCGCAATCCCGCCGACCGCGACATGGAAGTTTCAGGCTTCGGCGAGCCCCCTCCGGCTGACTCTGATGATGCGATCTCGGATATCTTCCGCGGTGAGCGTGTTCCAACGAACGCTCACACAATCCGCGTGAGCCCTTCTTCCCATTCATCTTCAAAGCTTGCCACAGCAGCCACGTCCACACCGGCAAATCGCGACCCGCGTTCCGACGAGCAGTTGGTTGTCGCGCATCGCGCCGGCGATGCTGGCGCACTTCGCACTCTGATTGACCGTTACAAAGGCGAGTTGCACGGATTCCTCACGCGACTTGTCGGAAACCGAACGGGCGCCGATGACGTTTTTCAAGAAGCGTTCTTGCAAGTGCACCTCTCGGCGGACAACTTCGACGAAGAGCGCCGTTTCAAACCGTGGCTCTACACCATCGCCGCCAACAAAGGCCGCGACTATTTGCGCCGACAGAAGCGCCGCTCGGCGGTGAGTCTGGACGCACCGGTTGGAGCGCAATCTGAGTCCACGCTCGTCGATCTCTTGGGCGGAACGGATGCGGCTCCAGCGTCTTCGCTCGAAGCGAGCGATGAAGCAACGATCGTGAAGTTCGTCGTCGATGAACTACCGGGACACTTCCGCGAAATTCTCCTGCTCGCCTACTTCCAGCGGATGAGTTACGCGCAGATTTCAGACAGCCTTGCGATTCCACTCGGCACGGTGAAGAGTCGACTTCATGCCGCCGTGGCGTGCTTTGCGGAGAGTTGGCGCATCGCTTGCGCCCGACGCGGAATTCGCGCCGATGCGAAGCCGTTGCCTCTCCGTGCACGGAAGGAGGATGAGGAATGAGCCTCTTCTCCGTGTCGTGTCCCGTCCCCCCGCCCTCGCACATGTTTTTGAGCAGCGTCGCCGCATGACCGCAGAGAACGACACCAACGACGCGAATGAGCCCGAGCGCACGCACAATGGCACTGCCCGCGCGACGTCGACGCTCTCCGAGCCCGATAGTGCCGCGATCGACATCTTGATCGAACACGGCTTTGACTTGGCTGCCGCAACCAACGCGCACCCCGCACTCGCTGCGCGTCTCGCCGCGGCGCATCAACTCTTCGGACGACTGGACTCGTACGAAACCGAACCCGTGGATGAGAGCCTTGTGGATCTCACGCTTGCGCGAATCGCTCGTGAAGATGAGAACGCGGCATCTCGCATGCGACTCGAACCGAGCGCTCTCCCCAAGCTTGGATCGGGTCGATGGCACGATTTCATTGCGATCGCCTGCGCGGCCATCCTGCTTGTGTCGATCGGCGCGCCGATCTTCGCGTGGATGAGCGGTCGCAACGCGGATCTGCGGTGCAGCGAAAATCTGCGCCAACTTGGAGCTGGCATTGCTGCCTACCACGGCGATCATCGAAGCATGCCCATGCAGGCGTCGCTCCTGCCCGATCTCACGTCACTCGGAGGTTGGCAGAACTACCGCAACGGCAAACACCTCAGTTCGCTTGTCGACGGCCAGTACTGCAGCGCGGGCTGTACAGCATGCGGCAACGACACGACGGGTGAGGGTTACGCGTATCAGGTGCCGAATTCGACCGCGAGTTTTGCGTGGGCCGGCGGATTCCGTGCCCCCGCCGTTGCCGATCGCAATCCGGTCATTGATCTCATGCGCCGTGGGCGCTCGGTTGGCACGTTCTCGATGAACAGCCCCGAACACGGCGGACGCGGGCAGAATTTGCTCTTCACGGACGGCTCCGTCGAATTTGTCGCGACCCCTGTCTTGGTCCTCCCCGCGTCAGCGCACCTCGCAAGCCACTCGGAAAACATCTGGATTCCGATGGATCGCTCGCGACTTGAAGATGGCGTCGATGCTCCGGCCGAGTGGATCGGTTTCGACATCTTCCTCATGCAGTAAGCGTCGACCGCGACCGCGCGAATGGCGCCCGAGTTCGACATCCTCCGTTCCACGTTTCCTCGTCGCGAGCGGTGCTCCTCCGATAACACCCGACATCCATCAGCGATGGCCTTGCGTCTCTTCGAGGTTCTGCTATCCTCATCGACCCTCCAGAACGGAAGTACCTATGCCGAAGAACAAGAGCCACAAGGGCCTCGCCAAGCGCATCAAGATCTCAAAGAAGGGCAAGATTCGCTTCGGCCGTCCGCACAGTCGGCACCTGAAGTCGAACAAGGCTGGCACGCAGATCCAGAGCTACCGCAAGCGTCGTTACGCTCGCTCTGGTGATATCCGCGCGCTGAGCAAGCTCCTTTTCCGCCCGCTGCTCTCGCAAGAATTGCACGACCTTCGAGAAGCGACGCGCGAAATTGCAGTTGCAGTCTGAGTGCAGTCTGACCGAGAGGAGCGTGTGCGTTGATTCGCCAGCTCCTTTCGACAGTTGCTCGTCTTGATTGCTGTTTCGATTGTTTCAAAGCCGTCGGTTGCGTTCATCGCGCCGACATCCGAATTCAAGTCAGAGCGTCGGGTCCGAAGCGTCCGGAATGTCCGGGCCCCCGCCGTTCGCAAGTACGAGGTTTGAACCATGTCACGCGCACGTAAGGGTGCAGCACGCACGCAGGCACGCCGCAAGCTTCTCCGCGAGGCTCGCGGCTACTACGGCACGAAGTCCCGTCATAAGCAACAGGCGAAGGTCGCCATCATGCGCGCGAAGCGCTACGCATGGCGCGATCGCCGCGCCCGCAAGCGCGACTTCCGTGCGCTCTGGATTACCCGTATCACGGCTGCATGCCGTATGCGTGGCACGCGCTATTCGCTCTTCATCAACGGCCTGCAGCGCGCTGGCGTCCTCCTGAACCGGAAGATGCTTTCGCAGATCGCCATCGAAGATCCGAAGACGTTCGACGCGCTCGTCGATGTCGCGAAGAAGAACACGACCGCGATTCCTGCGGCCGCCTAAAGCGCGAGTTGACCTTTCAAAACGATGACCACATCGCCCGCTTCGTGCGGGCGATGTGCTTTTTGGCCCGAGCGCGGTCTGCTGGGGTCGCACAATCATTCGCCGGCACATCCATCGACTCGCACGCCTCACGACGCGCGTCGGCTCACACTCAATGTGGTGTGACCGCCGGCCCAAGTTGCGCACGCGATTTCCAAAACTGCATCGTCTCCGCGAGCGCTTTCCCACGCAGCCCGTGCGCACGACAGGAAATCTCTGCGAATTGCACCAGGAGCACAGCGCGCTTGTCCTCGTCGACCACGCGCGATGCTTGTCGAAAGAGTCGCGCGCTCTCGCCCCATGCCGCGCGATCAGACGGAACCGGCATCTCAAGAAGTTGCTTCGCAGACAATTTGATCGCACCAGCACTGAGTGCGCTTCCGGCATAGAGCGCGACAGCCCGCGACGCCACCACGGGCGAGGCAACCGCCGCTGCAACTTTCCAAAGTTCCGAGGCGCGATGCGGCGTGACCGTGAGAAGCGGAACAAGTGGCACCGACGTCCCCACGTCGTCGACCCACGCCTCCATGACTTTCGTCTGCGTCGCAACGAGCACTTTCGGGATGCGCCGCTGTACGAGCCACGCGAGCATCTTCGGCGAATCCGCAAGCGCGCGGCGATCGATCGCGGGGTGACGCATGGTCGTACCCAAGATGCGCACGTCACATGCGCCCCAACGACAACGCGCAAGATCGACGTGTTTCGTTGTAATCAGCGGAATCTCCACATCCCCATCGTCCGTTGCTCGACCGAACGAACGATCACGCAATCCCACACAGGAACTTTCACGAAGCGCGCCGCGCAAACCGTAGTATTGATCGCGGAAATCTGCGGTTGCATGCGCGTACTGCGCAATCGTTTCGCCACCGCGCACGAGCGCGACTGAAGACGGCGCACCAAACGCCTCTGCAAGGAGCGGCGACCACGTCGGATCTTCAGGCACAGGCGGCCGTGGACCAAGAGGCAGCGGGGCGAAATTCGCGCCAAAGGCGCGGCGCACTTCACGTACAGCGCGGGTGCGTCTATGAGATACGCCAGACATCCGAACTTCTTCCCCGCAATCCCGTTCAAAGACGAGCCCGCAGACGCGCACATTCGCGTCCTCAAAGAGCCCTTCGCTTGCGGACCAAATGGCAATGAGATGTGCGGTTTCGAGTGCTTTCGCACGCGCCAGGTGCGAGTCGCTCGCCGAGAGAAATGAGATGGGCATCACGAACGCGAGTCGCCCATTCGGTTTGAGCAGTTCAAGCCCGACCAAGAGGAACGCTGCCGCTCCATCGGCGTAGCGCCGTACCGCGCCACCCGTTGCCCGCGAAACGACACGCGCACGAGCGCGCGTGGCCGCCGTTCCTCGCTTCAATTGGCCGAGAAATGGCGGGTTTCCGAGCACAATGTCAAACGCTTTCACCCCGAGGCGCGTGCGATCTTGTGGGTCAAGCGCGTCACCGTGGATGACATGAGATGCGAGCGCTCGTGCGACCCGCGCGCGGGTGCTTGGCCTTGTTCGCGTCGGCAAGAGCGCGAGCAGCGCCTCGTGCGCGAGGCGCACCGCTTCTCGATCGATATCGATCCCAAAGACCCGAGTGGAAAGCACATCCTCCATCGACTCGCGCGAACGGTGCGCCCACGCGCGTGTCATGGCAACGAGAAAATTGCCAGATCCACAGGCGGGGTCGATGAACCTACCCGTATCGCGAGGGAGTTTCCTCCCTCCCACCTTCTCCTCATGCACCTTCTTCTTCTGCAACGCCTCTTGCACAAGGTGATCGACGAGCGCTGGCGGCGTGTAGTGCGCACCGAGCGCTTTGCGACGTGAGACCCCGCCGCGCGCGCGCGTACTGTCGAGCGACGCGAGGTGTTGTTGCTCGGAGGAGGGAGTGATCGGACTGGCTCGGCGAAGCACGTGCGGAAGGTACGCGCGAAACATCGGGCTCGCGAGTCGTCCACCCCGCACGAAGTTCGCGATTCCACACGGTACGCTCTCCTCATGCACCTCATCCCGCAGACCCTTCGGACCCGACTTGTCCTCTGGTTCCTGCTCCTGTCGCTCACTCCGCTTGTCGTCGTTGTGTTCGTTTCCATGTATTTCGCTCGGTCGGATGTCGAGCGAAACGCCGTCGCCATGCTCAAAGCCATCGCCACGGAAAAGGCGGCGAGGCTCGACGAGTATGTGCACGAACGGCTACGGCACGTCGAAGGAATCTCGACCGGTGTCGCGTTCATCACCGCCGCCGAAGAACTCGCACAAGCCTACGGGCCGAGCGGACAACTTGATGAACAGAAGTTTCGCACCGCAACCGCTCGGTTTCAGCCTCGCGCTGAGAGTTGGGCTCGCATCGTCGATGTGCCTCAATTTCAGTTGATCGACGCTTCGGGACGCGTTGTGTATGCGAACCAGGCGTCGCCATTACTCCATCGTGCGCTGAGCGATCCCGCGTTGTCGACCTCGGCCCTCGCGCGCGCGGTCGAGATGGTGCGTCGGACGAAGGCGCCGGTCATCGCCCCTACCGAGGTCGCCATCGATGGCGTCCGCCCGCCAGTCTCAGTCGTCGGCCCAATCCTTCAACGGGGCGAGATCGTCGGTTTCGCTGCAGTGCAACTCGCACCGAAGATGATCGACGGCATCACAAGCGACCGCACAGGGCTTGGAGAGACCGGCGAAACGGTCGGTGTCACGAAGATCGGAAACGAAGTTGTTGTGACGACGCCAACGCGCGAAATGCCGACGGCAGCATTCACGCTCAAGGGTGCCCTCGGCGGCAGCTTTCCCAAGCGCTTGCAGGAACTCGCGCTCGGGCGCTCTGGTTCCGGATTCGGTACGGACACCGATGGCGCTGAGGTCCTCGGCGCCTGGGTCACAGTCCCGACGCTCGGCTGGGGACTTGCGGTCACCCAACACGTCGAAGAAGCCGATGCCCTCGCGCGAACACAGCAACAGGCCATGATCGCCATCGCCTGCGTCACCGCCCTCGCTGCGGTTTTCATTGGTTGGCTTGTTGCCCGCTCGATCACGAAGCCGATCGAGATGGCCGCAAGCGTCGCGACAAAGATCGCGCGCGGGGACCTCTCCGAAGAGGTACGAGTCATCGGTCGTGGCGAACCGCGTGCACTGCTGGCCGCGATGCGCGAGGCGGAGCAAAGTCTCGTCGCGCTTCTTCGCCGCGTCCAACTCGCTGGTGGGGCACTCGGAGAAACCGGTGGGGAGATCCGTCTCGGAGCGCGCGAACAGGGTGAACTCGCCCAACAATTTGGCACTTCGAGTACAGAAATCGCCGCCGCAGTCCACGAAATCACATCGACGCAGCAAGAACTCAATGTGTCGGTCCAGGCGGTCGCAAGCGAGGTGCGTCAGACGACCGACGCGGCATCGAGCGGCCGCACTGCTCTTGGACGGCTCACCGGCGAAATGGACGGCCTCGCGCTCGGAGCATCGAGCGTTGCCGTGCGGCTTCAGGACATCAGGGAGCGCGCGGATCGCATCAATCTCGTCATCGCGAGCATGTCGAAGATTGCGAATCAAACGAACTTGCTCGCGGTCAATGCGGCGATGGAAGCAGAGCGCGCCGGCGAGGCTGGCGCAGGTTTTCGGGCGGTCGCGAGAGAGATTCGACGGCTCTCCGCGCAGACCGCCGAAGCGACGCTCTCGATTGAATCCATCGTGACCGAGATGCAGTCCGCGGTCGCGTCAGGGGTCGACGATATGGAGTCCTACGGCGAAAGTGTGCGTTCCGGAGTCTCCAACGCAACTGCCATCGGGAAAGAGCTGGGCCAGGTCATCAGCGGTATCGAGCGTGTGGGCGGCGAACTCGACCTCGTCGCACGGGGCATGGAGGCGCAGGCGTTGGGTGTGACACAGGTCGCGGAAGCGATCGCGACTCTCACCGACGGAGCAACGCGAACCGCCGCAACATCGCAGCGTTTTGCGTTGGCAAGCGTTGATCTCGAGACCAGGGCCACCGAATTCGACCGCGAGGTCAAGGCGTTCCGGCTTCCCTAAAAACACGTCCAAATCGCGTTCCAACACTGCTCAAGCAAACTCCGACACCGGAGCCCGAATCGGTCCGGGCGAGACGAACGTCCGTTGATCCTGCGTGCGTCGGGGCTTGCTTCGGGGCTTGCTTGCAAGCGCTCACTGCGCCAAAAGAGCACGAACCCGCTTGCGCGGGTTCGTCACGGATTCGGTCTTGAGGGCGCGGCGGTGTCCAATCGCCACGCGTCGTGTTCCACTCAGTGCACGTTGGCCCGATGCAGTTCACTGCAGTTTGCAGCGGTTTGGCACAACTCAATTCGACGGTGTTCCCTCCATCGCGGCCTCACGAATCGACCGAGGTCTTCAACCTGATGGTCGCTCGTAGCCTCCAAACCTCTCACAAACTTTCGACGCCTCCAAACACCTCGCACAAACATCCGACAACCCCATCAACCCACTCCGACACACGGCACTCGTACGTGCGTTGCTGCCCGGTCCAGGGGCGCATGCACTTTGGCGGTGGCGGCTCCTGTCAAGCCATTCTTGTCGACACAGTCGAACAAGACCACCGTCATTCACGAGGCAGGCCGATCGCGATTTCCATCGCGGCGCCTTGGACGATCGGTTCGATGCGAGAACGAGAACGCTTCTGAAGAGGCCGTGCAGATGGCACAGCATTCCGATTGTCCAGATCGGACTCCTTCATCACATCCTCGGCCTCGGTCGCTCCGACCGCTGCCATGCCACTCTGATCCATCGATGCACGAATCGAATTGCCCTTCGATTGATTCGAAGCGACTTCGTTCGAAGTTGCCTGGTTCAAACTCGTCCCAAACGAGTTCATCCCGAGCGAACCCCTGCCCGGCGTGTCCGCAAGCGAACCCGCCGCCGACCCGATCATGATGGTTGGGAGAACTCCAACCAGCACAAACAGTGCTGCTGCTCTCGCAAGGCGGTGGGAAAAACCGCCCTTCAAGCGCTTGCCAAGTGAAAAACCCGTAAAAACGGGCCCACTGGGCCATCCACGTTTCACAGACATGAGGGACTCTCTCTCCCTTTTGAGGGTCCCTCCCTCCGGAGCGCAAGTTAGCTCGACTTCGAGGGCTGTCCAATGGAAACTGGAAAAAAAGCGCAGCTGCTTCCGGAGTGATTCAAGCGATCGGAGTGCAAAAAGAGAATGGGGGCGGCCCCTCCGGGCCGCCCCCTCTTTCTCACGTTTCCCTTGCGGGTACCTCCGCCCCGCTCTTCGCAGGCCTTACGGCTTAGCCGATGAGCGAGAGCACTTGCTGAGGCGCGCTGTTCGACAGCGCGAGCGACTGGGTCGCTGCCTGCGAGAGGATCTGCGCACGAGTCATCGCAGCGGTTTCCGCAGCGAAGTCGGTGTCGCGGATCGCGCTTTCAGCAGCGGTCGTGTTCTCAAGAGCGACGCCGAGGCTCGAGATCGTGGCGCCGACGACGTTCTTCTGGAACGCGCCGAGACGTCCGCGGAGGCTCGAGACCTGCTTGATCGCAGAGTCGATGACTTCCTGGGCCTTCGAGAGGTCGCCGTTCTGAACGTTCGCGGTACCACCCGACTTGAGGTCGGAGAGGAAGCCAGCGCCGTTGCCACCAAGGTTACCCGTGGTGACGGTTTCGATACCGAGCGACACCTTGCCTGCGAGATTGACCGACGGAGCGAGGTTGAAGTTCGCGCCGCCACCAGTGATGTTGAAGGTCGAGGACTGACCAGCGGCGTTGAGCGCGCTCGTACCGTCGAGGGTCACCGACACATCGAAACCATCGCTCGAGACGCGGGCAGTCAGGCCGTCCGTAGTGGCCTGGGTGCCGTTGATCAGGACGGTCGCGTTGCGGCCAGCGTCCTTGAGGTCATCGACGCCGGTTGCCGAGGCAGCCGAAGCGAAGATGAAGTTGGTTGAATTCTCGTTCGAGAGTTCCTTGACGCGGACGAAGCTTTCAGCGCCGTAACCGGTCGAGTTGATCTGAACGCGCGCCGTGTCGGTGCCGTTCTGGATCGCGGAGACGCCGAGCGCATCCTTGAAGCTGTTGACTGCGGCGAGGATGTTTGCCTGCGAGGTGCCCGAGGCAAACGTGAACTGCTGGACGCCCTTCGTGCCGGTGATTTCGAACGAAACTTCGCCCGAGCCGCCGTTACCGAAGGTCGCACCCGTCGAGAGGAACACCGCGCCGGTCTGAGCCGACTGAAGGACGGTGACGGTCACGGCGCGAGCCGCACCCGAATCCGACAACTTCGCAGCGTTGATCGTCACGTCGGTGAGCGACGTCGACTGACCGCTGACGGTGTAGTCGAAGTTACCGTTCAGGAGCTTGGTGCCCTGGAAGCTCGTCGCGTTCGCGATACGGTCGATCGTCTGAAGGATCGAGTCGATCTGGAGCTGATTCGCGTCGCGCTCTTCTTGCGAGACGCCTGCTTCGTTTGCGGTCGCGCCCACGAGGCCCTGAAGTTCGACAAGCATGTTCGAAACTTCCTGGAGGCCACCTTCGGCGACGTTGACGACCTGTTCAGCGCGCTGCGAGTTCGAGATCGCGCTGTTGATCGCGGTCTTCTCGGCGCGGAGGTTTTCCGACGCGATCAGGCCTGCCGGATCATCGGCACCGCGGTTGATGCGGAGACCGGTGGAGAGGCGCTGAAGGCTGGTGGCCAGACCCTTGTTCTGGCCGCCCAACACGCGCTGAGCGATAAGCGATGGGATGTTCTGATTGATACGACTCATGACTGCTGTCCTCCGTGAATGTGCCGGGTTGTCCGGCGTTTCTCTCGACCGCCCCCGCCTTGGGGCGCTCGCGCCCGCCGCGTTCGCGGTTGGCCTGCTCGGTACTCGCTGGTTCCTCCGACGAGTCCGACTGAAGTTGGAAGGCGCGTCCTGCACCCGGAAACGGGTCGGGACTGAGGTTCCCGACGGCTTGGAGATCGGAAGTCAGGGAAGGCGACTTCATTCGTGCAGTGCATTTCTCGCACGATTCGTGCAAACAACGCTCGGATCAGGCGAAAGCCGCATGCCTCAACGCCCCTCAAGACCGTGATAACGGGCATGGACCTGCGAGGACACCTCGGTGAGGTTTATCCAAACTTCGAAAAAGAAAACCGCCCGGCGTGTGCCGGGCGGTCTGGGAGAGCTGTGAGGGTTGTGCGGGGGCCGTTCGCCGCCGCCGCGAGCCTCGTCGAGTTTGTCCTCGACTTACTGCAGGAGCCGCAAGACGTTCTGCGCACTCGAGTTCGCCGTCGCGAGAACCGAGGTGCCAGCTTGTTGCAGGATCTGCGCGCGCGTCATCGCCGCCGTTTCCGCCGCGAAGTCGGTGTCGCGAATCTTGGACTCACTCGAAGTGATGTTCTCAAGACCAATCTGGAGACTGCGCGAGTTTGTTTGCAGCGTGTTCCGCTCGAACGCACCGAGCCGCCCGCGGAGAACCGACACTTCCGTGATGGCCTGATCGAGCACTTCGCTCGCTTCGGCGGTCCGACCCAAGAGCAGCGAGTTGGCTTGGCCGCTCTTAAGACTGTCGAGGAAGTACCGCGCACCTTCGATCGACGAACCACCGATGCGGCTTGCCGCGACCGATTGGATACCGATGCCGACCTGTTGCGTCGTCGTGATCGACGGCCCGAGTTGGAAGGTCGCGCCGCCGCCAGTGATGCGGAAGCTCGACGGAGTGCCGTTGACCGTCGTCGCGAAGTTCTGCGAAAGATCCATGTCGACCGCAAGCGCGGGCGTATTCAGCGAGACGCTCGTGCCGTTTCCAGTGGCAAGCGCACCGTTGATGATCGCACTGACATCGCGGCCTGAGTCGCGCTGCGTCGCGGTCCCGCCTGGCGCGGAGTAGGTCTGGAAGAAGTTGCCTCCAGAACCAATCTTGCGCACGGAGACGAAGGCATCGCTTCCGAAGCCGGTCGAATTGAAATAGAGGCCGGAGAGCTGGCTCGCGCCGTTGCGAAGGCTCGCACTGATGCCTGTCGTATCGCGGACGGTGTTGACCGCAGCAATGACTGCGGAAAGCGCCGTGCCAGAGACGAAGGTCAGTGTCTGCACGCCGAGTTTTCCTGCGACTTCAAGCGTGACGCTCGATGCAAGTGCGCCGGTCGGTGCGGAGAGGAAGAGCGCGCCCGTCTGTGCCGACTGCGTCACCTCGACAGACACCGAGATCGACGAATTTGTGCCGAACTGCACGCCATGCACGTCGACGCCAGCGATGTTCGCCGCGTTGATACCGCTCGTGACGTACTCAAGCGAGCCGTTGAGCAATTGCAGGCCCGCGAAACTTGCCGTGTTCGAGATGCGCGTGATCGACTCAATCGCGCTATCGATCTCGAGCTGATTCGCCGCGACCTCTTCAGTCGAGATGCCGCCGGTGTTCGCGCTGTTGACGACAAGACTCTTAATGGAGTTCAAGAGGTCGGCAACTTCGGCGAGATAGCCTTCGGTGGTCGCGATCACAGAGCTCGCGCGTTCCGAGTTGTCGATCGCCTGACCCATGCCTTTGATCTCAGAGCGCAGGCGTTCGCTGACGATGAGGCCAGCGGGATCATCCGCGCCGCGATTGATCCGAAGACCAGTCGAAAGGCGTTGAAGGCGGGTAGAGAGGTCGTTGTTCGAGCGATTGAGGTTGTTCTGCGCAATGAGCGACGGAACGTTCGTATTGATGCGAGCCATGGCAATCCTCCTTGACTGAGAGGCCCGTGAACCGGGGCTTCTGTCTCCCCGGACGGGTCAGGCGGTTTCGCGCCTGCCGGTGTGGGTTGCCGCGAGCTTCGCGGCTGCAGGCAGGACCGTCCCGCCTGTCGTACTTGCGCCGCCGCGCGCACTCCCGCGCGGACGGAACGTTCCCAATTCGCCGCGGAACGCCGCGGCTTGCTGGTTTTCATTTCGAATGGCGTCGTACACCTCTTTGCGGTGCACCGCCACAGTTGCGGGGGCTTTGATACCGATCCGCACCTTGTCGCCTCGGATGTCAACGATCGTCAGTTCGACGTCGTCTCCGATCATGATCGTTTCATCTCGCTGTCGTGAGAGCACCAACATCCGCGGGCTCCTTGGGCATCCGTGCCCGGTGAAAGTCCATCCGTGTCCGTTTCGCCGACGAAGTACGCCAGCGCCATCCACCCGCCGCCGAAGCGACAGTTATGCAATCTTCGCAGCGGCCGCTTCCGCGAGCTTCACGAGCTCGTGGCGCGTCGACCACTTCTTCTCCGCGAGCACCAACTGCATCGCACGTCGGCTCGCAGGATTCACAACAAGCGGCCCCTGCAGATTTGCCGTGAGCGACTGATCACGCTTGTTGACGATGACAAGCACCTGTGCATCCGACGTTTCCGTCATGCCAAGTTCTTCCATCTGCTCTTTGCGGATGTTGGCCTGGAAATCGGCAATCCACAGCGCCGGATCGGTCACCACGAACGCAAGGTCCGGGCTCTCGGTCGACTGAAGCCAGAAGAAGACACCGTTGTCATCGGGCTGCAGCAGCGCGAAGGTGCGGTAGCTCGAGAAGCCCAGCAGTCCAACCGGGAACTCAAGGATGCGGGAGTCGTCGATCTCGACGGCGCCGAAGCGCGTGGTCTGAATCAGCATTGCCATTACTCCGTCGGCCTGACACTCCTTGCTTCCGACATCCATGTCGGTCGGGCTCCAGCCCTTCCTACCGGAGGGGCCGCGCCCCCGGGAGGTTTGCCGCGTCACACGCGGCCCTATCCATCGCTAGCGCAAGAAATCCAACAGACTGAGATTGACCGCACGCGATGCACCCGCAAGTCCGGCCTCAAGCTGTTGCTGGAGGCTCGCGAAGCGGGTTGCTGCCGCGGTGAAGTCAAGGTCTTGAATACTCGAGCGAAGCGCCATGTCCTGAATTCCAAGTTCTTCCTCGCGCGCGGTTGCCTCAGCGAGGCGCCGCGAGCGAACTCCGACATCAGCGCGCGCTTCTGTCGCGCGGCCGAGATCGGCTTCGAGTTTCTCTGTCGCAAACTCAATGCCACGCTCGTCATTGGCCAGAAGCGCCTCTCGGAGCGACATCAAGTGCGCAAACACGCTGTCAACGGCAACAGTTGCGCGATCCGTTCCGCTCAAAGTTGCCGTATTCGTGGTGCCCGCGATGCCAAGGTCAGTCGCGGTATTCGAGTTGTTGATGTCCTCGATGCGGGTCGTCGTACCGACGGTCGCATCGGTGATCTCAATACCGTTTCCGGTGGAAGCAAGACTCGCGGTGAACTCCGCCGGAGCAATGCCCGCAGCGACCGCTGCACCATTGATCGAGTCGAGCACATCCTGCACGGTCAGATCGCCGTCCATTTCGACTTCGAACGTGCGACCGTCCTTGAGCGTGACGCGGAGGTCGCGGTCGGCGGCCGGATCGGGCAATCCAGTCGTCGCGTCGATCGCACCGTCGGCTTGGCGCACGCCACGACCATCGTTGAAGTCAGAAAGCAGCGTCGATCCGGCAAACGAGCGAATGCCAAGTTCTGTCGCCGTCGTGCCACTGAGTTCTTCGACCGACATCGAAGCACCCGAAAGTTCGTTGCGCACGTTGAGACGCGTGGCGTCGTCAGAGATCTCGACGCGCACGCCGATTCCTGATGCAGCCACAGCGTTCTGAAAGTCCTGCACCGTGTCGAAGCTCGAGAGATCAAAGCGTCGAGCTTGTCCACCATTCCGAATGATGATCTCGCCGAGTGGCAGCGTCATTCCAGAGAGGCTGTCGAGACGCGTGAGTTCGGTGAGCTTCGGGTTGAGATCAAGTCCAGTGGTGGTCGCGCCGCCGGCATAGGTGCCCGCGAGCCCGAGGTCACCCGCGGTGGTCATCGAGTTCGAGTCACGGATGACGATGGTGTTTCCCGCAGAGGGCGTGATCGCGAGACGGTCGCCACTTGTGGCATCGATCGCGACGGTCGCGCCAGGATCGGTCGCTTGAATCGCGGTGGAGATTCGATTGATCACGTCGCCGATGCTGTCCGCATCGGAGAGGTCGACCGAGGTCACCGTGCCGTTCACTTCGACTTCGATCGTTCCCGCGCGTACGCCGTTGCCGTTCGCGCCGCGCAGATCAGAGAGGCGCGTGGCGGCCGTCATGGATGGGTCGAGGTCGCGATCGCCTTTCACGCGGCCGGAGAGCGCACCGAAGGCTTGCTCACCGCCCATCGTGACGCGGATATCACTCGCGAGACCAAGATCGGCACGCATACCCGCGCCGGTCCCGGTGTATCGAAGGCCAGAGAGCAGACTGGTGAACGGTGCGTTCGCATGGGCGTCGCCACCGAAGATATGAATGCCGCGAATGTCGCGGTTTGCGATCGATGTCAGCGAGCCGAGCATCGAATCGATCACCGCGGCCTGATTGCGCCGAGTCGCTTCATCAGAGCCGACGCCGATTTGAGAGAGGCCGATGCCCTTCGCCTCTTGCAGGATGTCCGAGACGTCGGCGAGTGCCGCGTCGAGTGAGTTCAGCGTGGCGTCCGCCTGGGACAGGTTCCGAATGCGCTGGTCGCGGCGCTCGATGACGTCATCAAGGACCGTGACCGTCGAGGCGCCAATGGCGTTCTCTGAGGGACGGGTGAACTCCTTGCCGCTGGCGAGCCGAACTTGCAGGAGCAGAAGCTCGCGATTGGTCCCTTGAATGCCGCCAAGCGCAATTCTCGACGCCAAAAGGTTCGGAACGCGGGCGAGATTGGCAGGAATTGCGCTCATGTCGAGGACTCCACACGGCTGAGGCAACGGGCGTGCCACCGGTCGAGAGTGCCGACGACCGAACCGCGGGGAGAGGCCCCGGATGGGGCCTCGGGTGGGGCCAACGGACGGGATCGAGGACTTGGATCGAGGACTTGGATCGAGGACTTGGATCGAGGACTTGGATCGAGGACTTGGATCGAGGACTTGGATCGAGGACTTGGATCGAGGACTTGGATCGAGGACTTGGATCGAGGACTTGGATCGAGGCCCGGGATTGAGACCCCGGATTGAGGCCCGGGGACGGACAATGCAGATCAAGCACTGAACTGGGGGCGGGCTCGCGTGCGGCGCCGAGGTTCGGGTTCAGGTTCAGGTTCAGGCTCAGGTCTCGAACTCGGACCCTCCACTCGTCCAAGCTCACGCTTCACCCTTCTGCGCCCGCCGCCCCCACGATTCTCAGCGTGAAATCACCTCGAACTTCAACATGGATTCGACTTTGGCTTGCCCCAGGCAAACGCCGGGTGATAATCGGCCGATGCCCCGCGCCCTCCCACTTCGGTTGCTCAGCCCCGCCATCCTCTCGATCTTTGGCCTTGCGACATGCGCAAGCGCCGCGGGCGACATCCTGCTGATCCCCGACTCGGGCGCGGACAAAGTCTGGGCGTTCAACGCTTCGGACGGCACCTACATCACGAACAACTACTTCCCGGCGGACGGGATCATGAAGCAGGTCATCCAGATCGTGCAGAGTGGCAATGGCACGCTCCTGATGACCGATGAGCAGGAGAAGAAGGTCTTTGAGTACTCGGAGAGCGGCACGTACCTTCGAACACTCGCGTCGGTCAGCGACGGCGTCACCACCGGCGCGTATGGCATTTGTGTGAAGGACGGTTTCGCGTACTTCACCAGCGGCTTCAATTCTGGCGCTGGCAAGATTTTTCGAGTCGCCCTTGATGGCAGCGGCGCCCCGCCGACGGTCTTCTGCGACTTCGCAGCAGAGGGCGATCCGCGCGGCATCATTCCATTCGGGTCGGGCTTCCTCGTCGGTAACTCAACGACCGACGACATCGAATTCGTGAGCGCTACTGGCGTCGTTTCGCCCGTGCCTTTTGCCGATTCTGACGGCATCATCAGTTTCAACTTTCCGCAGCAGATTCAGCCACTTTCGGATGGCGGCATCATGCTCACGGGGTTCAGCGCACCGTGGGGCATCTACTTCTTCGATGCCACAGGGCAAGGTGCCGGTGGCTTTACGTCGCCGCAAGTCTTCCTCTCGCCCCGCGGCTGCTACCTCCTCGACAACGGCGACTACCTCTACACCGGCGGAACGCGCGTTGATGTGATCGATGGCAAGACTTTCATCAATGCCAATGTCGCGAATCAACTCGGCGCGAGTTTCCGTTGGATTACGCGCTTCACTCCGACGCCGACGTGTACGGGCGATGTCGACGGAAACGGACAGGTCGATGCGGCTGATCTCGCGGCCCTCCTTGGCGACTGGGGTGCCACGAAGAGCGCTGCCAACCTCGACGGCGCAGGCACGGTCGACGCTTCGGATCTCGCGATCCTGCTCGGCGCGTGGGGTGATTGCTGAGCGGATTGCGCGCGGCGTGTCTCGCCGTGCCTCGCCATACCTCGCCGCACTACGCAGGCAACAGGATCATGAAAAACACCGCAGGCCAGCCTTTCGGCTGGCCCGCGGTTGCGTTTCTTGTTGGGCTACGCTTTCCACCCGCCGCCCACGACGCACACCTACTGCACCTTTCGGCTCAGCGGCGACGACGACCAACAAGACCTGCGAGACCGAGGAGGGCAACCGCACCCGGGGCCGGGACCAAGTTGCCATTGATGAAGACGTTGTCGATGCGGCTCGAACCGGTCGCAGCGGCGGTCGCGAGCGAACGGAAGCGGACGATGACGCTCGACGCGTTCTCAGCGCCTGCGAGCGACGTGGTCGAGGTGTACAACGCGTTGTACGTCGTCGACGACCAGGTTCCAGGCGCGCCGCCACCACCGGACTGCAGAACCGTGTAGGACGCGAGGATGGTCGTCCAGTTCGTGCCACCGTCGAGGCTCATGACAAGCTCAAAGCTCGCGGGGCCGGTCGAGGAGCGGGCTTGATCCCACGAGAGCGAGATCGTGTCGTAGCCGGTGGTCGCGAAGCTGGCTTGGTAGTAGTCACCGGTCGACCAGTTGTTGCTCGAGAACGCGTACTGCGAGCCGTTGCCTGCGGGCGAGGTGTAGGTCGCCGCGGCGAGCGCGTGGACGCTGGTCAGGCTCGAGCCCGCGGTGAGCGCGCCCTGATCGCCAGCGCCAACGCCGTAGGTCACACCCGTTGGGACGTTGCCCGCGCCAGTCGGGAAGGCCGTGGTGATGGTCCAACCGCAGACGAGGTCTGCGGAGGCCGAAGTTGCGACTGCTGCGACAGCAACGATGGAGGCAAAAGTGGTCTTCATAGCGAGGGACTCAAGAACAAAATCGAGAGGGAACGGGCAGGAACAGGAGCCCAACAGGCAATTGACAGAGGCCGAAAGGAATCGGCACCTAGCAAAAGCACAGGAAGGCATGATGGCGGTATGGGATGGACGAAAGGTGAGACAGGGAGAAACGGACACAGAGACACAGCCCGCGCATTTGCACCAAGGCAAAACGCACGGACAGCCCCTGAACCACTCCCATGTGGACAGACGCAATCTAGCGCGAGATCCTGTCAAGGAAACTGGAATTTCCGCAGAACGCCAAAATTGCGGCCGCACTGCCCACAGACTCGAAGGTCGGAGTCGAACTTGAAGTCGAAGTCGAGGTTCGGGGTTCGAAGTCGGGGTTCGAAGTCGGGGTTCGAAGTCGAGGTTCGAAGTCGGGGTTCGAAGTCGGGGTTCGAAGTCGGGGTTCGAAGTCGGGGTTCGAAGTCGAGGTTCGAAGTCGAGGTTCGAAGTCGAGGTTCGAAGTCGAGGTTCGAAGTCGAGGTTCGAAGTCGAGGTTCGAAGGTCGAGGTTCGAAGGTCGAGGCACGCCGCGCGCTTGGAGACGACGCCGCCGAAGGCCGAAGACTGGTCAGCATGTCCATCGCACGACGTCCAACGCTTCAGACGATGGTCAAGAGGGTCTGCAGCGTTTCGTCGATCGTCGCGATGTACCGGGCGGCCGCCTGGAACTGCCGTTGGTACGACAGCATGTTGATCGACTCTTCATCGATCGAGACACCGCTCGTCGCTTGCGACTGCGCATCGAGGCTTTCTCGGACGAGCCGCGTGCTTTCAGCCTTGGTGTTGGCCGATTGCGTCCGGACGGCGAGATCCGTCGTGCTCGACTGCCAGAATCCACGAAGACTTCGGCCGCCAAGCGCGTCGACGGTCGCATCCTCGAGCCCCGCGATGTCAAGCGCGACAGCGTTCGAACCCGCAATGTGATTGCGACCGGTCGCGAGGAGACGCGGGTCGTTCGCGATCTGCGTGTTGATCTCGAGATTGCTCGCGTCGGAACCCGCAAAGAGCGCGTTCACGCCGAGTGCCGCAAGCGTGCCGGACGAGTCGTTCGAGAAACTGAATTCGTAGCCGCCCGCTGCATCGAGTCGGAGCGCGCCATCCGGTGTGACCGATGCGCCGCCGGTGCCCGCAGGGAGCGCCGACGAGATCTGCGCCGAGAGCTGATTCAGCGACATCGTTTGCGGATCGACTGCGACGACAACCGTCGTGCGGAGCCCCGTCGCGACGTTCGTGACATGCATTTCGAACGAGCCGTTGCGAATGTCAAACGGGACGCCCGCCGCATCGGATGCGAGATTCGCACTCGCGCTCAGGACGCGATTGATACCTGTGAGCGTCGAGTAGCCACGCGTTCCCTGCCCTTGCGAGTGGATTCGGTTCACCTGAAACGCAAGTTCTCGCGCGAGCGTGTCGAGATCATTGATCGCGGGGTCCACCGTTTCCGTGCGTTGACGGAAGAGCGCTCCGATTTGCCCAGCATCTGGCTGCAGTGTCGTTCCATCTACTTTTACACGCAGTGAAACCGTTGTTCCGTTGGCCGAAGCGTCGGTACGGAGTGTGATGCCGCGTGATTCGCCAGCGAGTACCACCGGAGTTGAGCCGACGAGGATGTCCAGCGCACCATTCGGCTGTTCGACGGTCGAGATTGGAATGAATTGCGCGACCTCGTTCACGAGTTCATCGCGGCGATCGCGCAACGCATTCGCATCGCTACCACCACCCTGCTCTGCGTCGACGATCTGACGATTGACTTCCGCGACTTGATCGAGCAATCCGTCGACCGTACGAACGGTCGCGCCGAGCGCGCGATCAATTTCAAGCCGAACATTCGCGTGTTCGTTGCGCAGTTCCTTCATGGAATTCGCAAGACCACTCGCTTGCTGGATGACGACCGTGCGCACCGCTTCATCGTTCGGGCTGTTCGCGAGTTCGCTGAAACTGTTGAAGAACGCGCTCAGTCGGCTCGAAAGATCTTGATCACTCAGTTCGTTCCGAATCGATTCGATCGCGTTCAAAAAGCGTTGGTCGATTTCAGCGGCGTTTTGATCGCTGATCGCTGCGCGGGTACGACCTTGCAGCGCCGTATCGACGGTCCGCACGATCCGCTGGAGTTGCACGCCAGTACCGACAAATCCAGCGCGGCCGATGTACTCGGGGCGCGCCGGCGAAAGTCTGGCAACCTGCCGGTGGTAACCGGGCGTCGAAGCGTTCGCGAGGTTGTTTCCTGCGACCTGAATCGCCGTCTGGCTCGCGAGGATCGCGCTCTGTCCGATCTGAAGTGCGCCGTTGATCGACATAGGTGACTCGCTTTCAGCTGCGGATATCGAGGCTCGACATCACGTTGGCGCCGACGGCGATGCGGCCGCCGCGGGAGTAAACGTTGGCGTGGGTGAGCGCCGAATGGACGCTCTGCAAAATGCCGGCCATATGAGCCGAGAGTCGCTCGGCGGCTTGACGAAGGACGGATGATTCGCGACGGACCGTTTCGAGTGCATCTTTGAGTTCGCTGCGCGCAAGATCGACTTGCGCACGCGTTGGCTCGGGAAGGCGCACGGCGATTTCTACGAGCGTCGCATCAGGCGAGAGCGCCATACGCGTCGCCAGCGCGCGCGCTTCCGCAACGCGTACACGATCAAGTTCGCACAAGCGAGCGAGAATGCGCGACTCCCCATCTGCCAGTTTGGTGAAGCGCGCAAGATCCGCAACGCGCACGGCTTCACGACGAGCGCGCACGAGCGTAAGGAGTTCCACGTACAGCGCGCGCGCATCGTGAAGGGCCGCAAGGAGTGCCGACGCATCCACTCGGGTTGTATTCGGCTTTGGCGCGGTTGTTGGCTTCATGGCGGGCTGCATGGGAGTTCTTCAGGGCTCAGTTCAAGCGAATGTTGGGTTCAAACGTGTGAACGTTTCGAGTGGGAATGCCGCGCGAATCAATGCACGAGCGTTGTGTCCTCTGAGAGAACGCGCGGCGAGAGACGACTGCTCGCGACGTCGCGAGCGGCTGCATTTGGATCCATCGCACGTTCGAAGCGGTCGGCGAGTCGATCGACGAGTTCAAAGTTCGACCCTTCGACGACCTTTCCTGAGAGTGCTGCGTCGAGAAGCGGGCGGAAACGTCGTTCACCGACACCTGGTTTGAACGGCCCTGCTGCGAGGGACCCTTCTTGCATCGCTGCGAAGACAGGCTTCACAAACGCTTCCGTCACAAGGGTGCGCGCTGCCTCGAGGGCGAGACCACGCGGCGAACCTTCACGTGCTGCGTTGGCGAGCGCGAGATCAGGCGCGAGCGCTGTCGCAGATGCGGATCGAGATGATCCAGAGTTCGCCATCGCGCGATACGAAGCGTTCGAAAGATTGAGGGCTGCCACACTCATTGGATTTCCCCCTTCAACGCGTTTTGCCGCTTGAGGGCGTAGATGATTGCGACCTGGGTTTCAAACGGAACATCGAGTTCGTTGAGCGCATCGATGAGCGTGCGCAACTTCATGCTCTGTCGTTGCGATTCGCCGGTCGCAACACCTGCCCAGGCAACGGTATCGGCGAGCGGTTGGTCGGCTGTTGGCTCGATCGGTGGCGTGATCGTCGTGATGCGGAGATTCGCTGCAGTGACCGCCGCTGGACGGAATTCCACGCGTTCATCCACGGTAATAACCTTGTTCGCGCGATCGATGATGACACGCGCTGGCGTGCGAATCAGGTCACCCGGAACCTTGAACGTCATCATGCGCGCAACGAATCCGTACGGATCCTCACGCTCTTCGGGTGGAATGCGCACGCGAATCGTGCCCTGATCCTCGACCCGCGCAACGTCGCTGTAACTGGAGAGTGAGAACTCCTCATTCACAAGCTCCGCGATCGCGGCCGCGGTTGGCAAGCCCGCATACTGTGGCTGAAGCAACAGGGCGACCGTATCACCTTCGAACGGGGAAAGCGCGATGTCGCGCACCATGCGCGCACCGCCGCGGATCGTCGCCTTGGTCGGCATTTCCGGATCGACTTCGACCACGCCATCCGCGGTCGCATACGGGATCCACTCCGCACGATTCGCCGGAACAACCGAACTCTTCAGGAAGCTTGTGAGAAGTTGTCCGCCTTCGAGGCTCGTCGCGGTACCGAGCGTGCCGATGGTGACATCGAATCGGTCGTCTGATCGCGCGCCTGTGGTTGGGATGTCAACGGAGATGAAGACGAGCGCGATGGACTTCGTCTTCGCGAGATTCCGCGCATCAGTCCGGATGTTTCCGACGTTCGCGAGCAATTGCGCGTACGGCTGGGCCGTAATCGTCGAGTCCTTCATGCTGTCGCCCGTCTTATTGAGGCCGTACACGAGCCCAACTCCGACGAGACGGTTTCCTTCGTACCCCTTCAATCGGACGTATTCCTGAAGGTCGCCCGCGCTTGCCGCGCGCGGAGAGGCGAGCACGGCGACGAGGATCGTGAAGCACACCGCCATCGCGCAGAGCGAACTCCGAACGCACGCAAAAAGTGCGCGGATGAAATCGGCGGGATTCGCGCATCGGGCCGCGGATCCGACCGCGGGTACGGCAACGATTGCGTCTCGATGAGCGGAAGGCGTGGTTTGAGCGCGTTCCATAAGGTTGGACCTCCTGTCCGGGTCTCACAAGGCAAGCCCTGTTCCAGCGCTGTCGGGCAACGCGCTGCGCCACGCGGCCCGTCGGGCGTCGGCCCTGGGAGTACCCGGAACGCAACAGGCTCCAACCTCGCCTCGACCCGGCTCCAACCGCGGCCCGACCCGGCTCCAACCTGGTACACCCTCCCGGGGCGCGTCTTCAGCGAAACCCCTGCGCATGACGCTTCGCTCGCCCGGTGATGTGAGGCGCGCCGATACTGGAGAGATGCCGATCGCTACCCGGCCACTCTCCGCGTCCCCCCTCCCACTCTTTCTCGTTGGTCTCTTGGCGTTCACCGCGACGTTGGTCTGGCTGACCGGACTGACCGGCGCGTCAGGGGCCAACCTCTTGCTGCCCTTCCTCTCGGAGGCTTGGGCCAACGGATCGGTCGCTGCCCTTTGGTGGGCTGGTGCGATCGGTTTCGGTCTCCTGATCTCTCGGTGGGCTTGTAACGGCGCATCTGCGACTGTGAACGAGCCTTCAGCGCACAGTCGTGCCGCGCGAAACTGCACTTCGCTCGACACACTCGCGCTTGCGATACCCCTCGGACTCGCCGCGATGCTCGCGCTCGAGTCGCTCATCGCAACGCTCGGTGGGTTGACGGCGTGGCGTGGCGTGCTCGCGTGGCTTCTGCCACTCGCGGGCATGCTGATTGGTGTTCGAATGCTGCGCGATGCTCCACCCACGTCCGACAGCCCGTCTCCATCTGCCACCGCGAATCCCGTGCGCGTCGCGTTCATCGCGATCCACGCAGCGCTCGCGGCGCTCATCCTTGTCGCTGCAACCGCCGCACCCGGTTGGCTCTGGTCGAGTGAATTTGGCGGATACGACGCGCAGAGCTATCACCTGCCGCTCGCGATGGCGTGGACGCAGCTCGGCAGCGCCGTTGGCCCCGTCGAGGGCAACGTGTACTCCGCACTCCCGTCGTTTGTCGAAACGGTCTTCGCGCATCTCATGATCCTTCGTGGTGATCGGATCGCAGCGGCGATCGCATGCCAGTGGTGGGCAGCAATCGGAACGCTCTTCGGCGCGTACGTGGTTGCGAGACTCGCGCGCACCGTTTTCTGCGGGGTCTCTTGCGATTCGTCCGCGAAGGGCTCATCAAACCCAGCGATCGCATGGCTTGCATCTGCCACGTTCCTCGCGACTCCGTGGATCGTTGTGGTCGGAACGCTCGCCTACAACGACATCGTTCCAGTGATCGCACTCGCGGGAGGTTGGCTCCTGATTCGGGTCAATGCACGTGGAGAAAGTTCCGCGCGCGCGCTCGATTGGCGCAGTGCAGCCTGCCTTGCGCTCATTGCCGCGAGTGCGACGGGCGCCAAACCGACCGCATTCTTTTTCACCGTGATTCCCCTCGCCGCGATCGCGATCATCGAAACTTCTCCGCGCGTCTTCCGCTCTCTCCCACTCGCCACAGTCATCGGGCTTGCCATCCTCGCACCGTGGCTTGCACGAAACTGGCAGCACTATGAAAATCCAGTGTTTCCCTTTGCGACAGGGCTCTTCGGCCTCGGACCGTGGAGTGCTGAGCAGCACACAATCTTCGCTGCAGCGCATAGCCCAGATCGTTCGATCCTCGCGCGGGTTCCCCTTCTGTGGACCGAGTGGATTGGTTATGGCTTCTCAGAGTTGGGCGACGGCGGCGAGGAGTTGTTTCCACAATGGAGCGCGGTACCACTGCTCGGCGTTCTCGGCCTTGCTTCGCTTCTCTTCAGAAGCACAACTGCGCGGACTGCGTGTGCTGGATTGGCGGCGATTGTCGTCACACTACTTGCCTGGTTCTTCTTGACCCACCTGAAGAGTCGCTTCCTTGTCACCACGGCTGTTCCGCTTTCACTCGGGGTGGCAGCGTTCGTCACACTCGTCGCCGGGCTCTTTGTGCGCCGCTCCGATCGTGAGAGCACACACGCGGTTCCCACGGCACTTGCCTTCATCAGCGCAGCACTTCTCGCCATTCCACCCTTTGCGAACTACCTTCGCGAGCCGGCAAAGAACACCGGACAAGAAGGCGAGCGACTTCGTGCCCCGTCGCTCTCGATCGGTTCCATTCCCGTTCAAACCGGTGAAGCCGTCGCGCGTCTCCTCGCGGATGCGGACGCCAAGGGTGACACAGCGATGCGCGCCGCGATCTTGCAGCAAGTCTCGTCACCCTTTGCCGTCAACTCTCTGCTTCCAGCGGATGCGCGCGTCGTTGGGGTTGGCTTCGCCACGCCGTTGTACATGCGTCGTCCGATCACGACGACCACGGTCTGGGATCGCGGGCCGATCGACATCGTCGCCGAACGAGCGCCTGACGCACCGGCCACGTGGGGTTCACTTTTGCGCCAACGCGGTTTCACGCATGCACTCGTCGATCCGACGATGCTTGAGATTTGGGCGAAGCGCGGCTGGCTCAATCCACAACTCGCGCGGGCCGATTGGGTGGAGCCCTTCGGTCGCGCGAACCGCGTCATCTCACGAACCGTGGACGGCAAGGTGCTCTTCGAACTCGCGCCGTAAAGAAGCGTTGGGCGCAGGCAAGCGAGCGAACACAAGCGCGCGGTTTTGTGCAATTTCCGCGGGCGTGTGCGCCCACAGGCCTCACACGCCACGACGCGGCAAAGGTTGTGACCCAAACGCGGGTGCTGGCGGAATAGTTGGAACCGCTGGCGGATTTCCCGAACCCTGCGGCCCACCCTGAGCAGGTGCACCGTTTCTCGTCGCGGGCGCCCCTGGCTTCGGTGAAGTCTGGTCCTTCGAGGAACTCGGCGGCGGGGCTGTGCCCGTTTGTTTCGTCGCTCCCGTCCCTGGATCGACGGGCATCGAGGGAAGTTCTGCCGGAGGCGGTACCACAACAGGTGTAGAGCGCTTGAATTCAGCACGGACACCCTCCGCGCCCTCGCGGCGCGCGGCATCCACCGCCTTCGCACGATCATCCTTCTCAATGAAGTATGCAAAGCCGAAAAGGAGCGCAAAGGCGAGGCTCGCTGCGCTTGTTCCCAAAAGCAAGGTGTTCCGTGACTCGAGTCGGCGCGCACGTTCGATCAATCCGCGATCAATCGGCGAAAGCGCACTCCGTGCGCCACCCTCCCGAACGCTGGATGAACTCGCCGTCGGCTGCGCAGTCACAGGCACTGCCACTGCGGACTTCGCCGATTCATCCGCAGCGCCGCGAACAAAGTCGGGCACAAACTCCGTCGATGTTGTTGCGGATGTCGTTGCGGATGTCGTTGCCGTTGCGGTGCCCACCTGCGCAGCAAAAATCGGCTGCGCGGTGATCACGGGCGGCGCAACGCGCACCACGGTCCGCGCGGGCGAACGAACAGGGACGGAGCGCACGACAAGCAAGCCAGCATCGAGAACAAAGGCTCCAAGGTCGGGCTTCGCGTTGGCTGGCGGCGAAATTGGTTCGACCGCTGGAAGCCCGAAAAAATTCCGATCGGTGTCGATGGACACCGCCGCGCCGCACGAACGGCAGGTGGGCTCATCGGGCGCCATGGGCACTTGACATGCGTAACAACGACCGAAGAGATGAGCGAGCCCCGGCACACGACGCGCGAGCGTCCAAAGCTGACGCGTCGACGGTCCACGCACGATCGCGTCGCGACCGACCTCTCCATTCCGAATCGCGGCGCAAAGCGCCTCATAGCCGAAGCCCACAAAATGGGGCCGACGGGGATCACGGACAAACCATGCACCCATCTCGTTCTGGGTTGCATGCAAACTCCAGATATCGAAAAGGCCTCCGCACGCGCGGCATTGCGAAGACGGCACTTGTCGGTCGCCGCAGTATGGACAGAGGATCGCTCGAGTGTCAGACATGTCGTCCAGGGTGTGAGGTGAAGGTTGCGCGGCCGACGCAGCTCCTTCGGTCCCGCGGTACAGTCGCGGCGTTCCAAGATACGCACGCCCGCGCCTTTCGTAGGTGACGTCTATGCCGACTTCACGAGAATTCCTCGCTTCCCCCGCGTGCTCCGCTGCATCGCGCTCCTCCGCGACGGACACCCTCGCGACCTCCACCCCCGCGACCTACACCCTCGCGACCTCCACCCTCGCGACCTACGCACTCGTGAGCCTGCTCGCCGCGAGCGTCGGCTGTGCCGGATCGGGAAGTGGCTCGATGGGCGCGATGGCGCCGACCATCGCCTCCACGGCAGTTCCCGCACAGTCGGAGACCGCGACCAACCGCAGCAACACCGAGCAATCCTCGCTCGTCGCAATGCTCGATGGGCAAGCCATCGAGTGGTCCGAACTGCGAACTCCGATCGCCGAACTTGCGGGACAGCAAGTGCTGCGCGACGCGGTGCTGGACATCCGGCTCATGCGACAACTTCGCGAACGAAGTCTCGTGATCGACGCCGATGCGATCACGCGCGAGGAGTCGCTCCTCCTCGAGACACTCTCTCCAAACCGTGAGCGCGCCGTTGAACTGCTCGGCGCGATTCGGCTGCGGCAAGGCCTCGGGCCCACACGCTTCGCCGCGCTCCTGCGACGAAATGCGGGGTTGCGCGCGCTCATCGCACGCGATGTGCGCGTCGATGAGACTGGCATCGCCAATGCATTTGACATGCTGCACGGCACAAAGCGTGTCGCACGACTCGCGGTGCTGACGTCGCTCCCAGACGCAGAACGATTCATCAACGATGTGAAGGCAGGACGGCCATTTGTCGACCTCGCCGTCGAACGATCCCTCGACGAGGGTGCCGCACGCGGCGGACTCCTTGCCCCCATCGCGCGACGCGATCCGAGTTACCCCGAGGGCCTCCGCGCCGCGCTCTATGCAACCGCGATCGGCGGAATATCCGCACCAGTCCTCGACAACGGCCGGTTCTTTGTGGTCACCGTACTTGAGGAGCGCCCGGGCGATGGAACCACGCTCGAGGCATCTCGTTCTCGCTGTGAAGAGGTCGTTCGACGGAGCCAAGAGAGGCTGCTGATGGATGCACTCGCGCGCGAACTCTCCGCACTCGAGGGCGTCACGATCTTTGATCGCGGTTTTGACCCGCCAATCAAGTGAACGCTCGAACGCACTCCTCCCACGCAGTACACCAACCTCACGTCTTGAGTGCACCTACCCGCCAAGCCGCGATTGGCAGGAGAGCCGCCACCGGCAGAAAAACGCCGACGGCGGGTGGAATTCCCGGAAGCGCCACGGCCATCACAAGCAAACTTCCAAGGAGCCCCGGTACCGCGGTCGCTGCACAGAAGACGCTTGGCTTCAACATCTTCTGCGGCTCACGAACCAGGAAGAACGGGAGTGCGATGATGAGCATCATCAGATTGACGAGCGCACCGGCGAAACGTTGACCGACGAGTCGCGTTGCGGCTTCCGGTTCGATGCCGCCTTCGCGAGCAAGCGCCCTGATTTGTGGTGTCGACAAGAGCTGCGCAAAGCCGCGGAATCGCCTTGCAAGGATGGCTTTCGGACTGACATCGGTCTCCACGAAATCGATGGCATCGCGGCGATCGATACGTACCTCTCGGCCGTCGCCAGAACCAGGCGCACTCCGACCAGCCGCCACGCCATCGACGAGATCCCATCCACCTCGCTCCGAGTTCCATGTCGCCTCGCGCGCTTCGACACGCCGCGTCGCCGCACCTTTCTCGTCGCGTTCAAGCACGAGCAAGCCATACGCGCGCTCATCACGCGGATCGAACGCCTGCGCGAGTACGAGTTTCCCAGTGCCATCCTGGACAACGTTCACTGCGAATCGATCAGCCGAGGGCCGCAGGATTGCCGACTTCTCGCGCACGAGAAGTGGCGCAAGACGCGGCAGCAGGACTTCACCGTTGATGAGCTGCACCAGATTCAAGACAACAGCGACAACGAGCATCGCAAGTCCAACGCGCCAAAGGCTGATACCAGCTGCGAGCATCGCAACGAGTTCGCGCGCCCGTACCATTTGCGCGAGCGTAAACCCTGCAGCAGCGACACAGGAAAGCCCGAGCAGGAACGCGTAGAACTGGAACACGCGTGGCAGATTGAAGTCGAGGATTGCAACGGGCATCGCGGTCCACATCGACGCGTAGTCCCCTGCGTCAACCGCGCGCTGGCACGCTTTGACGTACGCGTCGAGTTCGATGATGGTGTCGATCGAGATCGCGAAAAGCGTCATCACCACGAAGATCAGAACGAAGTTCGTGAAGAAGCGGAAGGCAATCCAACGGTCGAGGAGTGGCATCAGTTCTTCGCAACCCTTCGAAGGCTGTCGGCGATCACGGCGAGAATCACGAGATTTCCGCTCGATGCAACAAACACGCCTGTGATGCTCGTGCCGTCCTTGAGCATCTGCTCACCACCGGAGATCAGCAAGATGTCGGCAATCGAGGGGATGAATGCGATCAAGTAAATCTGGAGCGGATTGCCGCCACGGAGGCGGATCGCGAGTACCGCGCCCAAAAGGAGCATCAACGGCGCAGAAAGTGATTGATTGATGCGCTGCACGATGCGCGCAACGATGTCCGCGCGGACGCGATCGATTTCGTGCTCGATACGTGCACCAGCGGCCCGCGCAGCGATCGCCGCCTGCGCCGCTGGTCCCTCTTGCAATTCTGGAGCTGCCTTCGCTTCCGTGACCAACGCCTCAAGCGAAACGTCGGCCCGATCGGGCGCAGCGCAATTTTCAGCCGCAAGCCCGACAATGCGCGGTGGCCAACGACCGCTTCCAAGTCCGCGGAGATCGGCGACGGTATCCGCACGTGCGAGAAGTTCAAAGCGCATCCCCGCGCCCTTGGGACGGGGCTCGGCGTTCAATGTCGCTTGCGTCACCGCGGCACGCTTCGTGACCACACCACGCTCGATCTCAACGAGTTCAATGTCGCCTTTGGTCCGCGGCACAAGCGTCGAACCCATCAACTGCGCGTTCTTCACCTCGTAGATACGGACACCGCCCGCGTCTGCGAACCGCGCGGTGCCCGTGTCTGACAACGCCTTCGTCACGCATGACCATGCGTCGACGGCGGTCAGCGAACCGACCGCATCACGCCGCGCTTCTGCAACGCGGTGATACGCGCCCACATCGTTCCACACACCAAGCAGCCCCGCTGTATCGAGATCCTTTGGCTCAAGTTGAATGCCCTTGCCAAGATCGATCGCTTCGGGCTCCGCTTGCGGCACATAGACGAGCGCATCTTCACCGTCGCGGAACGCTGTCGCGTTTCGGAAGAGCAGTTTGAGAAAGGCGCTCTCATCAGTGCGATACACGTCGACCGTCGCAAATTCCGCAGTGAATTCTGTCTGGGTTCGCCCGTCTGGTCCGGTTTCAATCGCCGCAACGCCCGCGAGCGCAAGTCGCGTTGTCGGGCGCGTCGCTGCACTCGCGCCATTTTCCTCAATCTTCTCGCCAAGTTCCGTCCCAGGAATCACGAGCACTTCGTCCGCGTACAACTGCGTGTTCCCGACGCGAAATGCCTCGCCGCGCTCAACCGAACTCACAAAGAGTCGCGTGACATCGCGGGTGATCAGGCGGCGCATCGAAGTCCAAAAACGTGGAACTCCCGCGTCGACCAAGAGCGCCATGCCGAGAAAGAGCACGAGACCGAGCGCCGCCGCGGGCATCAGAATCCGTCGATACGAAAGACCCGCCGCGGACATCGCGACGATTTCGTTGTCGGCCGCAAGTCGTGCGTACACGATCGTGCCTGCAAAGGCGCCGGCGAAAGGCAACGCGTACTGCAGCATGGGTACCGACGCGAGCGTGACAAACTGCAGCACTTCCTCGGCGCCGAGGAGGTTCTGCATGATCGGTCGGATCGCCGCCCCGAATGCGATCACTGCGACGAGAACACTCGCCGTCAGGATCTGGACACGGAGGAGTTCCGCGATGATGTGTCGGAGAAGGATGCGCGGCATTCCGGGCTCGACATCCTCCCCCTTCTGGGCAGTTCTCGCAACCACCATGTTGGCTGCGGCAAACGCACAGGCCGCACAGGTGGAACGGCGCTTACCCCGAATTTCGACGGGCAATGCGGAAGACGCACCTGACCTCAACGAATTGCCGACGACGAATTGCCGACGACGAATTGCCGACGACGAATTTGCCGAAGCGAGGACCCCGCGCAGTTTCGTGGGAATCGTGCCATCCGCCATGACGAATCTGAGCACCGATGCACCGGAGAAGCCCTGCGACGCTGCGCGCTGCGCGACCTGCGGCGATGTCCGTGACTTCGTCGAAACCAGTTGTGGTCAACGTCCTCGTCCGCGCCTTCGTGCGCGCATTCGTGCCCGCCTTCGTGCCCGCCTTTGTGGTCGCATTTGTGGTCGCATTCGTGGTCGCATTCATGGTCGCATTCGTACGCCCCGCGGCATCACGCTCGTCGAGGTGCTCGTCGCCGCCGCGATCTTGTCGGTCGCCGCACTGGCTGCCCTCGAACTCCTTGCGACGAGCGACGCCGCTGCCCTTGCCGCACGCCGCGAGGCGATGGCTTCGGTCGAGGCAGAGCGCGCGCTTGCCGAGGCCGCCGAAGCCGTTCGTGACGGTCGCGAACCGTCCACACGGCGCGTCATCGATCATGATGCAGGGGGCGAAACACTCGCAGGCTGTGCGGTTGAGGTCCGGTCGATTCGCGAGCACCGCGCGATCCACTCGTTTGGCGCGAATCCCACGCAAGTCCCGATTACTCGACTCACCGCGGAAGTGACCTCACCCGACGGTGAAACTCTCGCGATGCTCGAGCGCGTGGCCCCACGCGACATCCGAACGGGAGACTCCCCGTGACTCGTCGCCGTGGCTTCACACCCTTCCGTGGCTTCACACCCTTCCGTGGCTTCACACTCATCGAAGTCACCATCGCCGCTGGCCTTCTCGCCATCGTCGGACTCGCGGTTGTTGCCTTTTTGTCCGCATTTGCTCGAGGAGCGCAGACACGAGCGCGCGTTTCCGATCCAGCCATCGAAGGCGCACTGCTCGTCGAGCGTCTCCGCGCGCTTCATCCTTCGATGCGCGCCACGCTTGGAAGCGACGAACATCTGGCCGCACTTTGGCTTTCCGATCGCGTGCCGAGCCGCACCGTACATCTCAGCGAACTTGGCTGGCTGCGATTCGATGCAACGTCGGGCGATGTCTTGCTTGATCGCATCGAAACAGAACGCTTCCTCGATGATCGCACGCTGGAGAGTGAATTGTCGTCGAGTGACGACTTTCTCGCGCTCCATGACGAGGTCGTCCGTGAAGGCCTTCTCGCCACCACGATTCTCGCGGAAGGCCTCGATGATGTGCGCTTCGTACCACCGCCGCGCGAGTCACGTGGTGAAACAAGCCACTCGCTCAGAAATCTCACGATCGAACTCGAGGCCGAGCGCGCCGTTGCGCGACTCGTCGTTTCTCCGACGAATCCCGAGGAGCCCATGCGATGAGTGCGTCGAACACCGTCAAACCGACGCACGTGCGATCGTGCTACTTGCGCACAGACCCGCGAGCAGCGCGTGGTTCGGCGGTGCTCATGGCGCTCGTCGCCGTGGGCGTTGCAACGTTGCTTGGGCTCTCGCTCGCTGCAACACGCGATGCGAATGTCGCCGCGAGCCACAATCTCGCGCATGCGGCGTCCGCCCGAGCCGCAGCCGCGGGCGCGATGGACGTCGCGATGTCACTCCTCGCTGATGCGGAAAGCAGCGATCCAATCGCACTCGCCGAAGCAGACGGCGTTCTCTTTGAGCAGCTCGCGATTGGCGCGGCAACCGCCAAGGCCCGCGTCGTTGACCTCTCCACTGGCCTCGCCGCGGGGCCTGATTCCGACGCGGTCGAACTCGTCGTCGAGGGTGTCTCCGGCGGCATTTCGCAGATCGCTCGTGCCGTTGGGCGCATGCCGCGACCAAACGCCGCGCCCGAAGCGGATCTCGATTGCTCTGAGTTTGCGTTGCTCGCCATCGGTCGCCTGTCCATCGAGGGTGATGCGCTGCTCGCACTTTGGCCGAATGCGCCGCTCTCGGTGCTCGCCGAGCCTGTCGCCTATGGCGTCGCCGATGGATCACGCGGACGAATCGCTTGTTCG
Organism: uncultured bacterium; assembly: GCA_903911205.1. GTDB lineage: Bacteria > Planctomycetota > Phycisphaerae > Phycisphaerales > SM1A02 > QWPT01. The sequence continues at coordinate 42,211 of CAIWCL010000178.1, forward strand.
CCCAATGCGAGCCTGCACGGCACGGTCGCGCTCCGCGTCGGCAGTTTCGCCGCGGACGACGAAACACGCGATGAACACCTCGCGGAGAAGACACTCTTCATCCCCGAGGCAATTCACGTACCGATGACTGCCCTGCCGCGAGAGCGCACATTCGAAACAGATGCAGAGGGCGACGCGCGCGCAGGCGCCACACTTGATGGCTACGTTGCGTTTGACATGTCGCCCCAAGGAGACATGCGAGTTCCGGCACGCGCAGCGGCAACGTTGCGTGGCGTGCGCGAGTTCGATGTGGGCGGAGATCTTCGCATCGAGCGTGGTGCAAGCGTTCGCGTTGAAGGCGAGACTGCGTTCGTCGTGCGCGGTGATCTGATCATCGAACCTTCGAATGTCGAGGTTGCGGCCGGCGCAACGCTCTCGATTCTCGTCCTTGGCAATGTCACGATTGAGAGCGCATACCTCGGCGGCGAGCGCTCAAACCCTGAAGAATTGCGCGACGGAACTGGGCGCGCGGCGTATGACGGAGGCGCGTCCCGCGTCTCGATCCTCGTCGAAGGCAATGGAGACGTTGCCATCAGTGAAGGCAGTGTCGTCAAGGGAGAGATCTACGCACCGCGCGCGGATGTCGCGCTCGCGTCGCGCAGCGCGATCTACGGCCGCGTGCTCGGTGCGGATGTCGAACTGCGGACAGGAACCGCCATCTTCTACGACCCAGCGCTCGATAGTCGTCGGGGCTGGAGTGCTCGTTCGAGTGGAATCTGGACGGATGCTGGAACGGCGCAACCCGCGATACGCGAAGTCGAACGGCTCTCACTCGACGATCTCACCCGTTTCGCCGCGGCGACGGGCGTGTCCCCTGCTGTTTCACCGACGTTCGTCCCGGTATCGATGGACTCACACGTCGTGGACGCGGAGGCGGTCGAGGCGCGAAACGGGTCGGGAACGAATGCACGAGAGGGCCGCGTGCGCTCCTTCGCCCGCGGAATTGTGCGTGCGATTCAGACGCAAATTCAGAACAGCCGCGGGGTGTGGTCACGCGACTCTGAATCGCGCGAGATGCAGCGCGAAGAATTTGAAAACGCATTCACATCACTCGGTTTCGACGTTCCGCGAGGGATCGACGAATGAGAAAGCACGCGAGATGCGTTCTTCTTGAGAATGCGGTAGCAGACCTTGAGCATGGAGGAGGACGGATGAAGTTTGGAACCCAGTCCCAACCACACACGCGCGGCTTTACCTTTGTGGAAGTGCTCGTCGTCGTGGGCATCCTCGGACTTTTCGCATCACTCGTGATTCCACGACTCGCGAGCGCGAAACTTCCCGTTGCCACGCCCGTCGAAAACACGCTCGAAGCGGATTTGCGCCTCGCCCGTACTGAGGCGATTGCGCGCGCTCGGACGATTGCGTTTGTCATCGCGGAAGACGGCGCAGCTTGGTGGATTGCCGAAGCGACCAATCCAACGGAACCGATCGAGCGGACGCGACGCGAATTCGGCCGTGGTGCGCTGACTGAACTGGACGGCGTGACGATCGCTGTCGAGAGCAGCGACCATGGAAGTGTCTCCAAGCTTCAAAGCGTGCATGTCATCGCAACGTTTGATGCGCTCGGCACGCGCGACACGGGCGTGGTGGAACTTCTCGCACGCGACGCGCGCGGCTCACACATCGCGCGATGGACGCTGCCCGCGGGCCGAACCCGCC
>CAIWCL010000179.1 GCA_903911205.1 uncultured bacterium
CAACAGCCTTCGAGGCGGTCTGGTCGGTTACTGGTCACGAAGACTTCTTTCGAGGGCATTTCCCTGGTGCCCCAGTCGTCCCCGGAGTTTTATTGACGGAGTCGTTGGCCCAGGCCGCGGGTCTACATTTGCTCGCACGGGATGGAGAAGGTCAGCATGGTGGAATGCTGGTGCAGTCTGACATTCGGTTTCGAAAGCCCGTGATTCCGCCAGCCTCGATTTCACTACGCGTTGCAGAAGAAGGCTCTCTCGGGGTTCTTCATCGCTTTGAGGTCCGAGCACTCGTCGCGGATGTCGTTGTCGCTGAAGGCACCTTGGTCATCGCCGTCGCGCGGTACGGCGGAGTTGCTTCGGCCGCCACCGTTGATTCTGTCGACGCCTGAGGACGCACGCGCTCCGTTTCACAGTTCTGCACTGCCGCATGATGTTTGCCAGATCGAATCTGGAGTTTTGAAGCCGAAATCAACAGGAATTGAGTCTCGCACAACAGAAGACTATGTGAGCGATGTTAAGGCGCGGCATCGATGGAAGGGTCGCGGGAGATGGCGATACATCCCAGGCGGCGATGGGTTGGAGCCGCGGAATTTCGTCACGGACGATTCGATAGTCGTGCGTTGCTCCAGTGGCGCGCCGCTTGCAACATCGCATGCGCTGATGCGGAGAGTCCACCTCCGAGTTTGGTGAGTGTTGCATCCAGTGCTTCGATGACCTGCGCAATCTCTCGATCCTCGATCACGAGAGGCGGTGTGAACTTGAGGATGTTCGAGTGACTCTCCGTGACTTGACAGAGCACAGAGTGGGTATGGAGCATTTCCATCACGAATCCTTGGCCAAAGGTCAGTTTTTCGAGTGCGCCGAGCCACGGAATCTCGCTGAGAACCTGCTCTGCTTCTGACTTTCGCAACGCAACTCCGAGCATGAGACCTCGACCTCGTACTTCAGCGATAGATGAATGCCGTGCAGCACACTCTTGGAGTCCATTTCGCATCAGCGCGCCGCGCCGCATCGCCTGTTCGGATAGCCGCTCTCTGTCGTGAATTTCAAGCGTCATGAGCCCAGCCGTCATTGCAAGAACACCGGATTGAAAAGTCGATGCATGCACAAGAGCGTGCGACATTCGGCCAAAAGTGGCGGCCCATGTGTCGCGTCGGACGAGTGTCACGCCGATGGGAACGAAGCCCCCGGCCAGTGCCTTTGAAAGCACGACCATATCGGGACGGCATCTTGGTTCATGCTCAAGCGCGAGGAATCGCCCCGTTCGCCCAATACCAGTTTGGACCTCATCGACGATGAGGAGCGTGCCGAACTTGTTACAGAGGCGCGACGCCTCTGCGAGGTACCCGTCAGAGGCTACGCGACATGATTTGCCTTGTAGTGGTTCGACAAGAAACGCCGAGAAGCGCCGGGACGCCAACGCGCGCTCTAGTGCGACGAGATCGTCGAACGGAATCGATTCGGATTCCCCCAGCGGTCCAAAACCTTCACGCAGTTTCTGGTTGCCATTCGCGGCAAGCGCCCCAAGCGTGAGGCCGTGGAAGGCAGAGTCGCAGTGAAGGAGTGCGACCCGCCCTGTCGCTCGTCGCGCAAGTTTGATCGCGCACTCGATTGCCTCGGTACCCGAATTCGAAAAAAAGACACGGTCAAGTTCGCCGGGAGTTCGTTCAGACAAGCGACGCGCCAGTAATGCAGCGAGCGGATTCCGCTCAAATTGGACCCAGTTGGGTGTGCCACTCTCAAGCGCATCGTGGAGAGCCGCGATCATGTCCGGATGTGATCGGCCGATGCAGTGGACCGCGTAGCCAGCGATGCAATCCACATAGCGGCGACCTGTCTCGTCGAACAAGAAGGCGCCCTCTCCTCGTGCCCAGGTCCGATCGAAACCGGTGAGTTTGATCATTTGTCCGAACGAAGGATTGCCGTGATCGCGGTAATTGGCATCTATGCCACCGCGCGCTTCGTTCAAGAGGCGGGCAAAGTCCTGACGCGATTCGGCCATGGAATTACGATAGCGAAATGCGCGGAATCGCCATCGTTCCTACATACCGAAACCTGCGAACGCTGCCCGAGGTTCTCGCGGGCCTTGAGGCCGGCGGAATAGCGATACTTGTCATCGATGACGGTTCCGACGATGGCACTGGACCATGGCTCGATCGGTGGGTTTTGGAAGGGCGCGAGAGATGGGTAGAGCACATATCAAAGAACCGTGGTAAGGGTGCAGCACTCGAGTTAGGACTTGAGTGGGCTCGTACCGAGGGCTTTGATTTCGCGCTTTCAGTTGATTCGGATGGACAGCATCTCACGGCGGACGCGATGCGGATGGCAGCCGAAATGGAGGTCGCAATGGCGGCTTCGAACGACGCTGAGGTGATGCTCATCGGCGTTCGAGAGGAGTCGGTTGAAGGCTATCCACCGCGGAGCATGTTCGGCCGACGTTTGTGGGCACTTGGAGTTCGTTCGCTGACGGGGCTCGGTGTCGCGGATCCAGTGTGCGGGCTTCGCGCATATCCGCTCCGCACACGCGCGACGGTACGTGTCACTTCCGGTCGATATGCGTGGGAAGAGGAGTTTTTGGTTCGTGCTGCGTGGGCTGGGATCACTCTGCGGGAGATAGGGATTCAGACTGTCTATCAACCAGCAGGCGTGCGTGTGAGCCACTTTGCGCTTACCGACTGGATTGATTCCTTCTGTGTGTGGCTACGTCTTGCAATGCTTCGAGTCTTCGGCGGCACATCAGGCTATCGACCACGTGGACCGCTCACGATGCGCGAGCGGTCATGGAGGCGATTGATTGGGGCGGCAGTCTTCGTCGGTTGCGTTACGGGCGCTACGGTGACGTGGTTTATCGCGCTACCTCTCCTCACATGGATTGCGTGGCGGCTTCACGCACCGATCATCGCAGCATGGTTGGGTTTCGGCCTCGGCGCGTTTATTGGTTCCACGTGATCGCCGAAGTGCACGTTTCGATTCCGGTTCCTCCGGCGCACTTTCACGCGATCGGTGCGGTTCCTCGGTAGCAACTGAAGACTCCCAACTCAAGGAGGTGCCGAGTACCGATGAAGCCACTTCGGTCGAGCGCCTCAACGATGCGTTCAGGTCGTGCGGCATCGACAATCGTGTCCGCCCAATACTGCATCATCGGAAACGTGGATGGTCGACCGCTGGCGACAACGCCGACACTTGGAACAACCCAATACATCGAAAAGTCAAACGCATGACGAATCCCGAAGGTTGTGGGACGCGTCACCTCAAAGATGACGATTCGACCGTTTGGCCGAAGCACACGCCTCGCTTCGCGAAATGCGAGCATCAGATCCTCGATATGGCGCAGCATGTAACTCATAGAGACGATGTCAAAACTGGCATCAGGAAAAGGAAGACTCTCCGCGCGCCCCTCAATGGTCTCGCGTACCCCGCGGCGTCGTGCAACTTCGAGCATTCCCGTGCTTGGATCGAGTGCGACGACTCGGCCAGTCGGACCAACGATTTCCTGCGCAAGCGCGGCGCAAAGGCCGGTGCCACTTCCGACATCCAAGTGCGCGGCGCCCGGTTTCAGCCCCGACTTGATCAACATTCGTCGCCGATACCAGCGACCGCTTCGCATGAAGGCGGCTCCGCTTGAGTTGTCGTAGCCGCGCGCGGTTTCATCGAAGAGTCCCTTGGTGTACTGCTCGCGCGTACTTCGTTCTTCAAGACCCTTCGGGCGCCTTGTGACGGGAGCGATCGATTCACCACTGATGGGAGTGTCGCGCAACAGTTTTCCGCTCTCAGTTTTTGGAAGTTGATCAACCACGCGGATACTCCTAGGGATGGTGTGGGAGGCCACAAGTGGGGTGAGGAAAGTACGAAGTTCGAGGATCGTTGGCTCGAAGTGTCCGCTTCGTAACTCGATGTCTGCAGCAACTCGTTGGAGCGCCGATCCCATCGAGATGGGTCTGATTCGTGCGCGTGCGATGGCTGGATGGGTTTCGAGTGCTTGCTCCACCTCGATTGGGTTCACCTTCAGACCACCAACATCGAAAACGAGCTTTGTCCGTCCCGTTACTCGAAATGTGCCGTTTTGCCCGCGCGCGCCAAGGTCGCCAGTCGCGAAGAAACCGTCTTCAGTGGGGGGCTCGAACTCCCCGTTCGATCCAATGGTTCCTGTCAGCATGCACTCGCTACGCACGGCAATCTCGCCCTCTCTGTCTCCGCGCTCGAGTAGTCGGATCTCCACTCCGCGGACTGTTCGTCCGCCTTTACCGCGATCAAGCCAAATGGTGCCAAGTTCGCTCGCACCATAGAGGTCGATGATCTGTTGTCCAAACCGTCGCTCGAAGGATGTACGAACGATCGCGGGGAGCGGAGTTCCGGCGGTGATCACACAGCGCAGTGTTCCGCGTACGCGATTCATGTCGTACGTGTACTCGTCCTCTGCGAGGGCCTGTGCAGTGATCGGAACAAGCGGAAGGGTTGTGGCGCCCGATTCGATCGCTGACGCCGCCTTTTCTCGTGAGAAGCGCCCGAGGGCATGAACCCGCGCACCGACCACGAGCGGTGCGAGAAACGCGTGTTCGAATCCGTAGGCGTGTGCCATTGGAAGGAACGACGCAACGTGGTCTCCGCGCGCAGAGAGCCCCTCCTCAATCAGTATCGAAGTGATGCGGTCGATGACGTCGCTGCTTCGCACCACAAACCGCGATCGACCCGTCGTGCCGGAGGAGAGAAGGATTGCACCCAGTGGGTCTGTTGGAACGTCGCGAGTACTGATGGCGCTCAAGGTTGAGTTCGGACCGTGGTTGGTTGAACTGCGCAGATCGGTGACATCAGCAAGAAATTGATCGTCGACGATAAGAGTGTCCGGACCAAGTTCGCGCCGGATGCGGTCGTGGATCATCCCCGGAAGTGGACAGGGGAGGAGGCAGGGCATGCGTCCCGCGGACGATGTTGCGAGGACCGAAACCCAGAATCGCCAACCTGAGGTGACGGAGACCGCAACGCGCGCTTGCGGCGCCGTATGCTCAAGCACAACGTATCTCAGCGTGTCGACGCGCGCCGCAAGTTCATGCCAAGACAACGCATTGCCCTCGGCATCGACGATCGCGATATCTCGGGGCCGTTCGACGCTGTGGCGAGCGAGTGCTTCGATCGCGAGTCTCATGCGCGATGATCGAGGTGGGTCGGGACGGAGGGCTCGAAAGGCCGCTGTAGTGCGATCTTGAAGGGGCGGACCCGTGCCGCGACTGGACGCACGCGTTGAAGAGCGCAAAGCCCCCGAAGCGCCTGGCATCGCATGCCCACACCGAAAGGAATGTGATCGATTTCGCCCGCTAGCAATGTGACGAAGGCACGCTCAAGAGTCTTTGTTCGCTTTGGTGAGAACAGCAAGTCTCGGAAGCCTGGGTCATAAAACCCTTCGACAAGTCTGAACGCGCGGTCGGTAACCCGCTTCATCCAAGCGTTGTGCCGCGCACGCTCGGCGGACGGCCGTGATCCCTGTGACATGCGAATCACACCGGCTGCGGCTTGCTCCGCGCCCAGCAATCCAAGCGTGAGCCCGGTCGACCAGACGGGATCGAGAAACGCCGCGGCATCGCCGATCAGGAAGTGACCTGGACCTGCGAATGGATCGCATCGGTAGGTGAAATCCGAGATCACGCGGTTTTTCTGCGGCCCGATGGCATTCGCCATGCGTTCACGCAGCATTGGCGTTCGTGCGATTGCCCAGCGCAAACGATCTTCTGGGTCGACGTTGAGAGTGCGATGGAGAGACTCACGCGCCACGAAGCCGATGCTTGTGCGCGTCGCATCGAGTGGGATCATCCAAAACCAACCTTCGTCGGCGATCGTGAGCGCAAAACAATTCTGCCCCTGGCCGCTTGGTCGGATAACACCTTCGAAGTGTTCGAAGTAGGCGACATTCCGCAGGAAGGAGTGGAAGCGCCGTTGCCCGAGCGAACGTCCAACTGTGGTTGCCTGCCCGCTGGCGTCGATGAGCCATCGGCCGTGGACTTCGCCTGCCTCTGTGTCGAGCACGACATTGCCATCCTCAAGTCGTGTGATTTCCTTGATGCCGCAGGATGTTCTGACTTCAGCGCCAGCTTCGCGCGCAGTCTCCATCATCATCTTGTCCAGATGGACGCGCGCCATATTGAAGGTCTCTTTGTCGCCGTCACCGAAGACGTCGCGGAAAAAAAAGTACTGCGACCCGTGCCGTGCATCGCCGAGCGAAATCTCGACTCCGACCTTTCGCGCGTGAGGGAGTGCAAGGCACTTGTCGAGTACCCCGAGTCGGCGGAACGCACGTTTTGTGCGAGGAAGGAAACTCTCACCGATGCGGAAACGTGGGAACTCGCCGCGATCAAGTACGAGAATGTCAAGCCCCGCACGCGCCATCTCCATCGCGGCGGCACTGCCTGCGGGTCCAGCTCCAATCACAATGCAGTCGTACCTACGTGTTTCCGGCATGACATATCCCCTCAATCTCAAGAAGAAGTTCCCTGCGGCAAATCGGCGCTTGGAGGACGCGCTCAAGTTCGTCACCAAATCGATGCAGCGCGAGTGTTTGGACGCGTTCAAGATCCGCTGCATTGCGCACGTAGACATGCACCGAACGCCAAGATCCATCACCCCCGCCCGCGGTTGCGAGCGCAGCGAGGTTTCTCATTGTCTCCTCGAATTGCGCATCAAGTTGGTCGAGGTGCATGGAGTCTTCGCCGACAACGGCGGCGGTACCTGAGGCGAGGAGCAGGTTTTCCGTACGTACCGCGCGGCTGAACGCGGGTGGGACGGGCCCGAACCGATGGGAATAGCGCCAGGCGGGGCGTTGCCGCGGATTCTCGATGGAAGCAATCGGTCCATCCAGCCAGAGTGCATAGACGACGAGACTTTCGCCGGAGTGACCGACGCAGGTTCCCGCGGGCATCGTTTGTATGCGGTCAGATAGCCGCGCATAGGCCTCGGTTCGCCCCGCGTTGAATCGCATGTAACGGTCGAGTGTGTCGGAATCGCGTTCGGTTGGTCGGGGAAGAAACGACCAGACGCGACAAGGACCTCCGGGAAGCTCTCGAAGCGCCTGAAGGTAAACCTCGCAGGCGGCATGTGTGAGATCCTCGCCTCGAAGTGAGTCTGCGGGGACAGATCTCGACACAAGGCGCGCTCGCTCTACTCCGCGTGTGCGCAGTAGTGCACCTGTCCACGAACCGAGGTCGAATTCTGCGCGGCCGCGAGCGGCCCACGAGGGTTCGACCTTGAGGTGCGATGGGAGGCGATGCTCTAAACTGACCGTCATGAGGAATTGAATCCTATCAAACAGACGGTGCGTTTCGAATCCGCGCGGCCCAACAGGCACCGTGGGGATCGGCGCAGGAAATGACCCGAGAGCCGTGGGGTAGATCGGCCAATATCGTCGCGAACGCGGTCGCGGCGCCGAATTCCGCAAGATGGATGCGCCGGCACCTCGGCAGAGCGGCCGCAATGGGGTCGTCGAATGGAGTCGAGGAGGTTGTGAATTCCGTTTGCTCCATCGCACTCCGCATCGAGTGAGCGATGGCGGCGGACGCTTTTTCAGGGTTGAGCGGAGTCGTTCGCCCTGTGATCTCTTCAATCGTAAATAGAGGACGCTGGCCGGGGGTGTGCCTTCCTTGCACTCCCTCAAGGAGAAACGCGATGGAAGCGGAACGAAGCGGTACGTCGCGCGTCGTACACCGGGAGAGAGTGCGCGCAACGATCGGATGCTCCTCTTCTGCGGCAACGATGATCGCTCGACGCCAGAGGCCTTGGTTGATTCTCGCCATTGTGAGAAAAAGCGCCTCGAGACCCGCGGTTCGGCGGCCGATCACGCTCAAACTAGGTGCGGTGATTCCGAAGGCAAGCGAGCACTGTGCGCTTCCGATATTGGGGACGCTCTCTGCGAAGAGCATCGGATTGGCGAGATCAATACCAGCGCGCAAAAGATCGCGGTAATAGCGTTCCGTGAAGTCAGCAGCGCCGCACCAATTGGCAGCAAGGAGCGGAGTGGATGCCAATTCGTCGGATGTCAGACTGGCACGATCCGTCAGATCGCGTACCGCGGCGATCATGAGGCGAGGGAGTAAGGCGAGGCGCCGCGCTTTTGCGCGATCGAGGAGAGGAGCCAGTATGTCCTCGGAGAGCGGTTCCCACCGGGCAGGATCACTTGTTCTCGCGATCAACGCGTCGATCCCACGACCTGCGGGGGAGACCGCACCTACTGCGGTGACGGCGATCGCGGTATTGCTTCGAGACAATACGGCGCAGCTTCCATCGCTTGTGTTGGCTGCGACAGAGGGAACTTCTCTCACGATGCGTGTCGCCGCATTCGCGCCACCGAAGCCGGCAGAGAGAACGACGATGTCGTGTGGGCGTGCGGCGCGGGTGTTGCCTTCAACGAGATCGAGTTCCGGAAATGCATCACGGTCGCGTCCGCGGCCCGCGGTCGCCGGAATAAATCCCGCTTGCGCGCAGCCGATTACCGCCGACACTTCAAGTACGCCAGCGGCACCAAGCGGATGTCCGAATCGGCTCTTGAGCGCGACGACCGGGACTTGGTGGAGTTTGGCACCAAACACCGTGCGATACGCCGCGTGTTCGGCCCCATCGTTGCCGGGAGTACCGGTCGCGTGTGCAACGAGGAGATCGGGAAGTTTCGCCTCGCTGAGCGTTGTTTCGTGTGCACCGTCGAGCGCGGCCAGCAGCGCTCGAGCCGCGCCGTTTCCTTGCGGATGGGGTTGCGTCAGGTGGTGTGCATCACTTGATTCCCCGAAACCGACAATCGAACCAAGGGCTGCTGCACGCTCCGCGGATGACAGATCGCTTGCGCGGCGTAGGACAAAAAGCGCGGCACCTTCGCCGAGTTTCATTCCCTCTCGATCCCGTGCGAACGGGCTGAGGGCGGTGCCTGCGACGAGCTGGAGCGCAGCGAATCCGCCATAGACGAACTCAGAGATGGGGTCGTAACCGCCAGCCACAACAGCATCGACTTCGCCGCTCGCGAGCAGGCTGCAAGCATGGTTGACCGCGCTGAGCGCCGACGCACAAGCGCAAGAGACAGTGACGGTTGGGCCCTCGATACCGCACTCCCGAAACGCATGCGCGAGCACAGAGGACGCACATGTCCGCGCGTAGGCGATATCGGCATCGCTGAGCGAGGACGCTTCGTCGGCACGCATGCCTACGCCACAGTGGCGCATGCCCGCGAGAGTTGTGCCAATCACGGCAGCCCACCGAGAGGGGTGGTTCGAGATCGAATCACGATCGTGTTGCGAAAGCAGGTCGCCAAGCGTGCGGCGCAGCAGCAGTTCAGCCCGCCACGCGCCGCGATCAGACGGGGGAAGTGGAACCTCACCGGCACCCGCGTTGATGCGAGGGCTCTGCTCAAGGTCCATAGGCGTGCGGATTCCGCTTTCGCTGCGTTGAAGTGCGTCTACGGTTTCCTTCAGCGAGTTGCCGAGCGCGGAGCGTACGGCGATACGGGTGATCACGATGGGGTTCATCGGAACGCATTCCTTCTTGCGAGGTACGCCGCGCAGATTGCGCATGCGGGGGTGAAGCAGGCGAGCGCGAGGAACGGTTTCCAAGCAAAGGTGCCATCAAGAGCTTGCACGCAGGAATCGATCGCCCATCCAGTGAATATCCACTGTGCGGGCCACGAAAGCGACTCTGGAAGAAGGGAAATGGGAACCATGCTGCCGCCGAGTCCTGCGAGTGAAAGCGTGCAGACGGGCGCGATCGCGGCAAAGCGTGAACGGTTCCCGCAGAACTCTGCGAGAACGACGACGAAAGAGGCGCACGCGCAGGCGCTCGCAACCGCTGCCGTCGCGAGCGACAGTGGCGAGGCAGGTACGAGTCCGAAGGCGAGCATTGCAAAGAGAAGCGTCGTGGCAAGTTGCGCTAGGCCAATCGCGGAGAGTGCCAGGAGTCTTGCTCCCATTCGGCGGACGGCAGAGATTCCAAGCGATTGAAGTCTTTCGGCAAGACCGGCTTCGTCGTCGCCGAGCCCGCGTGCCGTCAGGGAGGAGAGTGCGAGGAGGATGAAGAGGATAGGAATGCCCGGTGCTGAGGCACGCATCAAAGCGCCGTGCCTCGTGTGATCGATGATCTCAACCTTCTTCGGCACTGCACGCACACTCGACCCTTCTGAACACGCTGCAGCAGTGGCAGCGATCACGAGTTGCCTGATCGCATCGCTTGTACCTGGAAGCGGGAGCAGCGACTCGATCGCAACTTTCGGAGCTTGAGCGTCGAAGTCGTTGGGAATCTCGATTGTCGCACACCATCTTTTGTTTGCATTCTTCGATGCGTCGGAGGGAACTCGTGTGACGATGATCTTTCCTTCGCTTTGAGTAACAAGTGCATCGGCAAGTTCCTCTGCCGCAGGCTTCGGTGAACGGACTGTCACCGCGACCTCGATATGCATGCCTTCGGGCGCATCGAGGTGTTGAAAGAAGATGGCGAAGATCGAGAAGAACGATATTGGCGCGATGAATGCGAGTACGAGTGATGCGCGATCGCTTGCAAAAGCTCGGAGGAGTGCGATTGCAAGCGCGATCATGAAAGATGCTCCGCTGACCCGCGCAAGTTCGCGAACGCCATCCACTGGTCGGGATAGCGGCGGATCGCGCGCTCCATCGCTGCAACAAGTGCGCACTGAGCTGGATGTGATGCGGCATCCGCCGCGGTGAGTCGCTCACAGCGTGTCTCGATCCACCCGTCCGCCCAACTGTGTAGACCTCCGCGCACGCGGGCACTGAAGGTCGGAACAATCGGACTTCCGACGGAGGAGGCGAGTCGTAGCGGGCCCGGCGGTAGTTCTGCGTCCGGCAGTCCAAGAAATGGCATTCGAACACCCGCCTGACCCGGCATAGTGCGATCAGCGTGGATCACAACCGCTTCGTCAGCTTTGAGTGCATCGAGAAGTTCGCCCCAAGCGGAGAGGCCGTCCGACACACGATGCTCGATGACGCCGAGGCGCGCGCGAAGTTCGCGTCGAGCGCGTTCAAATCGTGGCATCGCATCGGGCTGAAATAATACATGGACGCGCTGTTCAAGTCCGCGCAGCATTGCAAGCGCGGGCTCGAATGAACCCATGTGGATGCCAGCAATAACGACACCGCGACGGAGACTTCGCGCGGCGAGATACTCGGCAGTGCCTTCGAATCGAACCACACGGGATCGGAGTTCGTTTGCGGTCAAGTGCCGAGAGGTGATGACTTCGCTGATGAAGCGCTGCATCGCACCCATCATGCGATAGGCACATTGGTTGCGTTGGCTTCGGGAAGCGGTTGTGCCGAGCGCCAGGCCAGCGTTGAACATCAGGTTTCGTCGCCACTCCGCTGCGAGTGCGAAGGCAGCGGCCTGCGCCGCGCTGCGGGCGAAGGGGCGCAGCGGTGGTACCGTTTCAAGCGTGCGGTAATAGATGTCGTCAATGAGCAGGCGCTCGAGTGATGGACCACTCATCTTGATAGTTCCTCAGGAGCGAGTGATGCGGCGATGCGCGCGAGCAGTTCTGTATGCGTCTCGTTGGAACGCGCAACGAGCGGCTCTCGAAATCGCGCGATGACGCGATTTCTGAGTCGCGGAAAGTGAAGCGACTTCGGGAGTGCTTCACGTGTGCCGTCGATGCGCACGGGAATCACCACGCAGCCAGTCCCGATCGCAAGCATTGCCGCGCCGGGCTTCAAAGGACCGAGCCTTCCGTCGCGGGATCGCGTCCCTTCAGGGTACATCGCGATGATGGCACCTTCGCGGAGCGCGTCTGTGAGCGTGTCAACAGAACGGAGGCCGTTGAGTTCACCGCCAACGAGGATGGAGCGATACGCGTGGAGTGCCAGTCCATGGAGCAGCCAACGCTCGAAACGTTCGCGAAGTGGAGAGCCGGGCGGTGCATGCGCGAAGCGCACACTACTGGCCACGAATCGTACGCGCGCGCGGCATGCCTTCGGAAGCAATCCGTGAAGGACCGCCGTATCCGCATGGCTCTGGTGATTTGCCACGATCAAAATTGGAGCGTCGCTTGAGAGCGCCTCAAGCCCGCCCTCGTCGACTGCGCGCACGGTCGAGAGCGTCCCCAACCGAAGCCCGTGGTAAATCGAACTCGCACAGACGGACCAGAAGTGTCGCGCCAAAGCACTCATGACTCAGATCTCGGTCGATGAAGGAAGTCGAGTTCGACGAGCGTGTCCGGACCCGTGATATCGAAGGATGCACGTGCCCAGGAAGGAGGAAGAAGACTCGCGCCACCGTTCGAAATGGCCCACGGATCCTTTGGGATGCCAAAGAGTCCTTGACGCAGCTTTCCCGTTTGCTTTGTGTCATGGAATGCCGAGATCGCATATCTCCCAGGAGGGAGCCCTTCGAAGGTTCCGCCCTCTTCGGCGCGAAGGATCGGCACGCTGATGCCTCGAAGCCACTGGCGCGCCTTCATGAACTGCTGCTCAGAGTTCCAGAGGGCGACATGCACGGGCCCGTCGCCTCGACTGGGATCAAGTCCGACAAAGCGAACGGTGATCCGGCAGCTCGCCAGAGTCGTCGCTGGAGCGAGTTGCGCTTCGCTCGAACTCGCTGACTGCATCAAGGAGTTGCGGCTTAACGCGCAACCTCCGGACATGATCGTCGCGATCGCGAGTGCCGTGGAGAGTGTTTGGGAAGATGGTCGGTATACGCTCATTCGCAAACACTCCGAACAAACGAAACACTGCTTAGGTCGCAGACCCTCTCGAGCCACGACCACTCGTGTGAAGTTACCAAGGCTGATCCACCGACTTTCGCGTGATCGGCGAGGGCGAGACCAAGGCGCTCGCGAGAATCGGCATCGAGACCCGCGTCCGGTTCATCGAGAAGGAGCACCCGGCCTGCGGTGGCCCAGACGCTCGCGATCGCGGCGCAGCGTGCTTGGCCAACGGAGAGGTCGCGAACGCATCGGGACATGATCGGAGCAAGGCCGAAGCGTTCGATCGCATCACGCACTCGCGGTTCGCGATCCGCGGGTGCGATCCCCGCGATCCGCTGCTGTGCGTCAAGGTTGGCTGTGATGGAAAGTGAGGCGATGAGACCGCCGCGCTGGGGTAGGTATCCAATCGGCCCTTCACAGGTGTCACACCAAGCGTCGCCCGAGTTTGGTCGAAGTACTCCGGCGAGGAGTCGCAGCGTCGTCGTCTTGCCAGAACCATTTGGGCCCGCGGCGAGGCCGATTTCCCCGGATCGGAGCACAAACGAACGGTTGTGGAGGACGGATACATCTCCGAACGCAAAGTGGAGTTCGCGAGCACGAATAAGTGGGCGAGGGGCTGGAAATGGTTGACACTTCGGCGCGGGACGTGCGGTGAGAATGAACCGTGCGCCGCGCCATCGACGAATCTCGATGTCGACGAGACCAGCGGCCTCGGCGAACGCGCGAGCTTCTGCGAGCGTGAAGGAACGGCGAACGCTTAGCACCGCGTCGTGGCGGAGTGCCGAGTTTCCCGCGAGGGTCGCGAGTTGTGCGCCGATCGTTCCGATTCGATCTCGAACGAGGTCATTCCACACCACGATTCCTGATGTCTGGGTGGACATACACGAGAGGGCGCGAACAACATCCTCGTCGGAGAAATGATGAAGTACGAGCGAGGTGTGTGAAATAAGAAAGGGTGCTTGTTTGAGCGGTGTACTGTCACGAACAAGATCAAATCTTTCGAACCGTACTCCAGGGAATGCTCTGGCAGGCGTGCGAGCGCGTTGCAGCGCATCGTCCGAGTGATCGGTCAGAGTGGCGGCGATCGACCAGCCTTGACGTAACGCCTTGTGCGCTGCGTCTACGGCGATTTCACCAGTCCCGGTCCCGAAGTCGACCAAGGTGACCTCCTGTCCAGGCATGGGACGCAGGCGCCGATGAATCGCATCGAGCAGTCCGTCCGATGACGCGGTGGCGCGATTCAACCTTCGGAGAAATCGAAACTCGACAGCCGCTGCTTCAGGATTGGGCGAGGGGGAGTCGAGTAACTCATGACTTGATGCCCGTTTGGTTCGCGGGTAGGTCAGCATGACGCGGGGTATCTTTCTATGATGCACACCATGATCCACTTTACTACTCGCCGTTTGGCAGCCTCAGTGTTTACGGTTTGTGCCGCTCTCTTGATCCTTGCTCCTGGGTGCACGAATACGAAGTATCCCGACCTGATGAAGGTTACCGCAGAGTGTGATGCGATCATCGCTCAGCAGGAGCAGATTTACGGTGGTGAGGGGTCGCTCGCATCGCGAATCGACGCTCGTGATCGCATCATTCGGCTCCGGAAGAAGCAGATGATCATGGCGCAGCGGATTAACGTAAACACGATGCCTGAAGTGAAGAATAAGTCCCTGACCCTTGATCAAGGGCAGGCACGGAAGGCCGAAATCGTGAAGGCGGCGACCGGGCGCTATGAAGCAGCGGAGGCGCTTCCTATGCCTGTGGATCCTGCGGTCAAGACTGCTGCTCCAAACGGTGTCCCAAGCGGACAGAAGTGAACCTCAAGCAGGAGCGTCAGAACAAGAAGGAATGTCAGAACGCGACGGACTTCGCCAACAGGATGACATCGGCAGTGCGTCGTCATCGCGAACGTGTCGTTGTGTCGCCGCCCCAACTCGCGTCGTGGAGTGATGATGCGGCGCACCATCAACCCAAGCCAGCGGCCACGAGGTCGATGGTGGCGCCCGGTGCATCGACCGCAACGGTGAAGCCTGCGCGCGCGCTGGAGGCGCGCAGGAGTTCTACGGCGCGGCGAATATCTGCGGCGACAGGTGCGGTGAACTTCATCGGAGCCTCATGCATCGGGTGTCGGAACCCGAGCGTTGTGGCATGCAACGCTTGTCGCGCGAGGAGCATGTTGTCACTCTCGCCGCCGAGATCGCGCTCAAACGTATGGCGGCCGCCGTACATGTCATCACCAACGATCGAGTGGCCGATGTATGAAAGATGCACGCGAATCTGGTGCGTGCGACCGGTCTTCAGTTCGAGTTCCACGAGTGCGTACTTCGCGCCAACCGCCTCTTTTTCAGAATTCGCCGCGCCTCTACTCGCGTCGTTTGGCGTGTTTCCCATCACATATCGTTCGCGTACGCGCGCGATCGTCAACGATGGCTTGCCTGTCTCGTCGTGACGAACCGCGTACTTCTCCTTGATGGTCGGATGCTTCCCAAGCGGGAGATCAATCGTTTCGACGTCGCGTTCGGGATGTCCGTGCACGAGTGCGAGGTAGCGCTTGTCGGTGCGCCGCATCTCAAACTGCTTTCCGAGACGCCAGTGCGCGGTGTCGTTCTTTGCGCTCACAATCGCGCCCGACGTGAACTTGTCGAGTCGATGCACAATGCCCGGTCGCGCGAATTCTTCACCGACTGTCGAGAGTTCGCCGCCCGAGACAAACTTGAAACGCCACGCGAGCGCATTCACAAGCGTGCCTGATTTGTGGCTGCGCGCGGGATGCACGATGAGACCGGCCGCTTTGTTCACGACGATGATCGCGTCATCTTCGTAAATCACATCGAGCGGGATTTCTTCGGGCTGAATCGCGCCGGAGGGCGGCGGGGGAAGCGTTGCGACGATGCGGTCGCCCTTGCGAAGTTTCGTCGAACTCTTCGGCACGCGCCCGTTGACGGTGATCGCTTCTTCTTCGATCAGGCGTTGGATCTGTGTGCGCGAGAGAAACGGCACGCGATCGACCATGTAGCGGTCGAGTCGTTTGTCGAGATCTTTGAGGAGTTCGAACTCAACGGTGACCGGCGACTCGTCGTCTTTCGCGGCGTTCTCTTCGTAGATCGCGAAGAGTGCATCGCGATCGACAGCGCCGCCTGCACCAAGCAGTGCGGACGTGCGTTCGAGGCGATCTTCAGGCGACTCGCCCATATGGACTTTCACAAAAAACCCGAGAACAAGCGCGAAAACGCGTGCGTGTCATCGCGCGGAGTGCGGGCGTCGAGGCTCCGCGCAGCGCTTCGGTGTGCACCTTCGTCAGCCGCCAGCGCCGGGGGTCTCTGGGCTGCTTGACGAGGGTTGTTCGGTTGAACCGTTCGCGGGTGCTGGCGGTGGTGCGGACTGCTCTTGCGCGGCTTGCTCCTGAATGAGCTGCTGGAAGAGATCATCGCCGCCACTCGCGGGCGCGACGGGCGTCGTTGCCTTCACGGGCAGTTCGGCGGCGGTAGGAAGCGGAACAGCGGTCGCGAGTGTCAATGTCTCATTCGCACGCCACTTGGCGAGCTTCTCGTAGCCCGGCCAACGGTTCCCCGCGAGTGCGGCAGCTTCTTCGAGCAGTTTGCGCGAACCCTCGAAGTCACCACGGCTCTCGGCGACGGCGGCGCGGCCGAAGAGGGTCGGGAGCACGACGGTGATTGCTTGCTCACGGCTGCCGTTGGCGAGTTTCACAGCGATTTCCGCGGCTTTCGTGTAGTTCGCGTCCGCGGCATCTTGCGTGATCTTGCGGGTGGCCTCGTCGAGCAGAACCGCTGGCGTATCGCCTTGCTTCGGCGTCAGTTCGCCGGAACGAATCTGTGCGAGTCGTCGGTCGCCCGCGCTCAACTCGGCGATCATCGCAACCTGCGGCACATTCGCATGCGCCTTCGCAACTTCGTCGAGCGACTCAGGAATCGTCGCTTGGCCCAGTTCCTCCCACGCGACCGTGCTCTTCTCGACTTCCTTGCGCTGCCAATAGTTGTAACCAAGGGCTGCGCACGCGGCGAGGAGAATGACGAGGAGGTAGTTCGAGCCGTTCTTCTTCAGCCAGAAGACGAAATCTTCATTGATGCGGCTTTCGGTGAGATCCTGTGTCTGCACCTGCGAAGGACGGTCGGATGGGGACTTGGCCATGGGTCGAGCAATCTATCGGTTGAGGGGCGTTCGGGGTGGGAGCGATGAGCGGAGCGTTGCAGCCTTGCTGAGGTCGTGATGAGGTCGAGGTCAAGCCTGGGGAGATCCTCCAGAAGACCCTCAGAAGGGCCGCAGAAAAGCTTCAGTCGATCCTCGGTCGGACTTCGGTTGAACCTCGGTTGAAACCTCGGTCAACACTCAAAGAGGCTACAAAGGTCAGATAACCTTGGCGGAAGGGCCGAAAGCCCGCCAGTCTGCCGCGGTCGATCTGTACATCGGCTCAAGTCCGGTTCGCCTGTAGCACGATCTCCGCGACGGCGGCGAAGCCATCCCGGTCG
>CAIWCL010000180.1 GCA_903911205.1 uncultured bacterium
CGCGCGGTGAACATAGTGAGTTTTTGAGTTGATGCTGCGGATTTTCGGGAAGAGATCAACGCGGCAGATCGTCGGATGAGGCTCCCCAGCGACCTCTCGACCGAGTAACCACGCAACCGAGCAACCAACCAACCAACCACGCAACCGAGCAACCAACCACTCGCGCGATCCACATCAACGACCTCCGACAACGTATTCCGCCCAAAGGGGCATGAAGCCAAGAAGGCAACACGCAGACGGCCTCGAACCGAGGCTCTGATCAGCTTCGAATGAGGCAATGAGGCAATGAGGCAAGAAAGCCTCAAGGAACCAACGTATGCAGCAGAAACTGAGCACCACGCTCTTCACCGCGTCACTCTTTGCTCCCGCCATGTTCATCGCCACGCTCGCGTCGGCAGGTGACGCGCTCACGATTCGCGAACTCGCGCCCGCGAGCGCGATCGTTGTCGTGGGCGCCGACAATGTGCGCGGCATGATCGATCGCCTCGGTCCAACCGCGCTCGGCAAACTCTGGAACGACCCCGCGCTCGCGGAAGAGGTGAAGGAAATCAAAGCGAGTTTCCAAGAGGGGATCAACGAAGCGGCAACGGCCGCCGGAATCGATCCCGCAACGGTGTCGTGGCCGTCAAGCGTCGGCCTCGCCGTGATGGCAGAGGTCGATGAGGAACTCGGCCTTCCAAGCGCGCAGTACATCTTCTTCTGCGATTGGAGTGCGGAGGCTGAAAGCGCATCCAAGATGATTGAAGCATTCGTCGCGAACGCCGAGAAAGAAGCCAAGGCGGGCGGCAGCGACGTTGCGGTGGAAGAGGTCCGCGGTCGTCGCGTGATTGTCATGAAGGACAAGCCCGCCGGAGAAGGTGAGGGCGCTGAAGACGGGATGGGCGAGGATGAGATGGACGAGTTCGGTGCTTTCGGCATGATGCCGGACTTCGGACCGAAGGAAACATGCATGGTCCACGATGGATCGCGCATGCTCGTCGCCAGTTCCGTCGCGACCATGGACATGCTGCTCGCCCGCGTTGATGGCGCGCGCGAAAAGCCGGTCGGCGACAGCGAGAATTTCAAGGGTGCGATGGAAGTTGCGGGCGGCGTTGGTGACATCTACGCGGTGTTGTCGACGGACAATGCGAAGCCGCTGCTCGCCGCATTTCCCCCGTTCATGATTGTCGAGCCGCTCGTCGGCCGTTTCTTTGGCAATATCGAGGCATGGAGCCTCTCAATGCACCTCCGTGATGGGGTGATCGAACAGAACGTCGGCTGCTACGTTCCGGATGGCAAGGTTGGACTCCTCGCGCTCGTCGATGCGCCGAGCGCGCCCGCTGCGCCGCCGGCGATCGTTCCGTCGGATGCGATGAGCTACGGTCGCATGAATGTGCGCTTCGATAAGTTGGTCTCGGTGATCGATGAGGCACTCGCGGGTCTGCCTGCAGATCAAGCCGAGATGATCAAGCCGCAGATCGATATGTATCGTCCGGCGATGACGGCGGCCTTCTCTGCCCTTGGGCCAGAGGTGCACATCTGGTCGCTCGAAGGAGATGCCGCGGATCCGATGTCGCCCGGTGCGACCGTTACGGCGATCTCAATGAAGAACGATAAGGAAAGTGCGGCCGCGGTCAGCGACTTCATGAACCTGCTCCCCCTCGGCCTTCAGTCGCGCGATTTCAACGGCATGACCATCATGTCGGATGAGTTCTCGCCGATGGCCGTTGGGATGGGTGGAGGTTTCATGGTGCTTGGCGAACCGAAGAACGTCGAGCAGGCGCTTCGCTCAATCGACGCGAAGGGCGAGCAGGGACTTGCGGGCGACGCGCAGTTCACGGCATCGATGGCGATGCTTGGCAAGGATCCTGTTGTGGGTATGGCGTGGTGGAACCTTGGGCGTCAGATGGAGTCGACGGGCCGAATGCTCGCGACCCTCACCGATCAAGTCGGTGGCGCCGCTGGACTCGGTGAAGATGGCGCGATTCCCGGTATGGATGTCGGCATGGACGACCTGACCGGCATGACGAAACTCTTCAAGGCTGAAGTTGTGAAGCGTTGCTTCGGCGATGCGCTTCTTGACTTCACGTCGACGAAGGCTGGATTTATGACGCGCTATCGCATGATGCCGGCCGCGGCGAAGTGAGGAGTTCTCACGCAAAACCCACAGCGCTCCATCGAAAAGGTGGGGCGCTGTTTTTCTGTCCGCGTTGTTGAGTTCCAACCCACGCGATGGCATGCTGGAAACGTGGCCGTCAGTCTTTGGCCCCGCGTATCGGAACCTGTGCTTCGTCCTCGCGCAACGACGTTCCGCACGCGTTGCGCTTGTCATGCTGTCGATGGGACTGCGCCTTGCGCAGTCATCCAGGCCACCGCTGCAGCAATTTCACCCACGCCAAGCGTGTGAAAATCATCGTGTCGCGCGTTTGCGAGACACGCGAACCTCGTCACGCGTGCGGCAGCCGCGATGGCGCGTGCCTCTTCAAGCGGCGTGACCGGATCAAGTTCCCCCGCGATGACGGCGACGGGGCATGTCACGCGCGCGGCAGATTCGCGGGTGGAGCGTTCACGGATACCAAGCGCTGCGAGCACGGTGAGTGTTGGCGCGATGAGAGGTCGACGTGGCATCGCTCGAAGTTCGAGTCGCGCGCCGAGCGGAGTGCGGAGTCGCTCGTAGGGCGCAAGCGCGAGTACGCCTCGTACACGGGGCGCGAGTGCTTCTCGCGCTGCTGCGTGCACGGCGATGGTCGCCCCGAGGGAGTGGCCTGCGAGAAGGAGCGAGCCTGTGGAGGCGTCGTTCGCGAGCGCCTCGACGAAGCGATCCTCATCGGTCCCGAGGCGCGTCGTTCGACCGCTCGCGTCGCCATGACCCGGAAGATCTGGGAGAAGGAATCGGCGAGCGTATGGAAGGAAGGGGCCAAGTCGCGCGAGTGCGTCGTAGCGTGAACGCGCGAATCCGTGAAGGAATATGAGGGTTGGCGCGGCTGGATCCTCGTCGCCAATTTCAAAAACTGGGCACGAAGCACCATCGAAATCGAAGGTCCGTTCCCGACCAGCGAGTCCCCATGCGGTCGGTTCCGTTGGGAGTCCGCGCGCGAGCGCCCATCCCATCGTTCGGCGTTCGGGGCGCAGCGCTTCGCGCGCTACACCCGCAAGCGCGCCAGCGTAGACGAGCGCCCCTGAGAAACCCAGGAAGGCGGTCGCACCAAGAATGGCAGAGGCGTCAGGCACAGGCGGAGCGTAGCGAGTTGACCGAAGCGTCGTACCACCAGAGGGTTTGCTTGGCTGGCTGGCGACACTCTGCAATACTTGCAGACACTCGCCTGATTCGTCTTCGGGCTAGTGAGGATTTCGCATGCATGATCGTCTCCATCGTCATCTCGCGCTCGCCTCCGTCGCCGTCGGCGCGACATGTGGTGCGGTCCATGCAGGGGTGGTCGTCTGGGAAAACTGCAATCTCGTGATTCCCGCCAACATCAACGGTCTCTACATCAACGTCGAGACGCGGATGGCTGGATCTGCAGGAAGCGTTGTGGCCGGCTGGGACATCAATCCCTACTCGGCGACCAGCCTGGCGTGGTTCAATTCGACGGGTGGCGGCATGATGCGCTATCCCGGCGTGACGACCGGATCGGCGGGCAATCTCGCATACGCCGCCGGATGGACGGTCGGGCCGCAGGGTTCGTACGGTTCGGGTGCCGTGGTCGTCGGATCCGCGCCGGGAAACTGGCAGCTCAACGCCGCCAACATTTTCGGATTTCGGTTCACGGGCTCGGACGGCCAGACGCACTACGGGTACGGGATCATGCAGGTTGGTGCGACGATTACATCCCGCACGATCACGACGCTTGTCTACGAGTCGACTCCGGGTACGCCGATCCAGCAGTGCCTCACGCCTGCGCAGTACAACCGCGACCTCGATGGAGACGGGTTTGGAAACCCAGCATCCGGGACGATCTATACCTGTTGGGGAAGCCCGGGACCCGGGTGGGTCTACGCGGGATGGGGTTCGCCGCCCCTCGACTGCAACGACTCGAACCCCCAGATCAATCCGAACACTCTCTGGTACCGCGATGAGGACGGCGACGGATTCGGACACGCGCCGCACGGCACGCTGACGCAGTGCTTGCAGCCGACCGGCTACGTGCTCGCGAACGGCGACAACTGCCCGGCCGTTGCGAATCCCTCGCAGAGCGATTGCGACGGCGACGGTCTCGGCGATGCCTGCGAAGTGGGTGGTACGGGCGACTGCAACGGCAACGGCGTACCGGACAGCTGCGAGATCTCCTCCGGCGCCGAGTTCGACTGCGACCTCGACGGGACACCCGATACCTGCGAGGGCGCGGTGCACGTGCGCGCAGAATCTCCGCTCCTCGCACCTTTCGGTGCGGGCGCGCCGGTCTCCCATAACTTCGCGGCACTCCCGCGCGCGTATCGCGGCGAGCCTCGGCTCATCGTCGACGCGCGCGCGCAACTGTCCACGGCTGGCCGGTTTATCCTCGTGTCGATCGACGGTGGGACGCCGCAGTCGCTGTTCGTAGAATCGGGCACGGACTGCGCTGTCAGCTTCGACAGCGTGGCGATCCCGTTTGGCCTCGCTGCGTTCAACGCGCTCGTCGCTGATGGATCGCTCAGCATCGATGTGGTGGCATCGCCGCTCGTCGGAGCCTCGGCGTGCGTTGATGGCGGCATCCGACTTCGACTCGAGTACGAGGGCATGCCTGCCGCAAGCGACTGCAACGCGAATGGCCAGCTCGACTCGTGCGAGATCGGAACGGGTGCGGTGGCAGACTGCAACGGGAACGGTCGACCTGATACCTGTGATCTGGCCGCGGGCACCGCAGCCGATTGCAACAGCAACGGCCGCCCCGATTCGTGCGATATCGGGACAGGAGTGTCGACGGACCTCAACGGAGGCGGGGTACCCGACGAGTGTGAACTCGTGGTGGGAGGTACGGGCTACTTGACGATCGCTGCTGCGATCGCTGCGGCTCCCGACGGCGCCACGATCAGCGTGGGGCCGGGCTTGCATGCGCCGTTCGTCGTCGTCGGTCGCTCGCTCACGGTACGTTCGATCGCGGGGGCTGCGGCGACGTTCATTGACCCCGCGGGTGTGGGTCGCGCCGTGCTCGTCGAGGGCCAGGCGGGACAGACCTTCCGCCTCGAGGGCTTCACCATCCGCAACGGTTCGGCAGTCGATGGCGCGGGAGTCCTCGTGCGGTCGGGATCGGTGATGGTCGAGGAGTGTGTGTTCCTCGCGAACGTTGCCGCCGGCTACGGTGGTGCGGTCTTTGTCGAGGCAGGCTCCTGCGTTCTGCGGGACATCACGGCGACCGGCAACGCAGCGGCACGTGGAGGTGCTGTCGCAAGCCTCGACGAGGTCGCGATCGAGTCGAGCACTCTGGAGGCGAACGCGTCCTCGATCGAGGGTGGTGGGCTCTGGGCCGGCCCGGATGCCGTGGTCACGCTCTCCGGATCGCGGCTTTGCCGAAACACGCCATCCAACGTGTCAGGATCGATCGCCGATCTCGGCGGAAACGTCTTCAGTCAGGACTGCGACTCTGACGGCCTGTGCGATCTCGACGAGATCGACACCGGCGGCGAAGCCGACTGCAATGGGAACGGTTTCCCCGACGCCTGCGACATCTCGTCGGGTTTCTCCCTCGACTGCAATGAGAACGGGGTGCCTGACTCGTGCGACGTCGCGAATGGAAGTTCAAACGACGTGGACTCGAACGGGATTCCCGACGAGTGCAAGCCCGATTGCGACGGCGATGGACTGCCGGATGCATGGGAACTCACCCAAGGACTCGCTGTCGACTGCAACGCGAATGGACTTCCAGACAACTGCGACATCGCTGCAGCCCCTGCGCTCGATTGCGATGCGAGCGGAGCGATCGACGCCTGCGAGATCGCCGCCGGTGTGGCGGTCGATTGCGATACGGATGGTCGCATCGATGCTTGCGAGATCAACGAGGCACCGGGACTCGACTGCGATGCCAGCGGAACGCTTGACACCTGCGACCTTGCTTCCGGGGTGGCACGCGATTGCAACGCGAACGGCGTGCCGGACACCTGCGACATCGACGCGGGTGCCGACGATGCCGATGGCGACGGGCGCCCCGACACCTGCGAATTCGCGCGCGGCGACTTCGACCTGGACGGTGCGGTGAGCGCTGCCGATCTTGCCTTCCTACTCGTCCTCTGGGGCGTCGTCGACCCGCCGGTTGGCGACCTTGATGGCGACGGTAGCGTTGGAGGCGCCGATATGTCGGTCCTACTCAGCAACTGGGGGCCGCTGACAGACTGACGGGCTGACTGCGGTGTTTTGCTGGCCGGTACTACTCCGCCTCAAACATGCGGCGGTTCGTGCCGCCTTCGCCGACGGGGACCTCGAGCTTTGCAAGACACTTTGGGCAACGTCCCGTGTAACTCAAGCCATCCGCCGACTTCGGAAGACGTCCGTAGGTCGCGCAGCAGCGGAACCAGATCATGAGGAACGGCTTTGCGCCGCGCGGTTCTCCATCAGCTGCGCCAGCAGATGCCCCGCGTGGACTAGAAGGGTCATGGCGCGTCGGCGCAGTATCACCACGCGTGGTACGCAAGGCCTCGATATCAACGATGTCGCGCGGGTCAGGCACGGATGATTCCTCAGCGTCGGTCTACGGCGTCGGTCTTTCGGCCGGAAAACCCGCGGGGCTTGAACGTCGCTCAAGAAACGCGCGCCCGCTCGGAGAGTGCGCACGCGCGGAGGCTAGCGAGTGCGGCCTCGGTGCGCGTTGAGATTGCAAGCGCGTCGGAGCGATCCGCGAGTGACGGCGTATTGATGCGAACATTTTCGATCGCCGCATCTGCCGCCGCGACCGCGAGATCAAACGCGATGCGAAGGTCACTCGCGAGCGACGGGCTGGTTGTTCCGACCAAGGCTGCAAGCGTTGTGACGGTCGAAGTCGCGAGGTTGAGCGTTGCTTCTGGTGCAGCGATCGCCGCACGAACTGCGTCGTCGAAGTTTGCTCGCGCAGGATCTTCCTTCGGGAGTTTCCACAGGCGATTGAGTACGCCGTAGGCCTCCGCGTCACACTCGGCCAATTGAATCGCGCGGGCACGTGCGCTCTCGAACGATGCGTGCGCAGCGCGATGTGCCGCATCATGCGCTGCGAACTTCGGCTTCCCGATGGCGTAGCCGACAACCATCGCACCGAGCGCGTTCGCTTGCGCGAGCGTGACGCCTGCGACCGCTCCGCCGCCCGGAACAGGCACCGCGCGCGCGAGTTCGTCAAGGTACTCGCCAAGCGTCATTGCGCGTAGATCAAGCCGCGATGCATCGCTCACGAGCGGATCTCCGCACCGAGCTTCGTGCGAAGCGCATCGATCGCACGCGCGACCGAAGCGTCGGCCTCTTCGCTCTTCATCGTGCCGTCCGACTTGCGGAAGACGAGGCGCAACGACACGCTCTTCTTGCCCTCGCCGATCTGCTTGCCACGGAATGTGGTCACGAACGAGATCGATTCCAGATGAGCGAGGTCGAGCGATCGAATGGCGTTGTCGATGTCTCCGTATGCGATGGACTCCGCCACGATCGCAGAGATATCGCGGTCGGCCGCCGGGAATGCGGGCAACTCAACCGCCGCGTTCTCGGGCGGATAGTGCGCGAAAAGTCTGCGGAGTTCGAGTTCGGCAGCCGCCGTCGGTCTCTCGAGGCCATGCGCTTTGAGGATGCGTTGATCCATGACGCCGACGATGCCGATCTCAACCCCATCTACGACAACGCGTGCAGATGCCGCAAGCCAGGAGCGAGCGCCCGCTGCGGGTACGAACTCGACGCGCGCACGATGTGGAGCCACCATGTGCAAGACGCGCTCGACAACACCGCGCATGAGACGAAACGCGCCCTGCGCATCGCGCAGTTCGGTCGGCGCATCGGCAACGAGTGCGAGCGTCGGACGCTCGACATGCGTGCCGCCTGCGTGGTGGAACGCGCTGGCGAACTCGAA
>CAIWCL010000181.1 GCA_903911205.1 uncultured bacterium
CCACAGGCGCTCGCCGACGAGAACTCGGCCGAGTTCCGCAAGTTGCTCGGGCCGTTCTGCCTCTCAAACGACGACTTCATCCGCACCACCGAGCCGCGCCACGAGTCGCAGGTGAAGGCGTTCGTTGAGCGCCTGCTCGCGACCGGCGACATCTATCTCGGTGAGTTCAACGGTTGGTACGACGAGGGGCAAGAGGAGTACATCACCGAACTCCGCGCGAAGGAACTCGAGTACAAGAGCCCAATTTCGGGCCGCCCGCTCGTTCGCGCGACCGAAAAGAACTACTACTTCCGCCTCAGCGCGTACCAGACGCGGCTTGAAGAGTTCTTCAAGGCGAATCCCGGCTTCGTGCGACCGGCGGGCCGCTTCAACGAAGTGCTCGGACGTCTGCGCGAAGGTTTGCAGGACGTCCCCGTCACCCGCACGAACTTCACGTGGGGCATTCCGATGCCGGGCGCGAGCGAGCACGTGATCTACGTGTGGATCGACGCGCTCTTCAACTACGCGACCGCGCTCGGACTCGGCGAGCCGCAGGGTGCGCTCGCGCAGGAGCGTGCGAAGTACTGGCCGCCCGCGTACCACGTCATCGGCAAGGAGATTCTCTGGTTCCACGCGGTGATTTGGCCGGCGATGTTGATGGCGCTTGATCTTCCGATGCCGAACTGCGTGTACGCGCACTCATACTGGATTCGCAACGGACAGAAGATGTCGAAGTCGCTCGGGAATTTCGTCGACCTCGAGACGATCGATGGTTTCTTCGCGAAATACGGCGTCGATGCGTGGCGTTGGTACATGACGACGCAAGGTCCGATCGGTACACAGGATGCGGACTTCAGCGACAAGCATTTCCACGAGATTTACACCGCGCATCTCGTCAACACCTTCGCGAACTGCGCGAGCCGCACGAGTTCGATGATCGAAAAGTACTTCGGTGGTGCGATGCCTGCCGCCGAGACGGCGTCAATGCCAATCTCAGCAGCCGCAGGTGCGCCGACGTGGAGTGTGTTCACGGAAGCGACCGCCGCGAAGGTCGCGAAGCACTACGAGGCCTTCGAGCTCGCCGAGGCTGCCGACGCTGCGCTCTCGATCGTGCGCGCGGTAGACCTCCTCATCAACGAGACGGCGCCGTTCAAGCTCGCGAAGGATCCTGCGAATTTGCCGCGCGTCGCCGAGATTCTCGCGGCGTGCGCGGAGGGCGTCCGCGTTGCCGCGGTGCTGCTCACGCCGATCATGCCGGGGAAATGTGCGGAGGTGCTCGCGGCGTACGGCTCAACGCTCGACGGCGCGGCGGCGACCAGCGGCGTGGTGGCCGCTGCGCGCTGGGGCGGGCTCAAGGCGGGTACGAAGATCGCGAAGTGCGCGCCATTCATGCGCGTCGACGCGCCCGTCGCGTGATTGAACGGTGCCGCGCAGCGACCCGCTTGCACCCGCTTGTACCCGCCAGCTACCCGGCACGCTATCCCGCAACCCCACAGAAGTGCGTGTCTGAGTGCACCGACATCGAGGCCCAGGGAATGTGCAGGAGCTCCTTCTCGGTCAGCGCCTCGCCGAGGATCCTTCTCCATGTGAAGGGGTCCATCCCGTCGCCGCGGACGTCTCCATGCACGAACCGCCACCCCTCTCCGACTCCGCAATGCTGGGGCGCGGTGGACCACTTCCAATCCCATGGCTGGAGCACGACGCCCGCCTCAACCGGGTTACGCTCGATGTATCGCATCGCATTTCGTGCGTGGTCATGGTCCATGTGCGCCGAATAGAAACGGCCCTCCCAGTTGCTCCCGTTTGTTCCCCGGCGTGCATTGAGAAACATCGAGTATCGGCGGTGAGTACAGCCGATGCACACGCTGAGGCCCGCGAGGCTCGAGGGAATCGCCACAATATGAACGTGGTTGCTCATGAGGCAGAAGCCGGCGATCGTGGTCGCCGTCATCCGACTGAATCGATGGAGCAGAGATAGGTAGTACAGGCGATCTCCGTCGCTCTCGAAGAGCACCTGCTTGTGGTTCCCGCGGTGTGCGATGTGATACGGCGCGCCGATGACGAAGTTCCGGTGCTTCCTTCCCATGATCAACCCCTTCCTTCAAAGTTGACGGACGACAGTGTCCGGCAATCGAGCCTAATGGCGCGTGCGCGGTTGACTCGAAACTTCGGCAGTTTTTCCGCGTGAATTTTCTGTACCGTGAAAGCACCCGCTCGCACCCGCTGGTACCCGCGAGCTACCCGGCACCGTTTGGTTAGCTACCCGGCACCGTTTGGTTTTTTCAAACATTTTCGATCACACACGACGCAAGTGCCGCGTCGGTGCTGTTTGACTGTGGAAGGACCACACACCATGTACACGATCGCCTGCACACTCGCCGCCACAACCTCCGCGCTGGTTCTTTGGGGCGCCGCACCGCTTCAAGACGCGCAGACTCCCGCAACCACATCCGGCGCGCCCACTGCCTCACCCACGGCCCCACCTCCACCAGGGTCACGCCCGACGATCGCGGAACTTGTTGCGGCCCGCAAAAACATGTCTGATCTCTTGAAGCGTGCAGAAAGCTCCGAAGTGAGCGACGATGACAGAGCCGCGTTCATCCGACAAGTGACCGACCTCAACACATGGCTCGATCGCAACGCCGACCCTGCGCCTGTCCTTGAACGCATCGAGGTTCCGAAGTCAGTGCAGCAAGCTGGCTACGACACCGTTGCCGGCATCCAACGCGCGCTCGCCGACGACGGGGCACGGCTCCGAATCAACTACGACCCAGGCCAGCGAGTCGTGACGATTGCGGGGCGACGGTGGGAAGTCACCGACGCGAGAGAGCAAATCGAGGCCGCGCTTCGTGAACTCGAAGTTCGAATGCGAGATGAAGCCGCACTCGCGCTCAAGGCTGCGACGGTCGAACTCGACTGGGGCGGTGGGACGCTCGAACAACTCGTCGCGCTCATTCAGAAGCAAAGTGCTTGCAATGTGGTCTTTGCAACACCATCGACAAGGTTGGTTGATATTCCGCCCTTCCAGATTCGCTTGGTCACACCCGAGGTGCTCTTCCAAAGCCTCAATATTCTCTCGGCGAACGGCACGGCGCCGCTCATGGTTGAAGTCGTTAAGGAAACCGAAAAGCAAAGCGCGTCCGATCCGATCGCGTCGAAAACGAAACCAGTCATCGTGATTCGTCAGCGTCTCCCAGAATTGAGGCATGCGTTGCATGACTTGGGTGATTGGAATGGCGCGGACGAAAAAGGTATTGCATCACTTGTCGAGGCGATCGATTTTGCAATGCAGAATGCAGGCTCCGCCGAACTTGTCAGCCTGCGCTACCACGAGCCCACAAGACTGTTGTTCGTCAAGGCTCCTGCGGATTCGATCGCGCTGGTCAACGAGATCGTCAACACCATTCGAACCAGGAAGTGAGAGCCGAACTATCCGCGAACTCCGACGACGAGTGGGCCGCGCGTGTCACGCGTGAGGTCCGCCTTGGTTCGCGTGAGGCACTGGCGGAAATCTACGACCGCTGCGCAGAGGATGTCGTCGTCTCGGTCCGACACATCACACGCCGCGACGAATCCTTCGCACTCGACTGCCTTCAGGAGATGTTCATGAGGCTCGCATCGAACCCGCCACACTGTGAAACGCGCGCATCGCTCATGGCGTGGATGCAAATCGCCGCGCTCAATGTTGCACGCAACACACTTGTTGCCGAAGCGCGTCGCGCACGACGAGAGCAATTACGAGAACACCACGCGCATAACTCCGATCTCAATCAAGATGAGCTCACGGCGATTCTGACCAAACTCGACGCAGAAGAACTCGAACTTCTTCGCCTCCGCCATGTGGAAGGTTTGCGTCTTCGCGCCATCGCACATGCACTCGACGCAACACCTCGCGCGATCGAAAGTGCACTTCGTCGGATCGTCGCTCGGATTCGCGAAGGCGGTGCTCGATGAACACACCGGACACAGTGCATGCGCGCCGCGACGCGATTCTCACTGCAGCAAACGAAGCAATGCGTCGCGCACGTGCGCAACGTGTGCGATCTGCACGGATCACATCGATCGCCGCCGTGCTGTTGCTCGGCGCGATCACCGCTGCCACTTTGCCTCGTACGTCTTCCTCAAATGAAAGCCGACTGGAAGGAACGCGTGCGCTCGCGATTGATTTCCAATCGGTCGCCACACAAGCACCGACAATTGATTTCGCGATTGTTCGTTCCATGGACCACCAGACAACACGAACACTCACGCTCGAGATAGTCACCGACGAAGAAGCCGAGCAGTCGCTCCTTGAAAGCGGCTACTGCGTCAAGATCTTCCGCGTGCGAAACCAGCCGGTGCTCGTCGACTGTTCGACGGGTGCACCGGCTGGCTTCGGCGTATCGCGCAGTCTCATTCGCTAGTTCGACTTCTTCGCTGCGCGGAGAAGTTCCCACGCACTCGCGGGGCCTACGTCGCCGTGATGTCGCCCAGGAACATCGAGACCGAAGACCTGGTTGATCCAGACAAGTTCACGCCGAACTTCATCCGCGATACCAGCATCCATCATGTTGATCGCGAAGCCCGAACACACATGCGTCGCAAGAGCCGGCGGATTCGTTGGCCACAATGCGCGAGCGCGTCCGCGGGCCGAGCCCATGAGCCATGTCGCGCGCGTCAGTCCTCCAGAACCGCCCCACATCCCGAACTCGATGATCTCGTATGTGTTTCGCAGCGCCATCTCCAGCATTTCCGCGGCCTCATCTTCAACCAACCAGCGCGGGAATGGCTCAGTGGCGAGACACACGCAATCAGCCTCGTCGACCTCGTCGTGACCCGAACGCGGATTGCCGCGATGAACGCGCATCACAGCGTGCTTGCCACGCGCTGCATCGATCGGTTGACCAGCAAATCCGCGTCGCGAAATCACCATGCTTCCATTCCATCGACGGCGAATGGACACTGGCCCGATACGCTTGAGACGCGGCAACGGCGATCCGTGGAAGAATCCTGGATCCGTCTCGAGACCGTACCGGCCTTCATCGAGTTCATCCGGCCTGTAGTGCATCCGATCGTCGAGTAGATGCGCGATTCCATCGAACGACGAGTTGCCGCCGAAGCGGCGACCAAGCAGATCGTGGAGCGTCGACCCTGCGACATTCACCTGCGTGCCTTCGCCGAACAACGTGTCGTCCGACACGAATGGACACTCGCGTAATTCTTCGCCACGTTCCGCAAGCTGCGCGATACGCGCGCGCATCGCGCGCACCCGTTCCTTCACGGGCTTCTCATCATCGTCATCGACGTCGGCGGTCGAAAGCGAGATGCGCAACCCGCTCCGCAGGAACATCGTGCCGTAGATTCCTGCCGCGCGAACCTCCTCAGGGCTCATGATCTCCACGCCAAGTTCTCGAAGGTGCTTCTCGCTTTCTTCCCACGACATCGCTTGTTCTCATTTCTCCGTGCAGCAGTTTTTCACGCGAACTCGCACGGGCACGGGCCGCTGCGCGTCGCGTTCACTCCACACCAAACACGTTGCGTCCTTGCAAAGACGCGTTTCTTGATCCACGCTCAATCCGCAAACGCAACGCGAAGTGCGTCGGGAAACGTCACCGTCCACGTGGCACGGACGATCGCGCGAAACAACGTTTCCTCGGGTAGAAACACCGCGTTGATTGGTGCGGGAGCTCCGTGCGGAAAAATCGGCGCCGACGAACCCGACGAGCGATCCGGTTTGAGGTAACTCCAACCCGAAGGCAAGAGTCGCGTCTGTGGCCATGACGAGGCATCTTCATCGTCCCAATCGAAGGTCGATCCAACGCCCGTCGGCTGACCGACGACGATCGCGGCAGCACCACGATGCGCGATGAACATCGCATGCATGAAACTCGTTGGATTCGGTGCGAGTTCAACGGCGATCGGCAAACTTGTGTTGCAGAACGAAGGAAGTTCACAACGCCACACCGACGTTTCCGCGCCCGATGATTGCATGCGCTCAATACGCGCCAACGCACCGCCAACATGCTCCGCAGTGAGCGTCTTGAGACGCGTCGCACGAACGCAGACCGTCTCGTTGAAGCCAGAAATCCACACGCGCGCTGCTGCGACCTCCGCTGCACCGGGTATCTCGGTCGGAACGCACACGATGAGATTGCCCCCACTCCAATGCAGCACCGGAGACGGAGTGTCACGCGGCACATCGATGCGACGCGCGAGCGATCCTCGAGCAATCAAAATCGCGCGCTCACGCCATGCAACGCACTCATCCAATCGGAGGGCTTTGGCAATTTCGAGCGCTTGTGGGTTGTCTCGATCGATGATCGCTCGCGCTGTCGTGAGAAGTGGCTCGAGCGGACTTCCGAACTGATCAGGCGCCATCAAGAACACGCGATCGACGAAGCCGCCACGCCGGTCGTGAGTTCCGCCATGCGTGGCGCTACTCAACCCGTTGCCGAGATAGACGTCCGCCGCAAACGGCAATCTTGGATCGATTTCGCTGACATCCATCGTGCACTCTCCAATCGCGTGCGTGTCATCGCACGGAGGTCAGTGCATCCAGAGCGACGCGCACGCCGCCCGATCAGAAGAAGATCGGGGCAGCACACAGCGCTCGCAATCGCGAGGTTGACGGCGCGTTTCCCGCGCGCCGCCCGCATCGATGTGGCACCTTGCCTCGCGGCCGGTTGCCGGAGCGCACGCCGCGTGTTGCGTGGCGCGCGCATCGCTCGGGATGCACTTTGGTTGTTGCGGTGTGCTCGGCCAACGCCACATGCGTCGGGCTCACCGACACACCGCATCAGACTCAAGAGCAGGGGCAGCCATGATCATCATGGTCGCTGCGATCCTCGATTTTGCCCGTTTCTGGCTGTTTTTCGCCAGTTTTGGGCCGCATCGAACTAGCACCGTGGTCGGATTCAGGACTCGGTTGCCGAGCGGGCGAACCCGCTGCTCTTGATGCTGACCGGAGGAATTTATCACCATTTCCGCATGAAGCCAACGTGCGGGCGTGGAGAATCGCGATATTTCCGCGTTGCGCTCCGATGAGCGTCTCCCCGACAACACTGTTCCGCGACACGTTGAAGTCTTCCGAAGTCTGCCGAAGTTTGCCTTCGCTGGATTGAGGCTGCTTCCCCTGACGTGCCGATAGCCCACCAACCCAATTGCGTATGACTTCAACTTCACGGCCCATCATCGCCGGCGTCGATTTTCGCAACCCAAACCTTGGCGTCAGTGCGCTTGGGTTGAGCGCGGTCGCACTCCTGTATCCGCGACTTGGCGCATGCGACGTCTTCGATTGGCGTCGGGGACATCGTCGTGCGGACGCTGAGATTTTGCGTCATGCCGGGATCGCGCAGTCGGGTGCCGCACAAGCCGCATTCGACATCATCGGTTGGAGTCAGACGCGGAAGTTTTGGCAATCCGACTCCTCGCTTCACGCCGTGATCGCGCAGTACACGGGTCTCCCAATTGG
The DNA here is from genome assembly GCA_903911205.1 of uncultured bacterium. Taxonomy (GTDB): domain Bacteria; phylum Planctomycetota; class Phycisphaerae; order Phycisphaerales; family SM1A02; genus QWPT01. Next base: position 7,430 of record CAIWCL010000181.1, read on the forward strand.
GGTCGGCGCGAGCGCCATCGCTCGATCCTCGGGACTCCTCGACGCGAGCGGCGGCGATAGCTTCGCGGACATTTATGGTTTGCGACGCTTCGTGCGCGTCACTCGCCCGAAGCAAATCGCGCTTGCGCTCAAGCGTCCCCTCGTACTTCTTCCACAAACCTACGGCCCATATCGCGACCCGAAGTTGCGTGCGATCGCTGGTGACATCGTCGCGCGCGCGACATGTGCCGTCGCGCGCGATGCGCGCAGTTACGAAGTTCTCAAGGAAATCGTCGGCAATCGTTTTGATCCAGCGAAGCATCTTGTCGGAACCGACATGGCGTTTCGTCTGCCAACGATTGACCCTTCGGCACAGGCGCTCGAGGTTGTTGAGCGTGCGCGCACGATCGCGCGCGGCGCAGCGGTTGCGGGCTTCAACATCAGCGGCCTCATCGCGAATGCACCTGAGAGTTGGCGCGAGTACCGCTTCCGCGATGACTACTTCGCGACATGCGTCAAACTCGTTTCGCGTTTACTCGCCACAGGTGCGGGCGCTGTTGTGCTCGTCCCGCACGTCGTCATTCGCGGCAGCGCAGAAACCGAATCAGATATCCACGCGAGCGAGAAGTTGCTTGCAGCGCTTGCACCAGCGGAGCGCGAGCGCGTCGTCATCGCGCAGGGGTATGAATTCCCGACGGAGGCGAAAGCCATCATCAAGCGGCTTGATTGGTTCAGCGGCTCGCGGCTGCACGCAACAATCGGTTCTCTTTCGAATGGCGTCTCAACCGCGACTATCGCGTACAGCGATAAGGCGCGCGGCATCTTCGAGGCTCTCGGCGTGGGCGACACCGTCGCCGACCCGCGCGTCCTTTCGAGTGATGAAGTGGTCGAGCATCAAGTGCGATGTTTCGCAGAGCGCGATCGACATCGCGCGGCCATCGCTGAGCGCTTGCCGGGAATTCTCGCCATCGCGGATCGGCAGATGGACGACATTGCGCGTCTGTTGAAGACGCAGCGTGCGTGATGATGCTGGCGTCGCGCGCTTGAGTGTGCGCGCTCCCTAGACCGCACGTTCCCTAGACCGCGCGTTCCCACGTCGTTCCTTGCGGCCCGTCCTTGATGCGCACACCAAGCGCCGTGAGTTCATCGCGTACGCGATCACTCTCAGCCCAATCTTTCGCCGCGCGCGCCGCACGTCGACGCTCAAGCAACGCTTCCACTTTCGACGCGAGATCATCGGCCGCCGCCGACTGGAGTGCCTCGTTCCGCTCAAACACACCGAGGACGGAATTCATCGCATCGAGCGCGGCCAACTCAGCGAGCAGATCGCCAGCGGCGACTTCAGTAATCGCCATGTTGAGCGCTGCAATCGCGCGCGCGACATTCAAATCGTCCGCAAGCGCCTCCTTGAACTCGATCAACGCGCGTTGGAATGGACCCGCTCCGCTGCCCGCAGAGCGTGCGGCAAGCGAACTCCGCGCAGACGACCAACGATCAATCATGCGCTGGCAATCGCGAAGCCCCTGCAACGTGAAGTTCGAATTCGTGCGGTAATGCGTTCGAACCAACTCAAGCCGCAACGCTGCGGGCGTCACACCCTTCGCAAACAAATCGCGTGCCGTGAAGAAGTTGCCCTTCGACTTCGACATCTTCTCACCTTCAACCTGCAGATGCCGCGTGTGAAACCACATGCGTGCGAACGCGGGTCGACCACTCGCGCAGCAACTCTGTGCGACCTCACATTCGTGGTGCGGGAAAATGTTGTCCTCACCGCCCGAGTGAAGGTCGATTTCGTCGCCAAGCAGCATGCGCGCCATCGCGCTGCACTCAAGGTGCCAGCCCGGATATCCCTCGCCCCAGGGGCTCGGCCACCGCATCAAATGCGTTGGATCAGGCTTCCACAACATGAAGTCGGCGGGATGGCGCTTGACCGCCTGATGCTCCGCGCTGATACGACCGCCTTCACCCTCGCGGAGTTTGTCGAGCGTGTTTCCTGAGAGCCGGCCATACGCCGAGAAACTCTCGACGCTGAAGTACACAACCCCGTCCTTCGCAACGTACGCGTGCCCACGCTCGATGAGTTGTTCTACAAGCGCGATCATCTGCGGCACGCAGCGCGTTGGACGCGGCATCAATTCGGGATGCGTGCGCTCTTCGATCGCTACTTGCAGTCCAAGGTGCCGCGCGTCCTCGAGGAATCGATCGGCGTAAAACGACGCGATCGCATACGGGTCCGCAGGATCAATCTCTGCACCCGCAGGCAACTTGCCCGATTTCTTCGCCTCTGCGATACGACGCCCCGCGACCGCCATCTTGTCTTCCCCACCGCCGTCGGCCGCATCGTCTTCCGTCATGTGGCCAACATCCGTGATGTTCATCACATGCTTGACGCGGAAACCGTGGAGTTGCAGCGCGCGACGCAAGATGTCGGCGTTCAAGAACGAGCGGAAGTTCCCGATATGCGCGTCGTCGTAGACCGTTGGGCCGCAGGAATAGAACGTCACGGTTCCGTCCGCAGCAATCGGCGAGAAGTTCTCAATCGACTTCGTGAGCGTGTTGTAGAGGCGCATCGTCATGGCGGAGCGCGAGAATAGCACGACCGTTGAGGTTCGCTCACGTGGGATGAAGCACAGCCGATGAGACGTCGTCACGACCGCGTGTCAAACGCGCGCTCTCGAACAGGCACGGCCGGATTCCCCGCGTAGATTTTCCACGCCGCGAGATCGCGCATGGCAACACCGCGGGCTCCGAGAATCGCGCCGGCGCCAACCGTCACGCCTGGGCCTACGAATGCATCCGCGGCGATCCAGACATCATCACTGATCGATATTGCCGACCGGACAAGTGGCATCGATGCTCGCCGGTGATCGTGCGTTCCAGCGCAAAGATGGGCACCTTGCGAAACCGTGGTTCGATCACCAATCGTGACGGAACCAAGGCAGTAAAGAATCGCGCGATCGCCCACAGAACTCTCCGAACCGATCGACAGATTCCAAGGACACTCCACGAGCACGGTTCGACGTACGTTCGCCGAAGGAGCAAGGCGCGCGCCAAACAGACGGAGAAGGAACCGTCGAAATCCGTACCAGTTGTGAAAACTCGCACGGAAGAACGTTGCTTGCACCACTCCCCAAAGAAGTCGCTTGAGCTTCTCACCAAAGGAATATGGACTGACACGACGCGACTCGAGTGCACTCTCGGACGGCATCGCCTGCTGAAGAATCTTCCGATCTTCCTTCGGCGCATCGTCGTTCATCGCGTCGTCTCCGAACTGCTCCGCGTCGCACGCACACCGCCATGCTCATTGGCGACCTCTGTGAGCAACTCGAGCCATCGACGCATCGCATGTGGTGCACCAGCACGTTCGACGATGTGTTGTCGTGCACGCTCACCCATTTCGGCCGCGAGCGCACGATCTGACGCGAGCCGCCGCAGTGATCGTGCAAAGCCATCGACGTCTCCTGGCGCAACGATGAACCCGCACCGCTGTTCTTCAATCGTCCGCGCAACCTCGCCAGTTCGCTCGCCGACGTACAAAATTGGGCGCGCAGCGGCCATGACGCCGTAGAACTTGCTCGGCACCATGATGCCGGTTGTTCCTTCAAGCAAACTCGCGAGGTGAATGTCTGCCGCGCCGAGCAAGTCATTGATCTTCTCACGCGGCTGGTATGGCGCCTCGATGAAGTTTGTCAGGCCTTTGGAACGAAGAATTCCCATCAACTCGTCTTTGCGCTTTCCGCCGCCGACAAACGCGAAGAGAACATTTGAATCCTCGCGGAGTGCCTCCACACCTCGTGCAATGGTCGTGACATCGTGACCAATTCCGAAGTTCCCCGAATACATCACGAGGAGGCGGTCGCCGACATTCCATTGCGCGCGATATGGATTCATCGCGCGATCGACCGGTCGCACCTCGTCGGGATCGGCCCAAACGTTGATCATCGCCAATCGACCCGCTGCGATGCCCTTTGCAGCAACTCGAGATCGCATGCATCGGCCAAGCACGACTGCGCGATCCGCGCGTCGAATGCAAAATCGGTTCAGCCGCTCTAACACCCAAGTCAACGGTGAATGCGCGCTCATCACGCCACATGCAACCGGAAGGTCTGGATAGAGATCCATGACCCAGTAGACACTGCGTGTTCCACGCACCAGTCGCAGCAACCAACCAATCAGCGCAACGAATGGCGGTGTTGTGAAGCAGATCACAACATCTTGCCGGCGCATATTGAAAGACCGCCACAGCGCCGCTGCGTAGAAGAGACCGAAGTCAAACATACGCGCCGCGATCGACGACTTTCCGAAGATGCTCTTTCCGACGCGAACGATGCGAATGCCGTCGACGATTTCCTCGCGCGGAAGCACGGCTCCCTTTTCACCGTAAATCGATCGCGATGAAATCGCCGTGACCTCGTGGCCCTGTGAAACCAGAAATCGAGCAAGGTCATGCGCATGTTGCGCCGTCGCCGCAATATCCGGATAGAAGGTTTGGTTGATCAGGAGGACGCGCATGGAGCCTCCCCAAGACGCTGGCCGTTCGCGCCCAAACTTGAAGCAGGGTGTGTGGTTGGGTGTGTGGTTGGATTCGAGGCTTGGAGCGTGGCTCGGTACCACTCAACGGTCTTTCGCAGTCCATCGCGGAGCGACGTCTTCGCGCTCCAACCTAGGAGCGCGGCGGCGCGCGCACTGTCTACACAGCGGCGTGGCTGACCGTCCGGCTTCGATGCATCCCAGCGGATGTTGCCCTTGAACTCACAGATCTCTGCGACAAGTTCCACAAGATCACGGATCGTGATTTCACCGCCCGTGCCAAGATTGATCGGCATCGGATCATCGATCACTTCCGCCGCACGCACGATGCCTTCTGCCGCGTCGTCGACGTACAGAAACTCACGGCTCGCAGAACCTGTTCCCCAACACTCGATCTCCGCGCGCGCGGCGAGCTGTGCTTCAAGACATTTGCGCACGAGCGCCGGAATGACATGTGAGGTCGCTGGATCAAAGTTGTCGTGCGGCCCGTAGAGATTCACCGGCAAGACGTACGCCGATGCAAGACCGTACTGGCGGCGGTAGCTATCCAACATGACCAGCGCGGCCTTCTTCGCTACCCCGTACGGCGCGTTCGTCTCTTCGGGGTACCCGTTCCAGAGTTCGTCTTCACGGAAAGGAACTGGTGTGTATTTGGGATAGGAGCAGATCGTTCCGGTATGGACGAACTTCCGTATCCCCGCACGACGCGCTGCTTCAATGAGATGAAGCGACATTGCCATGTTGGCGTAGAAGTATCGACCCGGGTTCGCTTGGTTCGCGCCGATTCCACCAACCTCTGCCGCGAGATGAATGATGACCTCCGGTTTTGCATCGTCGAAGAGTCGTGCAACCCCATGTTCAGTCGTGAGGTCGTAGTCGCGACGCCGTGGAACAAACGGCTCTGGCAACCCGCGCGCCTTTAAGGCGGCAAGCACGGCCCGACCGAGAAAGCCTGCGCCGCCGGTCACGACGACGCGCGATCCGGCCAGAGTTCCGCTCGCGGAAGAGGAATTGAACGAGGCATGCGTCGACATCGACATCCACAAACCAGCTTTCAGACTCCAGCGCTCTATCGGCCACCACACCAAGCGCACTTCATCTCATTCCCGGGTATACGACGCTCTGCCCCATGGCCTTCGCGTAGGACTCGTCAGCGAAACGAGCGAGAGCCTCCCAGTCGAGATTTGTTCGCACCCACGATTGCGCCCGCGTCCCGAGATCGCGTGCGGCCGCGTGGTCACCGGTGTATCGAACAAGTGCGTCAGCGAAGCCCTCGTCGGTATCCGGTGCCACACAAAGCGCTCCCGCCTCACCCGCCCCGTCCAACTTGCATTCCTTGGTGGTCACCACCGGCTTGCCGGCAGCCATTCCCTCCACCACCGTGATTCCGAAGCCCTCGAATCGGGGCCGATGCGCGAACACGGAACAGGCCGCGAATGCCGATCGCTTGATCTCGCCGAAGAGCCCGCCGACCAGATGAACGTGCTGGCGAAGGGAAAGGGAGTCGATCAACGCGTCGATTTCGGCTTTGCAGCCATCATCCGGGCCGGCAATGACGAGGGCATGCGTACAACCTCGCGTTCGCGCCAGGCTGTAACTCCGTATCAATTGATCAATACCTTTGATTGGGTGAATACGTCCAACAAAGAGTATGAACGACTGTTTTGAGAACTGCGGGAACTTCTCAAGGAAGAGATTCGGGCTGGCGTGGCTGTACTCGCCCGCATCAATTCCATTCGCGAGAACAGAACTCCTGCATCCAAATCGCTTTGCGACGTAGTCGGCCTCTTCCCGGTTCAGAGAGTACAACTCGCGCGCACCGCCAATGATCTGAGGAAATAGGGTTAAATACACCCATTTCTTCAGTCGCTTTTGGGAGAGAACGTAAGGATGTAGCATTCCATGAGTCGAAATGACGTACGGAACATCTCGTCGACGGGCCTTTGCGGCGGTTGTCCGGACAAAGGACTCCCACATGCAGTGGATGTGGATGATCTTGGGCTGAAGGCGCTCGATGTGCCGGTCCATCGCTCCTCGACGAGCGGAAGGATCCAAAAGCGAGAAGTCCGTGAAGTCGATTGGAAGTCCACTCCACGTCTCCATCAGCGCGGCGCGCTGCTCTGGCCTCCGAGGACCGCGGTTGCAGATGACGGCAACTCGTCGTCCAGAGCGAGCCTGATGCCGGGCGAACTCAATGACCACGGTCGGGGGTCCGCCGCTTTCTGGGAAGAGATTTTCGATGACGTGCAGAATCATGGTGTAGCCGTCAAGTGTTGTGCTGCGAAGGCTCGCTGGTCAGGCCCGCGGGTGTCTTGCGGCCACCCTCGAACGGCCGCGGGAACTACTATCGGCTTCCCGCGAGGGCGGCATGCATCCGAAGGCTGGGCTACTGAAGTTCGGCACGCTTGTTGGCACCCGGCGAGACCGACACTTCCTGAGCACCCCCTCCCTGACTACTTATGAAACGCGCCCTCATTACCGGTATCACGGGCCAGGACGGCAGTTACCTCACCGAGTTCCTTCTCGCGAAGGGCTATGAGGTGCACGGCATCATCCGGAGAAGTTCCTCTTTCAATACTGGCCGCCTCGATCATCTGTATCAGGATCCGCACGAGTCCTCTCAGCGACTCAAACTGCACTACGGCGATCTGGCGGACGCAAACTGCCTCTCGCGCTTGATGCAGCAGATTCGACCACACGAGGTCTACAACCTCGCCGCGCAGAGCCATGTGCGCGTCTCATTCGATCAGCCTGTCTTTACCGCGGATGTCGACGCCACTGGTGTACTGAAACTGCTCGAAGCCGTGCGCGTGCAGCAAGAACTCTCCGGCGACACGATCCGCTTCTACCAAGCCTCATCGAGCGAGATGTTTGGCAAGGTGCAGGAGGTACCACAGAAGGAGACGACGCCATTTTGGCCGCGCTCGCCGTACGGATGCGCGAAAGTCTTCGGACATTGGATCACTGTCAACTATCGCGAGAGTTACGGCATGCACGCGTCGTGCGGCATTCTCTTCAATCACGAAAGCCCACGGCGCGGAGAGACGTTCGTCACGCGCAAGATCACGCGTGCGGTCGGGCGCATCAAACTGGGGCTTCAACGAAAGCTCTATCTCGGCAACATCGATGCACTGCGTGATTGGGGATTCGCGGGTGACTACGTCGAGGCGATGTGGCTCATGCTGCAACAGCCCGAACCAGATGACTACGTCATCGCCACCGGAAAGATGATCTCCGTTCGACAATTCTGTGAACTGTCGTTTGGCATGGTTGGACTCGATTACCGTGATTTCGTCGAGATCGATCCACGCTATTTCCGACCTGCGGAAGTCGAACAACTTCTTGGAGATATGTCGAAGGCTCGTCGTGTGCTCCACTGGGAACCTCGAACATCCGTTGAGGATCTCGCGCGCATGATGGTCGATCATGATCTTGAACTTGCGCGTCGCGAGCGCACGCTGCGCGACGCGGGCCACGATGTCACATCGACGGCGCATTCGATGTAGTGCATCCGACAAGACGTCATGCGTTTCACGACTGAAAGTCGCTCGTTGGGGGGGGAACTTCAATGCACGTACTCGCCACCGTTCTTGGTGCACTCGCCTGTGTCTTTCCTGCAACGTCATGCGTGGGCATGGAGCAGAGCCAAGTTGGGCAGCCAAAGGCACAGCTCGAGCGGAAATCGCTTTGGGCTGCCACTTGGAAGCCTGTTCCGTCGGATTGCGTGACGTTGACGGAGATGATCTTCGTCGAGGGCCAATTCGTTCCGGGTCAACCAAGCGCCATGCCGGATCCTCTCGCGGCCGCGCGGCGGAGCAAGATGCTTCCTGAGGGTCGTGCTGCGTTGCACTGGTGGCGATATTCCAACAGTCTCTTCACCGCGCGCGTTGACAACGCTGTGGTCGGAGGAGTTCCGAGTCCAACAATCCCATCACCATGGGCTAATTTCGCAGCCGTTGAGACGCGACGCGAGTGGACCGAGTGGCTCCGTCAGTTCCAGAGCGCCGGCGGCAAGCTGGACTACCTCATCGGTGACTATGAGCAATGGGGAGGACTCAAAAACTGGGGCCTCAAGCCGGGCGCCGCGGCGACAATTGCTGCGGATCCGCGCGCGAGCCGACCAATGTGGGGCGCGCAACCCTTGTCAGTTCTGCTTCAAGGTGTCCGTCTCGATCGCATTGACGACTTCACGAATTCCCCTGATTACCTGCAGTGGAATCGCGCGATCAGCACTCTGACAGCGGCGGCGATGAACTATGCGATCTTCGAGCCCGCACGCGCGATGTTTCCCGCCGTGAAAGGCAGCAACTACGCTGGCATGCGCATGGTCGATCAACCAGGACCGGATGCGAATGGGCATCCTCAACCTTGGGACAACCTTTTCGGCACAGCATCCGCACCCGCTGAGTACGGGATGATTGAGGGTTCTGCGCGAGCGTGGTTCATCGATCCCACCGATCCAACAAAGTTGTCGAAGCAAGGCACGACCCGGATCACGTTCGAACCGTGGTTCTCCTTTGTCACCGACATCCAACAAGCACGCTCCTGTCGACGAACAGCGCCGCGAGTACCGCTCCAACCGTGGGTCGCGTTCGCACACTGGCCTGGCACTACTGGTCAAGTCGCGTATCCATCCGACCAACGTTACTGGGATGAGATGGTTCGACACTTCGCGTTACTCGGCACCGAGATGTTCAACTTCTGGAATCCGACCACCGTCGACAATCCCGATACAGGGCCATGGGCCACCGTGCCAGATCGCGATGGTGGCGCGAGGCGACTTGATCGCGTGCTGCGCGATCTCAATACACGCCTGCAAGGAGTCGTGGTCCGTCACGCAAGTGCGGCGCCTATCTCGTATCTCGCCGATGTTGTAACGAGTGGTGGACAACGACCGGACGGAACATGGCTCTGGCGTACAACGGTGCGCCCTGGAGTGATTGCGCTGCGAGATCGCAAGACAAAGGTGATGGTGTCACTCGAAGACAATTCGGTCGGACGTTGGGATGTCACAGCCGAGCCAACAGCGCCCGACTATGAACCCATCAAGGGACCTGTCGGAAAGGGCTCAAGCAGTACTGTGCCCGCTGGCGCACCAAGCAGGACGCCAATGAAGACCCCCAGCAAAACGTCGAGCAAGACTCTAAGCAAGGCTCCCACCAGTTCGCGGTGATCGAGATCGCGTATCGCTTCCACTCCGCGCGACGCTTCGGGACTGTTCGGTGCGCAGTCACCGCATCCACTCGGTTCTATCAACGCCGCAACTCAACGCGGCCAACCACGAGCGTGCTGTCGATCAGATTGGCGATGGTCCACGCGCAATCGCCGCGCCACCCATGTGTTCAGGAAGCTGCGTCGCGTTGTCGCTGTGAGCGTGCTGCCCACTCGTTCGAGCGCCTTCGTCGAACTCGCCGTCCGAAACGCCGTCGAACTCGGTTTCAAGCGATGCATCGTGTGATGCATGTCCATTGATTTCTGCGATCTCTTCATCGCTCATGCGGAGACGCTCACCGAAGAACGTACTCATGCCAAGGATGGCGTAGTTCCACACAACGGCGTACGCAAGGATGCCGAGGAAGAAGCCCTCGAACACCGATCCGACGAGCATGATGGCCACAGATGCGAGCATGAGATCGGCATGGTCAGGATCGACCTTGCCCGCACGTCGAGCTCGCAGCGCGGTGACACCGACACCAATCACACCAAGAATCAAGAAGGCAAGCGGGATACCACCAGAGATACCCATGAGCGAGAGAGTCGAGAGGTACGTCGACTCTGCACTACTGATGTTCTCGTCGGACCGCATGTTGATGGTGCCGAACAGTGGCGCCTGACGGAAGTCATCCATGAGGCGGAGCCACACGCCGCGTCGCGTGTTTTCTCCACTGACGAAGCGCCCAATACCCTCAAAGCTCTCGCTGAAGAGCGACGCACCAATGAGTACGACAATCGCACCCACACCCATCACGATCGCAAATCGACCGATGCGGAATCGGAAATAGGTCAACAAACCCGCCATCCCGCAAAGGAGCGCTGTTCGTGAACCCGACCATAGTAAGAAGAGCGCGAGGAAGCCAAGCGTCACGCCGTAGACCCATCGAATGGTCGATCCGAGTGGCTTGCGAGAGAAGAGGTGCGTCAGCACGAGAATGAACGTCGCGCAGATATAGCCAAGGAGCTGGGGGTTTCCAGAGATACCGAGGAGGCGATTTCCAGCGACCGCGTTTCGATACCCGAGGAGTAACTGCGTGACATTGAGCACCACGAAAACGGCTGCGGCGAATCCGAACATCCCGAGATAACGGTCGACGTCATCATCCTCGCCAATCTTCTTGGCGAATCCAACTCCCAACGTCGCGAAGAGAAGAAGGTCTGCAACCCAGCCAAGACCTGCACGCGTGGTATCCCCGTTCATCGCAAGACGTACGAGGAAGAGTGTCTGGAAGAAGAAAAACGCAACAAGCACAAAATTCACTTTGTGCCGTCTCACCCCTGCCGGCGCGATGAGTAGGTTCAAGGCAAGGGCAAACAACACTCCGAACGTAATCACCTTCGTCAGGTTGCGCACCGTATTGAGCGGCTCAACGAGTGTGTTATCGAAGTACTTGTTGTCGTGGTACATCATGGTCATACAAGTGATGACCACTGCGCCACCGATGTACGCGCCGTCTCTGCGAAAGGCGATCGCCGAAAGCAGCAACCCACCCAGGATTGCGCCAAGCATCCCGATGGGCGTCAGCAAAAGCTGGAACGCCAATTGAATGACGCCCGTGACCGATGCCGCTTGATCTTGCCCTTGGGCAAGAATCATGGCTGGAAAAATGTTCGACGAGACCTCGAGTGACATTCGAAACTCCCGAAGGACATCGGCTCCAGCGGAAATAGACTGCAGTAGTTTTCTAGGAACGTCCGAGAGCAGCCGTCAATTGGTGCGCCGGCGCGCGAACTTGCTGACGATCCTTCTTCCGTGAACGAGGAAGTCTGATCGTACGCCTGTGTCCGTAAACACGTTCGCCAGAATGGCCGCAAGAAGGACGAGCGGTCCGGCGACAAGGAGTGTCGCCAGTGGACCCCAGGACCCAGGCAGTGCATCACCAAGGAATGGCCCAAGTATCAGCAATGCAGCCATAAATGGAAGTGTCACCAGCCAGGGACGTGCGATCTGGATCATGACGGATCCCAATCCGAGATCGGCGCGCCGTCCGCAGAGATACATCCCAACCACCGAAGAAACGCCCCAGCCCGCTCCACTCGCAACAGCAATCGCGGTTGCGTGCCCCGCGGCAGAGCTCGCGGGAATACCGATCGCGAGCATCGCGTGAGGAATGGTCTCGTCAAAGTACCGAGCGAAAATGGCGAACAAGCCCGCGGAAAAGAGAAGTTGTCCGAACTGCCAAAAGAGAGCGGTACGGAACCTTCCCTGTGCCTTCAGCATGGTGAACGAAAGCGTCACGACAAAGACGGACGCCTGTGCAATCGAGAGTGCGAAGAAGACACCGATGGAGCTCTTCCACTCCGGTTCAAACAGCAGCTGAAAGAGTGGCTCGGCGAGTGCCGCTTGGACGAGGGAGATCGGAATGATGACTGCCGCGGCCATCCGAAGCACACGGAGGAAAGCCTCGACTTGACGCTCTGCATCATGGGACAGATGCGAAAATATCGGCTGCAAAACCGAGACAAACTGCGAATTCACCAGTGCATTCGCCTGCACCGCGAGTTGAAACGCCAGCGCGAAATAGCCTTGCTCGACTTGCGTGGCAAAGGCCCAAAGAATCAGTGGTTCCAGCGTGCCGACAACATTGTGCGCATACTGCCCAATTCCCGCGAGTCCAGACCGATGAACAATGTCTGCGGTCACTCCCGGAACGATGCGGTGATCAATGCGCGCGCGACAGATTCGCTGGAAGAGCACCGCTCGAATAGCCAACGCGCCAATCGGTGGGAGAACGATTGCGATCGGACCCGCACCTCCCCACGCAAGCAGCACTGTTCCACAGGTCCCTAGGAAAGTTGCCAGACCATCAATGAGAGCGATGCGACGGTACTCAAGGTCGAGACGCATGCGCGCGCTTGGCAACACCAAGAACGCGTCCGCAAGTGGACGAAGCGCAACAAAGAGAAGGACAAAGGCGATTCCCGCGGTTCCACTGAACCACTCGATTGGATAGGCGATCGCAACAAGCAGTAGAAAGAGACCGCCCCCTGCGAAGTATGCGAGTCTTCTCGCGGCACCAGACAAGTCGTGAAAGCGGCGTGGCTCCGAAAGCAGAACATCGCCAAACACCGTCGGCGAGACGAAGAAAACAAACGCTCCGACGGTCACTGCAACGTTGGCAAGCCCAACCTCTGCTGGCGACAAGAGCCGCGCAACGATCCACATGGCGAACAAGGTGATGACCTTGTTGCCGATGGTTTGTGTGGTTGTGAAAATCGAACCCGAGAGCGCTGGCTTCGCGAAACCGCTTTGGCCCACCGTTGGGCTTGAGTCTGTTCCAAGCGCATCTTCAGTCGGGGTCATCGATTCAGGCGCGGGTCAGCCGCGGTCCCATCTCGCGCTCAAACGTGCGCATGGCGTCTCGAGTATCGACGCAGAGTTTCGCGTTGCGCGCGATCACTCCGTAGTCCATCTTCGAGTGTGCCGTCGAAATGAGCACGCAGTCATAGCTTGCGATGGTCTTCTCGTCGTACGCAACAGACGTCATCTTGAGGTCGTGCTTGCGGCCCGCCCACGTTGCTGGCACGAGGGGATCGTAGTAATCAACCTGCGCGCCGCGCGCTTTACAAAGCTCGATGAGTTCGAACGAGGGGCTCTCGCGCACGTCGTCGATGTCGGCCTTGTACGCAAGACCGACCACGAGAATGCGCGAGCCCTTCATCGGCTTGCCTTGATTGTTGAGCGCCTCGGCAGTGCGGTCGACAACGTAGTGCGGCATCGATGTGTTGATCTCGCCGGCGAGCTCAATGAAACGCGTCGAATGTCCGTACTCGCGTGCCTTCCATGTGAGATAGAAGGGATCAATCGGAATGCAGTGTCCACCGAGACCCGGGCCTGGATAGAACGGCATAAATCCGAATGGCTTCGTTCCCGCGGCGCGCACGACATCCCAGACATCGATGCCCATCGCGTCGAGAACAACCTTCATTTCATTCACGAGTGCGATGTTCACCGCGCGGAAGATGTTCTCAAGCAACTTCGCACTTTCCGCGATTTCCGCGGTCTTCACCGGAACCACTGTCGTCACGCCCTTGCGATAGACCGCGGCAGCCAGTTCTGTCGATGCGTCATCAAGACCGCCGACAAGCTTCGGAATCGTGCTTGTGGAGTGAGACTTTCGACCTGGATCTTCGCGTTCCGGGCTAAACGCACCGAAAATCTCTCGGCCAATCTCAAGACTCTTCGCACGATCGCCAGCCGCAGCCATGATTGCCGGCATCATGTCGTCGCGCGTTGTGCGCGGATAGGTTGTCGATTCCAGGATGACGAGCTGGCCAGCGCGCAGCGTTTTGCCGATCGCTTCTGCGGTCTGCAGGATGTACGAAATGTCTGGTTCCCAGTGCTTACCGAGTGGAGTCGGCACGCAGATGATGATGACATCCGCCTCGCCAAGACGTCCAAAGTCTGTCGTACCTTCAAAGCGCTTGGAATCGCGCAGCGTTGTGATCAATTCATCACCAAGGTGAACGAGGTAGTTGCGTCCCGCCTTGATCGCGTCAATCTTCGCTTGATCGATATCGAAGCCAAGGATGGGCAATCCGCCTTGGTGGAGCGCGTGCGCGAGCGGCAGGCCGACGTAGCCAAGACCAATGACACCGATCTTCGCTTCACAGCGCTCGATACGGGCGAGAAGATTCGACGCGATGCTGTTCATTGCTACGGACATGTCTATTCCTTGCGGTCAGATGACACAACGCTGAAGGACGTCGTGAGAGTGGCCACTCTATCGGCGCATTGATCGAGAATCGTCAGCAGGAAATGGGACTCTTTCGCGAACTTTCGGTGTGGTCATCCCGTTATCGAGACGCGGGCACGTATCTCGCCGCCATCGGAGGGCGATGGCGACGCGGTCGGCAATTCCTGCATGGTCGACGCCGAGCGATTTTCCTTCGCAAGTTCGCCGATGCACATGCTCCACGTCTCGCGCTCAAAGCGGAGGAGCGAGAGTGCTTCGTCGACCTTGGACGGATCGCGTCCGGAGCTTGCCTCAACAAGAAGGCGGTACAGATAGGTGTACAGCGAACTCAGGCGTTGGCAAAGTTCTGGCGCCTGATCTGGACGGAGCGCATTGATGAGCTCCATCAAAATTGCCTGCGTCTTCGTTGTCCCGTCAAAGCTGAGTTCGAAGTCGCGCGTTTCGTAGCCCCGCTTCGTTTGCTCAGCGAAGCGGATGGCGCCGTCGAGAAGCATGAGCCGGAGCTCCGCGGGGCTCGCGGTCATCACTTTCGTGCGGAGGTACGCTTGGGGTCCGGAAGAGGTTTGCATAGCCATCGGCTCTCTGATCGGCGGTTCTGATCGACAACTTTCGTCACTTGACCGAGGCGCGCGGTGATCTTGAGGTTGATCCACAGGTCACAAGCAATGCGACGCCATTCGACTATCCCATCATCGCGACGTTCGCCGACAGTGCGCCGAGCGACGACTGCTGCGTCTGCAACTTGGCGAGCGCGGACTCCATCGCGGCAAACTGCGCGACGTAGCGCGCACGCTTCGAGTCGAGCCGAGCGTCATATCGCTCAAGACGTTCCTTCAAACCATCGAGTTGTTCTTGCATGCCACGATCAGCAACCGTGGTCACGCCGTCCACCGAGTTGGTCAGCTTCTTCAGTAATTGATCGAACAGATCGCCAAAGCCGAGTTTGGAATAGGACGTCGTTGTCTGCTCGACGGTGACGCCTGCGACAGGTGAGTTCGACGATGTCGACTGAATCTCGAACGCCGTGAAGAGTTCTTCGACCGCGCCAGGATCTATGTCATACGCAGCGCGGAACTTCGCCTCGTCAAACTGCAACTGCCCTTCTTTACCGAAGCGGATTCCAACCTGCGAGAGATAGCGGTAACGACCCTCAACACCCTTCGCTGGACCCTGCGCAGTCTGAATGATCTGCTGACGGACGCGCGCAACAACCGGGTTGCCGAGGAGTGGGCCCTTCTTCTTTGTTTCGTCGTCGTACTTGTCGTAGTCGCCGATACGTCCAAGTGCATCATTGATGGTCGTGACGAGTTGCTTGACGCCATCCACCATGCCGGTCACATTGCGTGCGACATCGACATTGACTGTGGCTCCAGCCTTCTTCGCATCGATCTCAAGTCCCGACACAACGTCTTTGAATGAGTTCGTCGAACTTGTGTAAAGAAACGCAGTCGCAGGATCGCCTGTTCCAAGAAAGAGCGACGCATCAAGACCTTCGCTCGTACGAACCATGCCGAGATCGACGGAACCCGTGTCCATCAAGAGTTGACCACGAGATCCCCCGACCGTCGAACTCACACTGAGTCGGAAGGGCTGGGTTCCAGTACCTGCGTTCACGATCGATGCGGCAAGCGGGATCTTCGCTTCATTCAATTTGCGAACAACATCCGCAAGCGTGTCGGTCGTTTCAAGATCAACCGTCTTCTCGAGTGAGCCCACCAAATTCGCGCCCGCAGATGCTGCTTGACCAGCGAGGCCAAGTCCTTTCGATACCGCGCCGCTCACATCTGCGACTTTGATGGCGGTGGATGGTGTTCCTGTGTTGGTATCGACGAGTTCAATCCCGTCGCCGGTCGCGTTCAAACGAGCCTCGACGAAGAGTCCGCGCGAATTGATTTCACTCAAGACGTCGTAGACTGTTGTCGCGCTGGCATCGATATCAACCACGGCACTTTCGCCGCTGGAATCGGTGATTCGAAACGTACCTGTTCCAACGCCCTTTCCAAATGCGAGCGAAGAGAGCTTTGTGCCGAGCGCAAAGTGTTGACGATCGAGATCGCCGCCGCGAACCACATCGCCCGCCACACTTGCAGAGAGGCCCAACACCGACGCGGCTGCGCCTGTGACACTCATCGTGCCGTTGCCGTCGCCAATGTCACGAGCCATGAGGCCACGGCCGCTGTCGGACACCTCAAGGCGGACATCAACACCATTGTCCTTCGCTAACGCGTTGATCGCGTGAACGAGTCCCGCCACCGTGTCGTGGGCTGCGAAGTCCGTAAAGTCGAAGGTGTTGCCGTTGCGATCCGTGAGCGTCAACGGTCCCGGCGATCCGATACCACTTCCTCCGTACAAGCGCGTGAGGCGCACGGTTCCCACCGCAGCTGCAATGCGCGTACTCGTGACGGAGCCCGTTCCTGACAAACCGAACAATCCGAGATCTCGAGCGGTACGTTCCCCCACCGCTGTACCGAACGATGAACCGTCTGTTGTGCCGGCGAGGACCTCAACCGTCGATCCGCCCGCGACAGAGAGTGTGAGGCTGGTTCCACTCGACGCGATCGATGCCGTGACTGCACCTGACGTCTGGTCCGCGATGCGCGCAATCACATCTTCAACTGTGGATGCACGTGGAGTCGCCACCTTGTTGCGAACGACGCCTCCAGTAAGCGTCGTTGGACCCGTATCAATCGCGCCCGTGAAGATGCCAAGATCCTTCGCTGCGCGATCAAGATTGGGTCCTGAACCTAAGACCTTCACGGGGCCAGAACCACCCGTGTTGTCGGTGACGACAAAGCCCTTGCCGTCGCCGCGCAGTGAAACAACGACTTGTCCCGCACCGAGATCGCTCTCAAGTTCGGAGTTGATGCGTGTGAGCATCTCCCCCACGGTCTTCACCGCTTCGTCCTGTACTTCGCCATCAACAACGACCGCGCCGAGATTGATCCCAACTGTGACGCCCGTGGATGTCACGATCTTGAAATCATCCGCATCAGTCGTATTGATCTTGACGCCAAGCCCGTTATTGAGATCGGCGAGCTTTGTTGTGTTCGTGATCGGTTGGTCTTCGCGACCGAGCGAGATGTCGTAGGTCGTTCCGTCGACTTTGATACGGAAGTCAACGACTCCGTCGCGTACGAAGACGCCTGTGCCATCATTCAGTGAGGCCAGCGCAGTGGAGGGACCGATTTGGTTGAGCTGTGTGCCGCTGACTTGCTGAGAAACGTGTGTGCCACGAATACCAAGCTGTGCAGCGATCAATCCACTGCCAACATCTGCGATCACGAGTGCGCCAGTACCACCGGACGCATCGTTGATCACGAGTCGCTCATTCTCGATGTACGCGTCAAGCTCTGTATTGCTTGCAGCGTTGATGCGATCTATGACATCTTTCAATGTCACCGCCGTCGAGAGATCAATCGTGTCTTCGCGGCCGAGCCCATCTTTGATCGTGATCTTGCCACGCGCGACGCCCTCGCCACCTCGAAGATCAGAAAGCGCTAGGTCGCGCTCCAAACCGGCATCACCCCACTCGAAACTCAGGTTGTCGAGTCCAAGTGGCGTCGCATCTTTCGTCGCGAATCCTCGCGAGAGAATTTGGCTTGTCGAGACGAGCCGTCCAACCGTGAATTGGTAACTTCCGGGCGGCGTGTCTTTTGACGCACGAGCCGCGAGCGATGTCTCATCCGCGCTTGTCGCGGTCATCGCGGTGAAGACGTTTCCAATACGAAGGTTCGACGAGGCGTTCCTCAGGTTCAACAGACGTGCGTTGACATCGAGCAGCGCGGTCTTTGCCGTCTGCAGCACGCTGTAGCGCTGTTGGATCGGGAGTTTTCCACGTGACTCCAGTGCCAACAACTGCTCGATGATCTGCGTCGAGTTGATGCCACTGACGAGTCCAATGCCTGTCGAGATCCCAGACATGCGCGAAAACCGCCTTTCAGGCGTTCCGGGGCAAGGGTCGTGCCATCATTCGGAGCGCGATTTCTGCCTCACGCTGCCTCGTTCATCGGCTCAAAGCCGTCGCGACCTTGCTCGTTCTCGCTCATCTCTCGCCCGCGCCACCGGGGAAGAAGTCGGTTCGTCCGCCGAAGTTCAAACACATCGCTCGCCCAACAGACAAGAACGCGCTGGTACATGCTCTGCGCTTGTTCGACTTGTCGCTGCATTCGGACGGCGGTGAAGTTGATCGGTGCGGCCATAGGGACGTCCTTGTGTGAGATCGCGTGACACTGCGTCACGCCAAGACCCCTTCCTTGGGGTCTTGGGACATCGGCGGTGTGGTGGACCTACTCAAGCAGGACTGAGAAAATCCACTCCAATCGCGATTGGTCGCTTTGACGTATTGTTATCGGCCGCCAAAACCGATCTTTTGCATCAGCCCGTCGAACTGATCGAGCGTGTAGAAGTCCAGGACGAGTCGTCCTGACCCTTTCTTGCGCCCCAGTTGGAGGCTGACGCGTGTTCCAAGGTAGTCTGCGAGCTGTTTTTCGAGATCCGCGACATTGGCATCTCGGGCAGTCGGTTCCTTGGATGTGCCCTGAGAGGTTTCCCCTCCAACAGATGGACGCTTGTGACCGGACTGGACCTGCCGTTCCAGCTCTCGCACTGACCAATCGTTGGCGAGCACTTTGGCCGCGAGCTCTGCGCGACGGGCGATATCAGTCACTCCGAGCAAGGCTTTCGCGTGACCCTGGGTGATTTTCCCAGCTCGAACGAGATCCGAAGTCGAACGATCAAGATCGGCGAGACGCAGCAAATTCGTGACGGACGCCCGATCCAATCCGACACGATCAGCAATCTCCTGATGTGTCAGGTTGAAGTCACTGGACAGCCGCTTCAGCGCAACGGCACGCTCCATGGGATTCAGATCTTCACGCTGAATGTTCTCAATAAGGGCGAGTTCAGCAGCGGTTTGGTCGTCGATGTCCTTGACCACCGCAGGGATTTTGGACATCCCAAGCAGCTTCGCAGCACGCCAGCGACGCTCTCCCGCGATGAGTTCATAGCCCCTGTCAGTGCTGCGAACCACTATGGGCTGCATAAGCCCAGCCTGCTTGATGGAGGCAGCGAGTGACTGAAGGGCTTCTTCAGAGAAGTCCGTTCTAGGTTGGCGACGGTTTGGATAGACCTGTTCCACGTGGATGTCACGGACGAACGAGCTCTCTGGCGGCGAAGAGGCGATTCCATCTGTCCCCTCCTCGGTCGTTTCTGCCATGGAACCACTGGTGGAGGCGGCTGAAATCGACGACGGAGACTTGGGGATTGCCTGCGATGGTGCACTGGTTCCAACGGCCGGAACAGGGGTACGAGCGGCAGGAAGCCCAGGGCTCACCGCCGGCCCAGGGACCTGGATCTGCACCGGCGACCCCAGGAGGGCACTTAAGCCACGGCCAAGTTTGCGAACAGGACTCTTCCCACTTTGATCTGTTTGGCTCATATCAGCGCCTCGCTTTGAGATGTTCCACGTGGAACAGTCGGTGTTATCCCGAGGACCCACACGACTGTCAACTCTTTCGGCTGGTGAATCTCAAGACATGGTTCCACGAGTCAGTGTTCCACGAGGAAGGGTTCCACGAGGAAGGTTCCACGTGGAACGTTGTTCTCGGACTTTTGCGAGGTGGTAGGGTGTCCACGTGTTGCCTCAACACCACACAACCCTCCTCAACGTGCCGCGCTCCGCGCTGCTCCTCGCGCTCGTCGCGATCCTTGCGCACGCCACATGCCTTTGGGCAGGCTGGATTTGGGACGACGACTCCTACGTCACGGCCAATTCTATTTTGTCTTCTCCTTATGGTTATGTTGACGTATTTATACCGGGAAACACGCCGCAGTACTACCCGTTGGTGTTCGCGGGATTTTGGATCGAGCATGCGATCGTTGGTGTCGAACCGTTTGCGTATCACCTCGTCAATCTCATCCTCCACGCAATCAATGCAGCATTGCTCTTCGTCGTGCTCACGCAACTCAAGATCCGAAATGCATTTTGGATCGCTGCGATTTTCGCGGCACATCCGGTGGGTGTGGAGAGTGTTGCGTGGGTCACTGAACGAAAAAATGTTCAATCGATGATGTTCGCCCTCGCGAGTATCTCGCTCTATCTCCGACATCTTGATGCGCCGCAAGGACGAGTCATTGGAACGTGGTGCGCATCATTTCTGCTGTTTCTCTGCGCACTGCTCTCCAAGACGACCGCGATCTTTGTGCCACCATGTCTGGTGCTTGCGTTGCTATGGATGAAGAAGCCACTCCAGATGCGAGTTGTTGTAGGCATCGTGCCGTTCTTTGTTGCAGGAATTGGAGCAGGGCTCTTCACCGCGCACATTGAGCGGAGCATCGTCGGCGCGACTGGAAGTGAGTTCGCGATGACGTACTTCGAACGGCTTCAACTTGCCGGACGTACCGCAGCGTTTTACATCCGCCAATTCGCGATTCCGGATGAGCAGATCTTTATCTACCCGCGATTCAC
Organism: uncultured bacterium; assembly: GCA_903911205.1. GTDB lineage: Bacteria > Planctomycetota > Phycisphaerae > Phycisphaerales > SM1A02 > QWPT01. The sequence goes on from CAIWCL010000181.1 coordinate 28,316, forward strand.
CATCGATGTCGCCAGCATTGTGGACTGGCTGCCATTCCTTAGTGGGCTCGCCGTACTTGCGTGGGGTGTCCGCTGTTGGAACCAGCGTCGTGGTCCGCTCCTTGTCACACTCTGGTACGGCGCGGCGCTCTTTCCGGCCCTCGGCTTCTTTGATGTGTGGCCGTTCCGATACTCCTTTGTCGCAGACCACTTCGCATATGCGGCGATGCCTGTGCTTGCACTTCTCATCGTCACGTTCATCGCCGGAATCACGGCTGGCCTGACTGAACGGCAACGCCTCGTGTCGCTCACCGTACTGATCACGATCTTTGTTGCGCTCTCTTGGCGCGCGACCGCGAAGTACGACAACGAAGAAACTCTTTGGCTCGATACCGCTCGACGAAATCCGAATGCCTGGATCGCGCACAACAATCTCGCGTCGATCGAACTGCGCAGAGCAGGGGAGTCGATCGGGCGAAGCGACTCCAGTTCAATGCGTGTTCATGCGATGAACGCGCTCGAGCGCGCGCGTCGAGCCGGTGAACTCAAGCCCGACGAAGCATCCAACGCTGCGAATCGCAGTGAAGCGTTGCGCCTTCTTGGAGACCTCGACGCAGCGCTTGTCGAGATCGACCAAGCAATTGCGCTTCAACCGAACTACGGCGAGTTTCGTTGGTCGAGGGCGCGGATCCTGGAACTCCTCGGCCGAACCGACGAAGCACGCGCAGAACTTGAAGCATGTGTCAAGGTCGCAGCCGGAGCGCGCGATGAGATTCCCGCGCGACGTGATCTCATGCGACTCGCGCTCGCGCGCAATGATGCGCAAGAAGCGTTGCAGCAGTGTCGCGCATTGATCAAACAAGATCCGCGCAATGCAGATTTGATTGCGAACCTCGGGTCGATTCTCGCGAGCACTGGGGATATGGAGCAGGGAAGGCGCGAACTACGTCGAGCCTTACAACTGCGACCCATGTTCTCAAGCGATCAAGCACTCTTGCGCGCCGCGGTTGCGTACCTCCGACTTGCGATCGCCGTGCGGCTTGACGCAGCAGAACTCGCGGAAGCGGCGGCAGCGGTTGAAACACTTCGTACATTCGCGCCCAACGATCCCGGAACGCGCTTCTTCGAACTTGCGGTTCAACTGAACGGCGGCGACCAATCTGCTCGGGCGAAAATCGAGGCGATGGAAGCAGATGCCCGTGCCGCAGGAGGGCCGGCGGCAACCGCGTTCGCCGAGGAGGTCGCGGCGTTCCTCTCGAAGCGACCCACGGGTACTCCGTGAGACGCTACATTCCTCCCGTTCGGTTGTCCTGAACACGCGCACGGGTCCGAAGGCGGTGTGATTCCGCCACGAAGGCGTCACCGTGAACCTTCCCACAGCTCGCTGTGGGTTGGCACAGTCGGGTCGAGTCCCGCGCGCGTCGTACTTCCTGCCTCCGCTCCTGAGGTGTGGTCGTTCGCTCTGTGCGTCGCCTGTCTGCGATCGCATGATGCGTACGAACTTCACAGCAGGGGAACCTCCTCGGATGCGGGCCTGTTGGTTGACCGCGTTGGAGTCGCGGTGTACGCGGCCGCTCATGCCGCAAGAAGGAGACGCACATGATGTGCGCATGGGTTCGTTTGTGTTCCACCCGTAGAGCTTTTGGAGCCGTGTTGGCGATCGCCGCGTGTGAAACGGCGAGTGCGTCGCTCGTAGGGAACTACGTTGTTGGCTCGGGCACGAGCGCGAGCTTCGTCCAATTCCAGTTCACGAATGCGAACACGTATCTCTACGAAGTTCGATACGACGGCGCGATGACCGGCAAGGGCCTCTTCGCAATCATCGGCTCCGCGCAACCGGGGTTCTTCGCCTACACCTACGACACCTACAGTTTCGGCGACTTCGTCACCGGCATCACTATCGGCGCCGACAGTGACTCGGGTTACGGCACGCCACCCGACTACCTCGACTACTGGCACTATTGGACGCGCACGTCCGTCGGCGACGCGTGGACTGAGTCGTTTGTCGGCTTCGGCGACCGCACTGTGTCGAATGGTTCGTGGGACGGCTGGGTCTTCAACTCGGCAGCAGCGCCCGCGGCGGTTCCGGGGCCTGGCGCGATCGCACTTCTCGCGATGACAGGGATGGCCCGACGACGTCGACGTTGAGTTAACGATGCCGTTCCCAAACGAAGGACAACAGGCCTCGCATGACGCGGGGCCTGTTGTCTTTCGTGTTGATGTCGGTTCGCGCAACGAGCGCGGAAATCGTGTTCGACTTTGGATCACTTCAGCGTCTTGAGGTACGCAACAACGTCGCGTATCTCGGCGTCCGAAAGAACGCCCGACATCGATGGCATCGCGCTCGCGCCAGCGTTCGCGTAACCCTCGACGATCCGCTCGTTCGGATTGATGAGTGAATGCAGGAGGTAACGCGCATCGCCGCGCGATGCAACGCCGTCCAGTGAGGGCGCCGCGTTACCGCCGCTTCCTCCGATCGCGTGGCACTTCATACAGACAGCACTCATGTGATAGAGGACGACGTTTCGACCGCGCGCAACGTCGCCGCCGTCAAGCGTGAGCGACTCATATCGCGCGGTCGCATCGTTCCCGAGTGACGTCTTCCAGCGGTCAAGCGCCATGGCAACGGGGCCTTCAGTCCGCGCGCTGCCGGCGTCAACAATCTCAAGTCGCAGCGCAGGATCAAGCGAGCCATCGGCGAGTTGCTGCGCGATTGGCGCGAGTGCCTGGTCGGCCGCCACACCGAAGAACGCGAGATCACGAATCGCGCGCTGTCGCTCGAATGTTGAGCCGTGTTCGGCAGCGTCAGCGAGCGCAGCAAGGGCGCGCGTGTCATTCAACTCACGCAGCATGGTGCGCGCTTCCGCACGGAGTTCCGCGGCATCAGACACGAGCGCGGCATCGACGGCACTCGCCAGCCGACCACTCTTGTCACCCGCAAGTGAACGCAGACTGGAGACGCGCTCAGAGGGCGAAAGACGCGTGTCGGACACCGCGCGTAGTGCAGCCTCTGGGTCAAGCGACACGCCATGCTTTGCAGCCACATCACGAGCGACAGACCGGAGGATCGGGTCAGGATTCTCTGCAAGCGCGGCGAGCTTGCGTGCGAGCGTTGCCTTGAACGCACTCTCATCGCGTGTTTGTGTTGCAAGAACACGGAACGCACCATTCACGCGATTGCGGGGTGCACCATCGTTCCAAGCACCGAGTGCTTCGAGTGCCTCAACGCGCATTGGAAGCGGGTTCGCGGGCGAGAGTGCAACGTCACAAAGGAGCGCGGCGGTTTCGTTCGTGCCCTCCGCGAGACACGCTTCGATCGCACGGCGGAGATGTGGAAACTCGCTGCGATCCACAGGCGCCGCGCCAATCGGTGCTTCGATACGCCCACTCGGTAGGCGCCACATGAGGGAGCAATGGTCACCGCCTCCGCCCTCCGCGTGGAGCGCTTGAATCGCGTAGCGCTTGCCTTTCTCAAGTGAAATCGGCTTTGAGCGCTGTGCGGGCTGACTCTCATAATCACCGGGGTTTGCATAGCCCTCAACGTGTGCGATCTCCACGAGACTTGTCGGATCGTCACTCGACCCAAGGAAGAGGATCGAATCATCGTCGCTCGCGATCGCAAACTCATACGCGCCAGTTTCAGGCGCTTCAACGACTCCACGGATCCGGGCGATGTATTGATTGCCCGCGTTCTTCGGCGCTTCGCCAACCGTGAGCGCTTTTGATTCGTCGGGCGTGCGTGTGAAGACTTCGCCCTTGCGAAGATCATCGACGGTGCCCGCACGATTGAGCTTCCAAACCTCACGCGTGAATTCGTGATTCACCCGCGGCGCATCCGCGACGGTCGTTGATGGTGGCGCTGCGAAACGTGCCGCGCTCGCCGCGAGTTGCGGACGGAGCGACGCCAGAGGGATGTCGTTGATGGCGCGTGCGGCTTCGAGTCGGATCACCCGTTCAGGATCATTGAGGAATCCCGCGATGCGTGGATCACGCAATTTGCGCATCGCGAGGCACGCGGCCATGCGAATCGATGAGGCGGGATCGGCGGAAAGTTCACCCAGGCGCGCACGGTCGTTCATCCACGCGAGTGCTTGGACGCCCGCGTGACGAAGGAACGGATCACGATCCGCGTTCTCCGCGATCATGGAAACCACGAAGGGTGCCTTGTCGCGTGCGCCCATTCTTCCAAGCGCCATCGCCGCAAACGCGCGAACGCGTGCATTGTCATCCGAGCAGAGTTCGGCGAGCGCGTCGGCCGAAGCAATCGCGCGTGCCTCGCCAAGCATGCGTGCGGCTTGTGCGCGAATCTCTGCGTCGCGATCCGCGAGTACGGGCACGACAAACTCCCACGGCTGTTGATCGCGTGTGAGTGATTCCGCCTCGAGCGTGCTCGATCCGCGAAGTTTTGTCGAAGCCTGTTGACCCAGCGCCCAAATCGCATGAATTCGCGCAAAGCGATTGGAAGACGATGTGACGATATCGCCGAGCAGTGCCGTTGTTTCGCGACCACGCACGGCGAGCGCGAACTGTGCACGTTGACGGACGCGACGATCCGCATGCGAAAGGAGCGACGCGAGTTCATCGGCATCGCGACGGGCAAAGCCATCGCGGAAGAGTTGTGTCACTTCCGCGATGCGCGGATCCGTCAGTCGCGATGGGTCCCACACCGCGTAGAGCTCGCCTTTGTCACCAGAACCCCAGCCACCACCCCAGTCGGTGATATACATCTTGCCGTCGTATCCGAAGTCGACGTCCGTCGGCAGGACGTTCTCAACGAACGGATGTTCATCGACCACTTTGAAACCGGCGCCAACAGGTTCCACCGCAAACGCGAGGATGCGCGAGTAGCTATCACCACCGAGAAAGTCGCAGAGGAAGAAGTGGTCGTTGTAGCGCTCGGGTAATCCAAGCCCGGGATAGAAAACAAGCCCTGACGGACCAGCGCCCACGTGATCGAGCGGCGGAAGCGTCCATGCTGGTTGCAATGGATTCGCTTCCTTCACCTTCACATCCTCGAACCGATGCGGCGCGAGATCGGGCCGGAGATGCCAAATCCCTTCTTGATTCCATGGACCACGCTGATTCGCGCCCTCGAGCGTTTGGTAGTCCATCGACCAACCGGTTTCGCCACCTTCCATGCAGTAGACAAAGCGCGCCTTATCACCGCCGTCCGAGTTGTTGTCGCCGGTAAAGAGATTGCCGTAGTTGTCGAACGCGAGCTCTTGCGGATTGCGCAGTCCCGTGCAGTACAGCTCGAGCTCGCTGCCATCTGGATTCATTCGAAAGACCGCGCCTGAGCGCGGATCATGCATCAGGATGCCGTCCGACGTGCGCACGTCGTAGCCGCGGTCGCCGATGGACCAGTAGATCTTGCCGTCGTAGCCGAGGACGAGACCGTGCATGTCGTGACCGCGCAACGCAACACGAACGCCGTAGCCAGAGGAATCCTTCGCGACGAATTCAGCGACGCCGTCGCCGTCCTTATCGATCAATCGCCAAAGATGCGGAATGTTGGTGTAGAAGATGTCGCCATCGAGCGCGAGCAGTCCTGCGCCTGTGCCATCCAACGGATCGTTGAATGGGCCTGCGAAAACGGTTCGGGTTTCAGGCGTACCGTCGCGGTTCGCGTCTGCGAGTTTGGCGACGCGGTCCGCGTACTTTGAGTAGTACGCCATACCACCCTCGCGCTTCGACGCCCACTTCTCATACATCTTGAGGCGGTCCGCGACCGTCTCACACGCGAGGTCATCGAGCAACCAATATGAGCTGTGTCGATTGTCTTCGACGCCGAGGTCTTGTCGATCGCTCTCTGCAAAATAGAAGTCGCCGCGTTCGTCGATGCAGAACGCGACAGGATCGTCGAGCAAGGGATACAGCGCGATCGTGGACTTCGCGAGCCCAGCCACAGGTTTGATCTTGCACGCAGCGTCGTCGGTCTTCGGTGCGACAGTGCCTGAGTTGGTGCCCGAGTTGGTGCCCGAGTTCGTACTCGAGCTCGCGGCGGAACCATCGCCGTGTTGGGAAGGCGGCACCGTCGCTGCTGTTGCAGTGCCCAGGGAAGACGCAATGACCGAAATCGGCAGGGTCACGATGAACGACGCAAGCGGAGCGTGCATTTCGTCATGCTACCGATCACCGACATCGATCCGAAGCGCAGAGGGGATTTCAGCGGGAAGTTGCGCGAGAGTTCGATGGCACTTGAATCGGGACGGTCGTCGGCAACGCAGGCGGAGCGATCGAACCACCATTCCGACGAAGAATCTCGCCAAGGTAAGGGGATCGCTGCATTTGCTCGAGGAGAACGCGTTCGAGGGCCTCGAGAGACCTCGGCACCTCCGCGCGCTGAGAGGAGATGGTCAGAGACTCAAGCCCATCGTTGTAACTGGCACGGAGAAAGTGCCAAGCCTCGTTCGATCGCCCTTCGTACACGAGTTCAAGGAAGGCATCGAGGACGAGACCAAGCGCCTCGTCGGACTTCGATCCTGCAAACGCATCAGTCTCAGAGGCCGCGGCAAGCGTACGAAGTTTGGCTCGCACGCCCTGCAGTCGCACCTCGTCTGGAGCGGCGGAAGGATCCGCGTCACTCCAGACGATCTTCGACGATGTGGGAGTACCGCGAAGTGCAACCGACGGGCTATTCACCCCGGTTGTCAGCCAGTACTTGTAGGTCAGGTCGTAGGCGATCCAGATGTCGGGCTCTGCCTGCTCGGGCGTCGATTTGATGAAGGCACCTTCGTGAAGCACTGCGAAGGGGAGGAAGTCGGGAAGCGGGGCATCCCCGCCGCCAATACGAAACGCGTAGGTCTCGCTCAGACCGAGTGAACCCCCCGAGTCGGATCGAACCCAAAGCAGCGTGACAGGCTCCTCACAGAAAGGATCTTGAAGTCGCGCGCTCCCCACAGAGGGGTGAGACATGGTCGACGCGAAGACGACGCGACCGGATTGTCGAACTTCAACAAGTGGCGAGGCGAGGTCGTCGGACCAGCGAGGTTGGGAGACCACAACCTGGCATCCAAGGATCGTTTGCGTGTTTTCGACTCGATAGCGCGGAAGCAGAAGCCGTCCAAAACCCTCGAAAGCGCCATTCCAGAGCCAAAACGCGACACCAGAACAGATCAGAATGCGTCCGAACCACTTTATGTAGGGCCTCGGAAGCGTCTGCCGTAAACCCCCCGCGACCGACAGACTGTGCCCACATTCGGGACAGAGGGCCCCGGCGGCGATTGCGTCCGGGCGGGTTTGAGCGAGAGCGTGAAGGCACTTACCACAGTGAAGACGGTCCGTTCGCCGACCACGCAAAGCCCACCACGCCGCGATGATTCCCAAGATTGCGAGCCCGACGCTCCACCAGTCCACGGGGCCCGACCAAAGAGCATGGAGTGACGCGAGCGAGAGTGGCATCATCGAGAACGTATCGACCGAGTTCGGTCTGAGGGAACAGCAAGTTGCCGGCGCAGCAGGCACAGGGACCCACATTGAACCTATCGTCCGCGCCCTCGGCGCATGTTTGCGTTGACCGATCGAAGCAACACCCTGACTTCACAACAGTCCACGAAAGGAACTTCCATGTTTGGCAAGACGATTGGCGTTCTCTCACTCGCAACTCTCTCGACCTTCGCGGTCGTTGGCATCGCCGCCACGCAAGATTCGAAGCCCGCTACATCCGCCCCAGCCAAGGCAGATGTCGCTGGCGCGTACAAGATCGACGATGTCCACTCAAGCGCCTTTTTCCGCGTGATGCACGCAGGCGCCGGACAGTTCTGGGGGCGCTTCAACGATGTCTCTGGTTCGATGAGTTTCGACGCAGCGGGTGTACCCACCGCATTCGACATCTCCATTGCGATTGAGAGTGTTGACACCGCGAACGAGAAGCTCGACGGCCACCTGAAGAGCCCAGACTTCTTCAACGCGAAGGAGTTCCCGGCGATGACTTTCAAGTCGACCGGCGTGAAGGAGCTCGAGAATGGCATGTATGAAGTGACGGGTGATCTCTCGATGCACGGCGTGACGAAGGCGATCACGGCAATGATCGAAGTCACAGGCCACTCGAACATGATGGGGAAGCGCGCGGGCGTCGAAGCAACGTTCTCCGTGAAGCGCAGTGAGTTCGGTATGAACTACGGCGTTGAGAAGGGTGTGCTTGGAGATAACACCCGGGTACTCGTCAACCTTGAGGCAGTCGCTGGCTGAACAATGAAGCTCACCAGACACACATGAACTCCCGCGTAGGTTGGAACCGAGCAGGATCCACCCGCGAATGGAATTTCTACGACCGCCCGACTGAATCCGCACGGCCCCGCGGGTTCAGTCGGGCGGCGTGCTTTTGGGTGGATGCTTCGTGATCTGGTGGATGCTTCGTGATCTGGTGGATGCTTCGTGGAAAGGACGCCAAAGCACTCGCGCGAGTCGCAAGATAAGTCACAAGATAAGTCACAAGATAAGTCACAAGATAAGTCACAAGGCAGGCCGTAAGGGACGCACTTGAACCTCGACCACCCGCAAGAAGAGCCTTCGAAGCGTCGTCAAAATAACTTTCGTCAGGACGACGCGTGAACGACCCAAGCCACGCTTGCTTTCTGACAAACGACTCCTACCATCGCGCCCGCTGCGAAGGGAGTCGTAGCGCCTTTCAGACTTCAGCCGTGATTCCAACACGTCGGCTCTTCGAGTGCCTTCAGGGGTGTCTCGAAGATCAACGCGAGGACACGAACTGACGCCGAGAAAGACGGCTGCAACAACCGACGTACGCACTCGGACAGACACGGAAGTTCTTCAGACACCTCAGTCGAGGCATTGGTGGAAACGATGGTCGCGCCATGCGCGGTAGTTCGACGTGTCGTCCTTGGACGCACCAATCGATCTATCACATCGTGCGATGCAACGTCATCGATGAAAAACCTGCGACGAAAACTGGGGATGAGACCGCTTGGGAAGAAACGCTCTTCGACGCGAGGTCGCGTCGATATGGCGGACTGATCTGATTGCGTGCGAGAGATACGACGAGATTTCGAACTCACACAAGGAGGCAGAGCATGGTTGACTGCGTGCATGGTGGAAATGATGGGGAAGAGTTGAAGGATGTGCGCGTGACCGAGGAAAATCCGTGTGGTCGGACAGTCGAGAGTCCTGCGGCACCAACCGAAGATTGTGTGCGTGAGAGCACCACGACCGTCGATCATGGAAAGGACGCCGTGAATCCGACGCAGATGATCGTCACCAAAGTTGTTGAATGTCGAGAGGAGCCACTGGTGGCATGTGCAAGCACTGATGAGTTGCTGCACGACACGACACACGTTCAAAGTGATCGCGATTCCGACGCAACGTCGCAATCTCTCACCGCCGTTCAATCGACCGACGCATGTAGTACCAGCGGAGAGCCCGCTGCCAGTTCCCCGCAGACGAAGCAACCCGATCAAGCGGTCAACGGAGAGTCCACGCTCCCAGAGGACCAATCGGAAACAACGCGCGATGTATCGCCTCCGAACGGTCGTCCAAAAAAGCGGCCAATGCTCCATATAGCATCGGAATTGGAACGCGTCGACGGCGAGTTCAACATCTCCCGACCACGACGCACAACGACTCCACGCGGTGAGATCTTCAGCATCCCGACGCTCTTCCACTTCGCGAGCTCAGTCGGTGTCACACGTGTACTTGAGCGGCTTGTCGAAAACGCGCTCGCGAACAATCGGCCACTCGATCACATTCTGCTCCATGGTCCTCCAGGATCGGGAACAACCCTCGTCGCACGCGCGATTGTCCGCGACCTCGCACCGAAAAACTTCGTTGAACTCGATCTTCTCGACGGCGTCGACCAAGACACGCTCCGCCGCGCTCTTCGTGAAGTTCGCAACCAGGGTGTGCTGCTCATCCGCCACATCGAACTTCTAAGTGGGGCGAACGAGCAGTTTCTGATGTCCTGTATTGCGCGAAAGACTGTTCGTGGGACTGGGTCGTTCGCGCGCGAGACGCCTCCAAGCACGGAAGGTGTGGCCAAGCAGAAACGACCGATGGATGAGTACGTCGCAGACGCTGTTCGCCGACCACCTCTACGCATCGATGGCAACTTCACACTGATCGGAACAGCCCATCTCACACAGCAGATCGGCTACCAGTTACGCGGTCGTTTCGATCACATGATTCACCTGCGCAGCGATCCGGTCGGTATCCGTATCGCGATGCGCCACGCCCTCTCGCGCTTCGGACTCACTCTTGATGAGAGCGCACATCGACCCATCGAGCGATTTGTCCGGACCATCGACGACATTGCGGAGCAGTTTGTTCAGGCGATCGTGATGCGAGCCCAACTCGAGGAGACGTGTCATCTCAATGACACGATCATTCAGACCGTCGTGACGGACGATATGCCCGGCCGCATTGCCGACGAGATCTACGCATGGGCGCTTGTTCGGCATCTCGCCGGACGGCGGGTGACCTCTGTGACCGACAATGAGGTCGAGCGACTCGAGAGCGAGACTGGCTGGGGCGAAATCGCTGTCCGCGCTGCGCTTGGTTTGGTTGTGCGAAACCAAGCGACGCGCGCAATTCCACCTGCGGCATAACAGTTCAGAAAAGAGCGCTCGCCGTGGTCAGGAAAAGTCTGGAGACGTACAGGAGAAGGTCTGGAGAAGGTCTGGAGAACGGCAACAGTCACCGTCACGGAGACGACCCTGCAAAGCATGGCGAACGTCATCCATTCCGACGTCCGAGTTCGACACGTCGTTCGACATCTCGTTCGACATCTCGTTCAACATCTCGTTCGACATCTCGTTCGCGACCCAGTGCAACACCAAGATTGCCACTTCGTGTCAAACCGAAACATCGAACACCCATGACCGGTGAAGGTTGACGATACCAATCCAACGTCAAACCTCGCGATCCACGCGAGAGTAACTACCCACAGGCGCAACCGCTCAATCACGCATGTTCGCAAGAACCTCTGCACGAAGTGCACGTCGTGCAAACTCCCGTTCAAGGATACATCGCGAGACCCAGAGAGCCTCGCCCGGTGCAACTTCGCACCACGCGTCGACCAGTTGATCGCGCTCATCGTCGCTCAACGTTGCGAACAGTGCATCGGTCCACTTTCCCCACCCAAATCGCCGAGCGACCGCACGTCGGACTTTCGCATCACGAACGCACTGATCCCGGGTGAGGGATCGCAAGCACTGACGCGCCTCACACTCGCTCGTGAAAACGGAGACGTCCACACCAAAGGCATGGCTGTACAGCGCGACGAAGACCTCTGGAAGACCTCGCTTCCATCCGTCCTGCTCCCACTGAACCACTGATCGCCCGATCGCGTCTGCGTATCCGCGATAGATCTCCGTCGCCAGCTCCCGCTCTTCTCGTGTGAACGCCACCATCTGTTCCCCCGTGTCAGCTTTGACGTTTTCGTATCTCACTCCCGAGATACGACGCGGTGTTTCACCCGTGGAAACCACCTCGCACGAAAGTACATGAGTTCACTGTGGCAAATTCAAACCATGGCAGTTTTTTCATCGCGAAAGATTCGCGCAAGATTCTTTGTGCGATTTTTAGTGTGGGTACTGGTCGCGCATCTTCCGCAACACTTCACGACGCATCTCTTTCGGTCCATCCACATAGAGCACGGGTGTCGAACCGAGCGGAACCGAAAGCGTCTTCACCACCAACACGAATTGTGACGTCGATCCAAAGAGTGAGTCGCGGCACTCGATGCGCTTGATGGCATTTCGCGGAATCAATCGACGCGAACCATTGCAGGCGATCTCGATACCTCGGGGATGAAATGTCCACACAATTGGATTGGTGCGAAGCAATCCGGCACCACGGCCGCGACGACGCATGAGGCTCCACAGTAACGCCGCGACGACCGCCGCAAGCACTGCGATGAAAATCCAGTCGCCGACATCTGGCGGAGGATTGACATAGTTTGGAAGCAAGCGTCCATTCGATGTGGTGATGGTTGTCGAGTTGCCAATGCGCATCAAAACCCTCGTGCCATACACCAAGAGCATGAGAGTGGAGAGACACAACAGCGCGATCAACCCAATGTCACCACCAACTCGCGCAATTCCATGCACGACAAGAAGGCCAGAGAAGCCCTCGGCGCCGCACTCAGGGCATGGCGACTCAGACGTGATACCCGCACGGTCATAACCGCACACGGGGCAGTGGGGGTGTGATGGATCGCTGGCCGTCACGCATCGCATCGTAACGACGAGTGACACCGCCTCACACTTCACGATTGTTGGTGATGCCCCTCGTTCCTCGGCAAACAACTCACACGCAGCGGATTTGGGTGCCGGCCCTCTGCTCGATTCACGACGACCCGAGGAGATCCTGCATGAATGCCAGTTCGCCATCGATCTCGTCGGGTCGAATGCCGTCACGTTCAAGAATCGAAACAAGTGTCGCACGCAGTCGATCGACCACCTGTCGATGCACGCTTGATGCGCTCGTCGCGGCCACGCCCACAATCGGCGCGGCTTGCGCGTAACCCATGCCGTGCAGCGTGTGCAGACGGAAGAGTTCCCACCACGCGCCACGACCCTCGGCCTGCAACTCAGTGCGCACGCGCTCGTGCGCCTCGGTCACCGTGCGAACCGCCCACGCGCGTTCGAGCGCGAGCAGCGCATTCGTCTCGTGGTCGACCCGCTGCGCATGAGATTCGTCGAGTTCTCTCGGATCAATCGAGCCACCATGCTCCGCGCGACGTCGCGCTGCGAGGAGCGTGTTGCGTGCGTGCATCACGAGACCATTCGCAAGCCAACGACGCAGTGGCACACTACTTGACGTCCAACGCGCGAGATACGCGTCGTCCACGAAGCGTGCGGCGAAGAACGCGTTCACGAGTTCAGGGGGCTCGCCGAGAGCGCGAAGGTTCGCCGATGCGCGTGCGTACGCGCAGAGCGGTTCAAAGTAGCGCTCGAGCACATGCGCGCGTGCCTCTGCGGGTTCATGCGCGATGCGATCGATGAGCCACGTCGCATGGGTGGTTGGGAACGTTGAGGGCGACGTCGTCATGAACGCACCAAGTGCAAAGGTTTGGCATCTCTCGTACTTGTAGATGCGAGTCGCTGCCTATTCACACGATCCCCACGAACTGAGCAGTGTGGCGAGATCTGCACCGTTCACTTCGCCGTCGTTGTTGGTGTCGGCATGTGGATACTTGCCGCCGTCGCTACCCCACACGGCGAGAATCGCAGCGAGGTCGACACCATTGACGGTGCCTGATTCATCAATATCGCCGGGGCAGGGTGAGCATGACACGCTTTGCTCGCAGCAGTCGGGGATGTTGTTCGCGTTCACGTCGACGAGTTCGCCC
>CAIWCL010000182.1 GCA_903911205.1 uncultured bacterium
CCTGGGTAGACCACGTTCGACGCGTCGTTGCAGTCGCCTTCGTTTGTCGCCTCGTAGCCCGTCGGCGCCGTGCAGAAGAGCGCGGTCGTCGAGCCCGTGAAGCCGTCGGTGTCACCGTCGGCGTAGAAGGTCGAGCGATCGGACGCTTCCGCTTCCGTGTTCACCGTGTCGCAGTCGTTGTCGACACCCAAGTTCGAGCAGAGTTCTGCCGCGCCTGGGTAGACCGACGCGCCGCCCGAGGCGAGCACGTCGTTGCAGTCGGTGTTCGACGCGACCTGGTTGCCCGTCGCATCACACGCACTCGTCCCCGTGCCCGCGCCGAAACCGTCGGCGTCGTTGTCGGCGTACCAGTTCGTCTTGCCAGTCGCGCCAGCGTCGTTGTTGTCGGCGAGCCCGTTGCAGTTCTCGTCGGTGTCGTCCGAATCGCAGACTTCCTGCGCCCCCGGGTTGATCGAGGCCGACGCGTCGTCGCAGTCGGTCGAGTTCGACACGTAGCCTGTCGGTGCCGTCGAAGAGCACGAGGTCGTCGTGCTGCCGACTTCGCCGTACGTGTCATTGTCCGCATCACGGTAGTACGTCGCCGCTGCAGTCAACGCGCTGTTCAAGGGGCAGCCGTCGTTTGCATTCGTGACGTAACCCGTCGGCTGCGAGCACGCCGATTGCGAGGCGGCCGGATCACCAGCGCCGTCGTTGTCCGTGTCAGCGTAGTACGTGACGAAGATGAGACCATCGTCCATTCCACCCGAGCAGTTGTTGTCGATTCCGTCGCAAACTTCCACCGCAGCGGGGTTCACACCTGCCGCGCCGTCGTTGCAGTCGGTGTTGTTCGTCACGCTTCCAGCGATCGCAGCGCATGAGCTGACGCCCGTGGCGACCGACGATCCGTATCCGTCAGTGTCCGCGTCGGCGTAGTACGTGATGAAGACGAGGCCTTCATCCACCGACGCATCGCAGTCGTCGTCGACGTTGTTGCATACTTCGATCGCGCCCGGACGGATCGACGCGCTTGCATCGTTGCAGTCGCCGCCCGTCGCCGAATACCCGGTCGGCAGTGAACACGCGAGTGCACTGCTCGCCGTGACACCGAAGCCGTCGGCATCGCCATCGATGTAATACGTCGTTCGATCGGTCGCTTCACTCTCGGCAGTCGAACCGTCGCAGTCGTTGTCGATCGCGAGAGTCGAGCAAAGTTCCGCAGCGCCCGGATAGATCGTCGCATCCGTCGGCGCGCAGTCGTTGCTGCTCGCAACGCCGCACGCGGCCGGTGCACCAGCACCCACGCCGTCGCCATCGGCGTCGGCATACAGCAGGCTGTTGTCGTTGCAGTCAACGCCTGCGCAGAAGCCGTCGTTGTCGGCATCGGTGCAAGGTGCCGCGATGGTGATGGACGAGGTGAAGGTCACCGCAGCCAGTCCAGGGTTCGTCGCGGGGAGCCCGTCGCCGAAACCTTCGTTTGAGCGGAAGGCATTGTCGGCGTTCAGGTAGGTTCCGACCAGACGGAAGGTCGCGTTCGACGATCCGGTGAGACCGAGCGCCGTACGCGCCACCGAGAAGGTGTACGTCGATGCGGCGACGTTGCTTGCCGGGCTGAGGTTCGCGCCGGCGACGAAGGTGTGCGCGCCGTTCTCGGCGAGCGCCCAGAGGCCCGCGAAGGACGCGGTTGGCGAAAGTGCGATCGCGTAATCGGCGGTGAAGCCACTTGGGAAGTTCACGGTCGATCGCGCGCCACCCGCGAAGCCGGAGACCGCGCGGCGCAGGTAGTCACCCGCGGGCGCATCGGTGAAGTTTGCCGTGCTCGCGAAGCCGCCCGACTTCGAGTCGAAATAGAGGACGAGCGCGTCGCTGAAGTTGCCGGTACCACGGGTCAGCGTGAACGAGACATCGCTGCCTGCAGCGGAGATTGAAAGCGATCCCGCGCCGATTGGCCCACCGAAGCCCGTGCCGCCGTTTGCGCCCGCCGTGATCGACGTGCAGGACGCTGCGTCAGCGGTGCCGTCACAGTTGTTGTCGACACCGTCGCATGCCTCGACCGCGCCGGGATTGATCGACGCGCGACCATCGTCGCAGTCGCCGCCTCGCGTCGCACGACCGGCGATCACCGAGCAGGAGTTCGTCGGAGCGCCCGTGCCGTAGGTATCGGCATCCGCGTCGACGTAGTAGTCGACGAACGTCAGACCGTCGTCGGCGGTGTTGTCACAATCGTCATCGAGTGCGTTGCAGGTTTCGACCGCGCCGGGGTACGCCGACGCGCGACCATCGTCGCAGTCGGTGTTGTTCGTCACCTTGCCCGACACCGCTGCGCAGCTCGACTGCGCCGTCGCCGTCGTTGCGCCGTATCCGTCGCCGTCTACATCGGTGTAGTAGTTCTGGAACGTCAGTCCGTTGTCGGCACCCCCGCTGCAATCATCATCGATGCCGTTGCAGGTTTCGGTCGCGCCAGGGTTCACCGATGCATTGCCGTCGTTGCAGTCGACCGACGCGGAGGCGTTCAGGCGGTAACCGCTCGCCGGAGCCGAGCAGAACTGCGCCGTCGAGGCGATGGTGTAGGTGTCGTTGTCGGCATCGACGTAGTACGTGGCTGAGTCGATCGCCTCGGCGGCCGTGGTGACGCCGTCGCAGTCGTTGTCGATCGCGAGGTTCGAGCAATTCTCGAGCGCACCCGGATAGACCAACGCGCCGCCGTCCGCGAGAACGTCGTTGCAGTCGGTGCTGTTGGCGGAGTAGCCAGAAGCCGGAAGGTCGCAGAAGCGAGCCGCAGTGCCGGCACCGAAGCCGTCGCCATCGGCGTCGGCGTAGAAGTCCGTCTTGCCCGCGTTCGCTGCGGAGTTGTCCGCGTTGTCTACGGCGCCGTCGCAATCCTCGTCGGTGTTGCCCGAGTCGCAGACTTCCGTCGCGCTTGGATTGATCGCAGCAGCGACGTCGTTGCAGTCCGTCGAGTTCGACACGTAGCCCGCTGGCGCACTGCAGGCCGGCGTTGAAGACGCCGCATTGCCGAAGCCATCGCTATCGGTGTCGGCATAGAAGGTCGATGTCACGCCTTCGTCGATGCCGCCCGCACAATTGTTGTCGACGCCGTCGCAGACCTCGGTCGCGGTCGGCTTGATCGCGGCACTGCTGTCATTGCAGTCGGCATTGTTGGTGACGGAGCCAGCGACAGGCGCGCACGCGTTCACCGCCGTCGCCGTGCTCGATCCAAAGCCGTCGCCGTCCGCGTCGGTGTAGTAGTTCGAGAAGACGATGCCATCGTCAACGACTGTGTCACAGTCGTTGTCGAGGTTGTCGCAGAGCTCGGGTGCGCCGGTGTAGATGGTGTTGTTCGCGTCGTTGCAGTCGTTCGACGCGGCCGCGTACCCTGTTGGCAGTGCGCACGCGAGCGTGGTCGAACCTGCGAGGCCGTAACCGTCGGCGTCGCCGTCGAGGTAGTAGGTCGTGCGATCTGTCGCCTCGCTCTCCGCAGTCGAGCCGTCGCAGTCGTTGTCGATGGCGAGGTTCGAGCAGAGCTCGGCGGCGCCGGGGTAGACGCTCGCGCGGCCGTCGTCGCAGTCGGAGTCGATGGCGAGGTAGCCGGTGGGAACGGCGGAGCCGCTCACGGTCATCATGTCGAAGCGGATCGTGCCGAGGCTGCCGAACACGCTGCCCGATTTCGAAGCGACATATGCGCCAGTCGTCGGCGAAACGATCGCCACGAAGCGGAATCCGAAGTTCGCGTTGTTGTCGACGGCGCTGATCCC
>CAIWCL010000183.1 GCA_903911205.1 uncultured bacterium
ATCTTTTTGGATTTAATTTACATACCAAGATGCATATTTGTGACTGGCAAGACTTCGACCAGAGTGTTTCAGCATTAAAAAGAGCGATTAACGCACAGCAGAAAGTAGTCACTCCCTTTCCTGTACTTGCCTTACTGGATGACCCAGAAGTACAGCAAAAAGCGAGCGCCCCTGATCCTCAAGAGGCGCTCGATGCGGGACGACAGCGACTCGAGCTGGTGGACGAGTTGCGATCGTTGCGTACGGAAGTCGCAGAATTGAAAGCGCTGCTCACAAGCGGTCGCGTTCGTTCGAGCATTTCGAACTTCTCCGAAATGCCGCTCGAAAAGATTCGTCTTGAAATCGACTACGTGAAACTGCGTGAGGCGATGAAGGAAAATTGACGTGCGCGGGTTCATTCGTCAGTCTCGCATCGCGGTACGCCGCGCATACACGCTCATTGAGGTGCTGATTGTCGTTGCGATTCTTGGTCTCGCAGCGGCAGTTCTGATTCCCTCGATGTCCGGTCGTGGCGACTTCGATACGCAAGCCGCAGTGCGTGCACTCATCTCCGACATTTCGTTCGCGCAGAGCGATGCGCTCGCGAACCAGTCGTTCCGTCGAATTCACTTTTATGAAAACGGAACTGGTTGGTGCCTCGTGAAACTCGCGGAAGACGAGCTTTCGCAGCCATTCGATCCAGCAACCGCGGAATACGTCGCCGATCCGTTGAAGGGCGCGACGCGCGGCGGTATCTACGCAACCGATTTTGCGCAAGATGATCGATACGCGAGTGTGCGCATCGAGGGCGTGTCCATCGACAGCGGCAAGCGCGAAATCACCTTCGATGAACTCGGTGGCACGGTGACGAACGGTGGGCTACCAGGAACTGGTGGCACGCTCATCCTTCGCTCGCCTGATGCTGCGTACCGACTTGAACTTGCGCCGATCACCGGGAAAGTCCGCGTCACGCGACTTGCCGCTGAGACGACGAACGCGCAGTAACTACCTGTGGACGTTCGTGTCGCCTCGTCGAAGGGCGGCTCCGTTGGCGGCCCGCCGGGTGAATTCCCGGGTGAATTCCCGACGGTCCGCGAAACCACGCCAAAGCCAGCCTCACGAAACGCCGACGAATTCCGATGTGCCGACCCGGCACGGAGGACTTGCAATGGCCCGTTGGCGCATGCCTTGGCACCACAACATCGGAGCAATTGGGCTCGATCTCGGCGGCGACGCACCACGTGCGACGCAGATTCGAGTTGGTGCCGATGTTCCACGCACGGAGATTGCCGCGCGTGTTGAACAGGGCGCGACGCTCCTTGCGCGTACGCGCGCCGCGACACAGGCGCTTCGCGCCGCTTCCTTCATTGGTCGCGAGGTCGTGGTTGGACTTCCGAGTCCGTTCGCGCGCATGCACGTCGCGCGACTTCCTGAACTTCATGGCGCGGATCTGCGCGAAGCGGTGGCGTGGGAGGCGAGTGAGCGCAGCGCGCTTTCGCGCGAGCACATCGTTGCGGACTCCCTGGCCACAGACGCGCCATCTACGTCCGGTGACGGCAAAACGGAGCGACTCATTGTCTCCGCTGATGCGGGCGAACTTGCGACGGCGCTCCAGGAACTTGTGCACGCGGGATTCGAACCCACAGTCGCGGAGCCACGATTCGTGGCGCTTGCTCGGGCGCTCGGTCGACGTGCGCGTCGTGGAAGTGATCTCGCAAACGTGCGTGCGGTCCTTCATCTTGAGAATGCCGATGCAACAGTGCTTGTCTTGCGCGGTGATCGCATCGCGTTCTGTCGCGAACTCAGTTATGGCGGCGACACCTTGGATGCGGCAGTAGCCGGACGGCTTGGTGTGCCGATCGAAAGTGCGGCCATGTTGCGTGCGCGCCGAATGGCGGCAGTGCGTGGCGAGGGTTTGCCCGCGGATCCAGCCGCTGAAGAGGCAGCGCAGGCCGCGACGCGACCAACGCTCGATGCGATTGCGTCTGAACTTGCGCTCTGCCTTCGCTATTTCGGCGTGACCTTTCGCGGTGGGCAACCAACACGCGTCATTCTGAGCGGCCCACATGCGGCCGAGCCGCGCCTTGCAGGAATTGTCGAGGAAGCCTGTCGGACGGGTGTTTCGAGCTTCGAAGAGGAGTTGCCCGCGATGGCTCGTGAAGTGCTCGGTACGGATATTGCGCGATGGGTCGTCGCCTACGGACTGGCGTGTCGATCGAGGGACTTGCTTGCGGAATTGAGGGAGGACGCCGCATGAGCGATCTTCGAAACAACGCCGTGCCTTCGTCGCGCATCAAATTGAATCTCGTTCCCGCCTCGATTCTTGCACGAATCATGCGGAATCGCGCATCGCGCGCAGTGTGGTTGATGGGCGTGTGCGTACTCGTTGCGAGTGGTGGCATGCTCGCGAGCGCATTCTGGCTTGAGGCGCGATCTGCAGAACTCGACCAAATGGCGAGGGAACGTGGCACTCCGGTCGTGCTGCTTGAGGAAGAAATCGCTCGACTCAAGATGGAGCGAAATGCCATCGACATGCAACTCGATGGGCAGCGCGAAGTTGGTGTCGCGATCCCTGCCTCGAGCGTTGTGCAAACGATCGCCGCGCACCTCCCTGTGGGAACGGTGCTCGATCGTGTCTCGCTTGAGTATGCGAATGTCCAGGGCGCGACGCGTCGCGTGCGTCGCAATGCAAAGGAAGTCGATCCAACCCGAGAATTGCGCGGTGAGATCGCAGGCATTGCGTTGGATGAATCAGACGTCGGGCGCATCGTCGATGCGGTCGGAGCGCTTGCTCCTGTTTCGCGCGTGGCGCTTGAATCGAGTCGAAGCCGCGAATTTCTCGGTCGAAATGTGCGTGAGTTTCGAGTGACCTTCGCGATCGATCTTGAAAAGCGCTGGGCATTGACTCCAATCGCGGAGAGCGCTCTCACTGCGTATGACCTCAAAGAAGTGACGGGAGGCGAGCCATGAAGTGGCGATTTTCTTTCTCGCGCCTCCGACTGCGCTCGCTGCGTCCGTCGGGTGTCGCGCTCGCGTTCCTCGGCTGTTCGGCCGCGGTGCTTGTTTCGGTGGCAACGTTTGCGGTGTATCCCGCATGGACTCGCGCGGAAGCGCGGGCAGCGGAATCAGGTCGACTGCTCGCGCGTGCATCGCAACTCTCGATGCTTGAAGCCGAACGTGATCGTCTTCGTGACGAGGTCAAAGTCGTGCGTGCGGAGTGCGCACGTGTGCTGCGCACGATTCCAAACGAAGTTGAACAAGGCTCGCAGATGGGTGCGCTGATGCGCACACTTGCGGTTGGTGCGGGTTCAGAAGTTGAGAATCAGACAATCGTGGCGGGCGAGCCTCTGCCGGCGCTCCTCAAAGAGAGTCGCTTCAAGGCGGTTCCGCTGATTGTCGAGATGCAAGCGAGTTTCTCGCGAGTGATGGAAATCCTCGCGCGCGCAGAGGGTGATCGTCGACTCGTGCGACCCATTCGCATTGAGATCACGCGTCCACAAGCCAAATCCGTATCCGGATCTGGATCCGATCGCGATGCTTCGGAAGCCTCAGGTTTTGTAGAGGCGCGCCTGGAACTCGATGCGGTGTACGCGACCGGTGAAGAGCTTGATGTGCCAGCGATGAAGGAGTCCCCACGATGAAGTACGGCTCACGCGAAAGTTCAGATCACGCCAACGCAAGCACTGCGGCGAACGCCACGATGAATGCCACGACGAATGCCACGACGAACGCCACGACGAACGCCACGACGAACAACACGATGAGTGCAAGTGGTGGGACGAATACATGGCGTTGGCTGCGAAGCCGACGCAGCGCGATCGCGTTTTTGGCCGTTTTCGCGGTGGTTGCGTGGGCGAAGCCGATGGGGCTACTTCTTTGGGCGCGTATCCGCATCCTCACAAGCCTTCCCAAGACGGCAATCGCGGATGATCCAACCGCGAAGAACGCTTCTTCCGAGCCGGAACTGCCGCCTGAATTCGATCCGGGACTCGCGCCATCCACCGAGATTCGCACCGATCCCTTTCGGATTGACCCGCATACGTTCCCCAAGCTGACTCCGAACGAACCAGTTGCAGCTCCTACGGCGCCTCCGCCCAAGGTTGAGTTGCCGACAGCCGATGAAGCGAGGCGCGAAGTTTGTCGGGCTGCCGGCAAGGAAGCGGAGCGATTCCGGCTTCAGTCCGCAGGTAAGGGACTTTCCATCGCAGTGATCGACGGTCGGACGTATCGAGTCGGCGATGTGCTGGAGAGCGCCGACGGCCTGCGTTTTACGCTTGTGGAAGTGCGCGAAAGCGCTGCGATCATCGAGTGGAACGGTGTCGAGGGGGAAGGCGAGCGGTTCGAAATTCGGTTGCGTCAACCTGCGGGAGCAGCAGGCGCAGCTGGCAACGGGGGAACGCGCGATTGACGCGCACGGAGTTCGGAGAACTCCGGAACGGCCGTCCGAGACGGCGACGAAAGGGACTTCGGGAACACGCCATGACGAATTCCAACACGGACATGATTGCGGCCTTCACGACGCGCCCGCGAACGACCGCACTTCGACGATTCGCGTTCATCGCGACCGCCGCGGCCTTCGCAATGCAAACACCTGCTTGGGCTCAGGGAGCGAAGACCGCCGCTGCGCCGGGTCAAGCCGCGGGGAGTGCCCAGGTGAAGCCAACCGAAGGTCAAGCCGTCGCCGAGACCTTCACAGTGCAATTTCAGGACACAGACATTCTGCAGGCACTGCAGATGTTGTCGATGCAAGGTCGTCGCAACATCGTTGCATCAAAAGGTGTCGCCGGAACGGTGACCGCCAATCTTTTTGATGTGACGGTGATGGAGGCATTGGATGTTTTGCTCCGTGCGAACGATCTTCGCATGGAGGAAGCTGGCAACTTCATTTACGTCTACACGCGCGAGGAATGGGAAGACATTTCACGCAGTCGAATGAAGAAGTCGAGCCGCAACTTTCCGTTGGAGTATCTCAACGCGAAGGATGCCGGGGAATTCATCGCGCCGCTTCTCTCCGAAGCTGGAAAGGTATCTTTTGTTGGTGATGTCGAGAAGGGGTTTCAGCCTTCGTCGACCGACGGCGGAAGTGACAGCTGGGCATTCCAAGGCATGCTCGTTGTCAGCGATTTTCCCGAGAATCTGAAGGCGATTGAAACGCTGCTCACGGAGATTGACACGCCTCCTGCACAGGTGGTGGTCGAGTCAACCATCGTGTCATCGAAGGTAGATCAGAAAGACGGATTTGGTGTTGATGTCTCTGTCATTGGAAACCTCGACATTGCAGATCTGACGAATCCACTCTCTGGTGCGAACGATCTCTTTACTGGCGATGTTGGAAACAACGGCCAAGTTGCGAACTCGGTGAACACCGCCGTCGCGGGTTGGGATCGTGAATCGACGATGCGCGTTGGTGTGGTGTCCGACGACGTGTCCGTATTCCTGCGCATGTTGGACAGCGTGACCGACACGACGGTGCTCGCACGGCCGCGGGTCATGGCGTTGAATCGTCAGCGCGCCCAGATTCTCATCGGCCGTCGCGTTGGCTACCTCACGTCGACCACCACGCAGACGTCGACCACGCAGTCGGTTGAGTTCCTCGACTCAGGTATCAAGCTGATTTTCCGGCCGTTCATTTCGTCGGATGGGTCCATTCGCATGGAACTTGCTCCGAGTTTGTCCGACGCCAAGATCGAGAACTTGACGGATTCACAAGGATCCGAATTGCCTGTGCCGAATGAGGACACAAGCGAAATCGTCACCAACGTGCGCGTAAAGAGCGGTCAAACGCTCGTGCTCGGCGGTCTCTTCAAGGAAGACACCAAGATCGAGCGCCGCCAAGTTCCTGGTCTCGGTGATGTGCCGATTCTGGGAAATGCGTTCAAGGGTTACGACGATGAGTTGAAACGCGAGGAGATCATCTTCCTCGTCACCCCGACGATTGTGAAGGATGATGTTGCGAAGGTCTGGGCAGATGAGGCGGAGCAATTCGCGTCCGCGGTGCGCATTGGTGCGCGCGAGGGACTGCTGCCCTGGTCGCGTGATTCGCTGACAACGGCGCAGAATCAACAAGCGATCGATGCGCTCGCGAAGGGTGATCGTGATCTTGCGATGCACCACATCGAAAACTCGCTCCGACTCTCGCATAATCAACCTGAAATCATTCGCATGCGCGAGGAATTGCGCTCGGGTGGAAGCACATCGCAGGCGGATTATGAACGCAGCATGATGCAGCGCATGATCGAGATGAAACTCGATGATGCGTCGGAGTCAGAGCCTCCGAAGCAATCGGCGATCGATCCAGATTCGGCAGCTGCCGCGACGACGGTCGACACGCCAACGGCAGAAATGATGGGCGAAGCCGCCGAGGCTTCCTCTCCGATCGCTTCAAATGTCGCGCTTTCGTTGGAAATGGAGCCGGCGATCCCAGGCGATGCCGCGACCGCGAATAGCGCGCTCGAACTCGAACCGGTCGCGCATGCGGCTGAAGCTCCGACGTTGAATACCGCGGGGTTCATCACGTTCGACGCGTTCTCGGTCGCGCAACGTGCGCCGTTCTATCTCGATTGGTATCGCTGGACGCCCAGTTATTTCAACGATGTGTATTGGGATCGGATCGCCGCGATTTCCGAGCCTGACGCTCAATAATCGCACTCAAAGCGCCGACAACTTGTCAGGACGCGCCGCGCCCAATCCGGGCGCGGTGTCGTTTTCGAACTCTGGAGTCGACCATGCGCAGTCTCAAGTCGCTTTCATTCCTTTCCCTTACGGCCGTCCTTGCGTTGACGGCGTGCGCCCCGCGCACTTCGGGTATCGAGGCACGTCGTGAAGCGGATGAACGCTTTCGTCGTACGACGAGTCTTGTGAACTTCGATCAAGCGAAGCAAGCGTTTGAAACAGGCGAACTCGACAAGGCACGCAAGGAAGTGGAGTCTGCGATCGCGCGCAGTGACAAAGAAGCGAAGTATTGGTCGCTGCTTGGTCGCATCGAACTCGAAGCGAAGCACCTTGAGCGCGCGCTCACCGCGTTCGGGAAGGCGATTGAAAATGATCCTTCGCTTGCCGAACCATACTACTTCCGAGGCATCGTGCACCAGCGATGGAACGACTTGGTCAAGGCGTCGGAGGATTATCTCAAGGCTTCCGAGCTTGCGCCTGAGAAAGTCGCATATCTCTTGGCGGCCGCTGAAGTGATGATCGCCCAACGTGAACTTGATGAAGCGCGCATGCTGCTTCTTCCAAAGCTTGCGCAGTTCGAACACAACGCCGCGATGCACGAGTTGCTCGGCGATGTTTCATTCCTCAAGAATGACGACGCATCCGCTGCGCGGAGTTACGAACGCGCACTGGTCATTGATGCCGAAGCACCGCTCCTTGCTGAAAAACTTGTTTCTGCGTATTTCCGCGCGGGAGAGTGGCAGCGTTGTCTCGATGCAGCGCGTCGACAGCGCGCGATTGTCGCGAAGGAAGCGAATGGTCGTCGCGCCGAGATTCCAAATGAGGTGTATCGCCACGAAGGGCGTGCGCTCACGATGCTCGGCAGAATGGCAGAGGCGCGAGCGGTATTCGTGGAAGAGACGCGCGCCTATCCAGAAGACGCTGAGGCGTGGCGTGATCTTGCGACGGCAGCACTCTCGAGTGGTGATCTCGCACGCGCGGAACAAGCAGCGGAGCGGCTTGTGGCGCTCAAGGCCAGCGATTCGCGCGGTTACACGCTGCGAGGCATGGTTGCCGAGGGCCGTGGTCGCACCGACGAAGCGATTCGTTGGCATCGACTGGCAGTCGCGAAGTCGCCGAAAGATGTCGAGGCACTTGTCGCGCTTGGACTCGCTCTTGAAAGCGCGGGGAAGCGTCAAGAGAGTCTCAAGGTTCTGGGCGAAGCGATGAAGCTTGATCCGAGCTCCGTGATCGCGCGGCGCGCTTTCGCTGGCGTCACCAATGACTGATGGCGGCGAACGGAGGTCTTGTGCAGGTCGATCCATCTTCGAATCGACATGAGCAGCGGTCTGTGACATTCGTCGCGACGCGAGTTCCGATCGGCGCGATCGCGTTGGCGGTCCTAGTGGCGTCGCTACTCGCGGAATTCGGTAGTGATTCCATGATGCCGTGGCTCATGGGCGCGGCAGCGTCAGCGCTCGGCGCTGCGGCTGTTTTGCTGCGCGTACCACGATCTGTGCCTACGGAGGGCAATGCGCTCGTCCATGCAGCCACGCCGCCCATGCTTCGGCCGATGGACGCGGAAGTGATCCTGAAGGCGCGTGCAGTCGAACTTCGTTCGGAGGAGCGGACCAAACTTCTCGATGCGCTGACCGATGCGGTACTCCTTGTCGATGCGCATGGTGAGACGCGTTTCGCGAATGAAGCGGCGGTGGAGCGGTTCGGCGAGGAGAACTCGGTACTCGGCACGCGTCGCGCATTCGATCAACTCCCTGCGCACGTTCGACGGGGCGTTCTTGGCCTCGCGGAGTGCGACGATGCTGCACGGCGTCGATTCGAATTCGACTGGCAAGGTGATCGTCACGCGCCCGTGGTCGTCCATGCGACTCGTGCGGAATCGCATCGAGAGGCACTCGTCGCCATTCTCATGCGAGATGTGCGCGTCGAGCGCGAGGCCGATCGCATGAAGACGGAGTTTGTTTCGAAGGCGAGTCACGAACTGCGCACGCCTCTTTCGTCACTGCGCGCGTATGCAGAAATGCTTGTTGATCGTGAGTATGCGGACGACGCGGAACACGATCGATTTTTGCGCGTCATCCTTTCTGAGGCCGATCGATTGTCACGGCTCGTCGATCACATGCTTGATATCAGCAGGATTGAAAGCGGAATTGCTCGAGCCGATCTCGTGACCACCGATCTCGCTGCGCTTTGCCGTGCTTGCGTCGACGAGCAGCAGGGCGAAGCAAAGCGGCGCGACATTTCCCTTGCGCTTGCACGTACGACCGGGGGCGCAACGGTGCCAGCCGATGGCGGCCTCCTGAAGCAGGTCATCCTCAACCTCGTGTCAAACGCGTTGAAATACACCCCTGAAGGTGGACGCGTGGAAGTCGAGGTCGACTTCGATGCGCTTGCGCGAGAGGTGGTTATCTCGGTCCGCGATAACGGCCTCGGCATTCCTGCCGACGCGTTGCCGCAGCTGTTCGGCAAGTTCTACCGCGTTGCGGGACATGAAAAAGTTGCCAAAGGTACCGGACTTGGGCTCAATCTCTGCCGCAACATTGTCGAAGGAATGCACGGTGGCAAGATCGGCGTCGACTCTGAGGTTGGTCGCGGCTCGCGGTTTTGGTTCGCGATACCGACAGAGGCAACGCTGCGGAAGGCCGCGTAATGCGGGACTTCGAGCACATGGATGAACTCTGCAACAACTCCGTGCATGTGGCGCCTCGCGTGCTCGTCGTGGATGACGAGGCACACATCGTGCAGGTTGTCGCGTTGAAGCTGCGAAATGCAGGTATCGACGTGACCACTGCGTTCGATGGCGAGGAAGCGCTCGCGAGGTTGCGTGCGACCTCCGATGCGAGTGCGTTTCAACTTGTTCTCACAGATCTGCAAATGCCAGGAATCAATGGCCTGGAATTGGCGCACGCCATGGCGGCCGATGCGCGATTCGCGGAGATCCCAGTACTCATTCTGACGGCGCGGGGTCACCTCCTCCATGAAGGTGAATCACGCGCTGCCAGCATTGTGGGCGTCATCCATAAACCATTCTCACCGCGAGCGCTTCTTGCAGATGTTGTCTCGATTCTTGAGAAGGGGCGACACGCACAAGACCGGAGGGCGGCGTGAGCGTAGAGCCGCGCACAACCGCTGCACGAAACGAACTTGCAGGTCTCGCGCGTTCTGTGCGAGACGCTGGAGCGGTGCTGCTTCCAGCCGATCCGAATGCACCGATTCCGTCGCATGGCGATGGTCTTGGCTACCTTGAAATGTTGTTGACGACGCCTGCGGCACGTGGCTTGATCGCGCGCGGCGTCGCGCGGATCGCGGTCGGGCAAGAGCGCTCGTCTGAGCCGCTTTTTGGCCTCGTCGTGATGCCTGTCGACATTCCGCGACGTGTTGTCGGTGGTCGATTTGTCGCGGTAACGCTTCTCTCCGAGGGCGCTGAAGGCGAAACGCTCGACATCCTTGCAGGCCGGGCCGGACTGGATGCGAGGGTTGTACGCAGCGGAATTCGTGCATCGGATCCTTGGGAACGTCGCAGTCTCGGTCGGCTTCAACGCATCGTTGCAGCACTCGCACGTGCGGAGTGGGAGCGCATCGCGGGCGAACAGTCCGGCGCGAATCTCTCGACGGCGATGGAGGAGTTGCATCTTCTGCATTCACTCGCAGATGCGATGGCGCGCGGCGCGTCGCCTGTCGAGTTTGCGCGTCGGACGCTCGCAGAAGCACGTCAGACCATTGGTTGTCGTTGGACGGCGTTGCGCGTCGACGGCGCCGCAGCAGCGATTCTCGGGCTCGAGCCTGGTGAGGTTCTGCTCGACGGTGTCGACGCATCGCAACTTTCGGAGTTGGTTCTTCGCGAGACATCGGATCTCGTGCAGGCTTCGATTGTTGGTGAAAACATTGTGGTTGCACCGCTTGGTCGAGAGGGTGAGCGGTTCGGTGCATTTGCCGCCGGGGATCGAACCTCGGGCGACGGAGCGATGTCGAGCTTCGAGCGAGCTCTTGTCGGCACTGCCGCTGGAAATCTCTCGGTCTTCATCGACAACGCCCGACTCACACAAGACCGCGATCGGACGTTTGTGGGCGCGCTCTCGGCGCTCGTTTCTGCGATCGATGCCAAGGACCCGTACACCCGCGGTCACTCTCAACGCGTCGCGCTCCTCGCGAAGCAGATCGCTTCGAGGGCTGGACTTCCTGAGCGCGAAGTGACGGACATCTACATCGCGGGCCTTGTGCATGACGTTGGAAAAATCGCGGTTCCTGAGGCGGTCCTCCGGAAGCAGGGGCGCTTGACCGACGAAGAGTTCGCGATCGTGAAGCAACATCCAGAGCGCGGCTACCAGATTCTTCGTGATATCCCTGGTTCTCGAACGATTCTCGACGGTGTGCTCCATCACCATGAACGTTTTGATGGACACGGATATCCGCATGGGCTCTCGGGCGAGGCGATTCCGCAAGTGGCGCGCATCATCGCGATTGCCGACACCTTTGACGCAATGAGTTCGACGCGTACCTATCGTCGCGCATTGACGCGGGCGGATGTGCTCGCAGAAATGCGCGTCCTCGCGGGGCGTCAATTCGATCCGCAGTATCTCGAGCACTTTCTTGCGCTTGATCTCGGAACCTATGACGCACTTGCCGAGCATGACGCAGAGGCTGCTCCACCGGCGGGTGACGCGTCGAGCCTCGATGCGCTCGGGCGAGAAGCGCTCGAGATGCATGAACGTGTTCCTGAGGTCATTTCACTGGAGAGTTTGCTGCGTCGCGATGCGCGGAGGGCTGCATGAAACTCTCCTGGGAATCACATGGGCCCATTGCACTTGCGGTCCTAAGCGGCGAGTTTGCTTCTGATGGACCTGACGAACTTCGTCGTTCTGCGTTGGAACGTTTGTCGCAAGGTGCAAAGAGCATCGTGCTCGATCTCTCCAACGTTACGCTCGCGGACAGCGCTGCGCTTGAAGCGTTGCTGTGGCTCAGTGAGCAGGCTGCACGGGCGGGCGGCGCATTGCGTCTTGTGGCACCACAGCACGCGATTCGTGAGGCGTTGCGACTGACGCGTCTTGCAGAACGCTTTGAATGCGCCGAAAGCGTTGAACTCGCGGCGAGGAGCTTGCGCTGATGGGCGCTCTTCCTCGACATCAAGCGATCGTGGATCGATTGCCGCGACTTCAGCTTGGCGAGATGCTCGTCGCGCGCGGACTCATCACGCCAAAGCAATTGCTGGAGGCGCTCGAACATCAAAAGACGCAGGGGCACCGCAAGCTTCTCGGCGAAACGCTTGTCGAACTCCAGTTCGCAAGTGACGAGCAAGTGATGGAGGCGGTTGCAGAAAGCTACGGCATTCCGTTTGCGCGCGATATCGCGCGAATTGCCGACCCGAAGGCACTTGAAACGCTTCCGCGCGATTGGCTGTTGGAGCATCTCGTGCTTCCGCTCTTTCTTGTGCGGGAAACACTCACTGTTGCTGTTGCGGAGCCTGCAAATCTCTACCTCTTCGAAGAAATCCGCCGTCGCACTGGGAAACAGGTGCAGATTGTGGCAGCGACGGCGGCGTGTATTCGTGCCGCGCTTGAGGCATATGTGCCTGCCGCGAATGTCTTCGTGATCGACGACATTGTTGGAGGTTTTGACGAGCACTCGTTCTCGGTCGTGGAACGCGAGGTTGCAGAGATCGAGGATCTGCGCGATCTCGCTGGCTACTCACCGGTTGTCAAAACGGTGAATTGGCTGCTCTGGAGCGCGGTTCATGATGGCGCGAGCGACATTCACATCGAGCCAGGTGATCGTCGATTGCGCGTACGTTTCCGCGTCGATGGACGGCTCTTTGAGAAGGTGGATCCGCCGTGGAAAATGGCGGCTGCGATTGCCAGTCGAATCAAGATCATGGCCGGGCTTGATATCTCGGAGCGTCGATTGCCGCAGGATGGTGACATCCACGTGATGCTCGAGGGTCGACCGATCGATCTGCGCGTCTCGACGATGCCTGGTCGACACGGAGAGAAAGTCGTCATTCGCGTGATCGATAGTCGCGCAGCACTTGTGCCGCTCGAGCGACTCGGCATGGGCGCGGAACTTCTCTCGCGCTGGCGCACCGTTGTTGCACGTTCGAATGGAATTGCGCTCGTCACAGGCCCAACCGGCAGCGGAAAGTCAACGACGCTCTATTCAGCGCTTGCAAGTTTGAACGGGACCGATCGAAACATCTCCACGGTCGAGGACCCGATCGAGGCAACGCTCCCCGGCGTGAACCAATTCCAGGTGAATGACAAGGCCGGCTTCACGTTTGCGTCTGCGCTGCGAGCGATGCTTCGTCAGGACCCCGATGTCATCATGGTTGGTGAGATTCGTGACGGAGAAACCGCGCAGACCGCGGTGCAAGCGGCGCTGACAGGGCACCTGGTCTTCTCCACATTGCATACGAATGACGCAACGAGCGCGGTGACGCGTCTCGTGAACATCGGTATCGAGCCATTCCTTGTGGCGGCGGTGGTGCGCGGTGTTTTGGCACAACGACTTGTGCGGCGTATCTGTCCACATTGTCGCGAGGCGTACGAGCCGGATCTCGCGGTACGCGCTGCGGTTGAAGAACTCGTTGGCGAAGGCGGTACGTTCGCCCGTGGCGCAGGTTGCTCGCGCTGCCGCGGCTCTGGTTTTGCTGGTCGCGTTGGTGTTTTCGAGTTGCTCGTGCCGGACGAGGCATTCGCGAATGCGGTCGCGCGTGGCGCGACGCTGCAGGAGCTCATCGGCGTTGCCCGCGCGGGTGGTCATCGCACGATGCGCGCCGACGGATTTTCCAAAGTGCGCGAAGGCGTCACTACCTTTGAGGAGGTCGTGCTCGCGACTGCGTCGTGAGTATGGATCGCGATCATGGCAACGAACCAGGCCCGCAATCCGCATGGGATCGATGCACGCGATGCGCGTGATCATCGCGGCGGTGGCAATACGGCTGGCGTGACGATGGATGCGTTTGCGGCTCCGGCGACAGAGATCGCGGCACGCGCCACGTTCACCTATCGCGCGGTCGATGCAGACGGACGCGAGGCCACAGGTACGCTGATCGCGCAAAGCCCCCAGGAGGTCGCTCGTCGGCTTCGCGCAGAGGGGAAGACGGTTCTTGCAATCCACCGTGATGCGCGACTCGCTGCTTCGGGCTCCGATGCTCGAGGAACGCGAGCGTCTCGCGCGCGCCGAAGCGATCTCGCCGCGCTCTGCCGCCACCTCGGCACGATGGCAGAGGCGGGGGTTCCGATCAGTGAAGCGCTTGCGAGTGCCGCGCAGGAAGGCGTTCGCGCGGAGTTCACGCCATTCGTGGCGAAGCTTGCCGCAGAAGTTGAGTCGGGGGTTCCACTCTCGGAGGCGTTGAGCCGCCGCGGTCGTGAAGTTCCAGCAGTCGTCGTGGCGCTGACGCGCGCCGCGGAGTCGACGGGCCAGCTCGGCCCGATGCTCCTGCGTGCCTCCGACCACCTCCGTCGTGGCGAACGGCTTGCGAAACAGATTCGCGCAGCCGCCAGTTACCCGTTCCTCATGCTCGGTGCCGGTACGGTGGTCGTCATCGCGCTGCTTGTCTTTGTGCTTCCGCGCTTTGCCAAGATCTACTCAGATCGAGGGGCGGAACTGCCTTGGCCGACCCAGGTGTTGCTCGGTGCGAGCAATGCGGTGAGGTCGAATGGACTCCTCCTCGGGTTGATCGCGATCGGCGCAGGCTTCGCGGTCTGGGCGCTCACTCGCTCGGATGCGTGGGATCGACTCATCGACCGTGTCCGATTCGGTTTGCCGGTGCTCGGTCGACTCTCCCGCATGGCGTTTGTGGCAACGAGTTGCCGCACGCTTGCGACGCTGCTTGCTAGCGGTATCCACCTGCTCGATGCGATTGCGATCTGTCGCGGTTTA
This sequence comes from uncultured bacterium, assembly GCA_903911205.1. Classification (GTDB taxonomy): domain Bacteria; phylum Planctomycetota; class Phycisphaerae; order Phycisphaerales; family SM1A02; genus QWPT01. The sequence continues at coordinate 14,524 of CAIWCL010000183.1, forward strand.
TCGCGTTCTCCGCGCGCCGAACGCTTTTGGGATGCGATCGATGCGCGTCTTCGTGACGGCGGCACGCTCGTCGAGGCGCTTCGTGCGGAAACACTGTTGCCTTCGACCGTCGTATCGATGGTGTCGGCAGGTGAGCGCTCGGGTCGCCTGCCCGAGGTCCTTTCGCGCGCGGCTGTCTTCGCGGAAGAGGACCTCGAAACCGCGCTCAAACAAGCGACGAGCCTCTTGGAACCAGTGCTGATTCTTGTCTTTGGTTCCGTTCTTGGCGCGGTCGCGATTGCACTGCTGTTGCCGCTCTTCTCTGTGGCGAAGGTCGCTGCGGGCTGAACGACCGAGGGATGAGTTGAAGGATCGTGGAACGCTGCGGCGATACACCTCCGGCGGGCAGCTGATCTGCGTGACTCAGGCAAACATCCCACTTGACGTACCGCCCACTGCTGCGGTTATCTTCCCCGCGTCGCCAAGGAAGGTGACAGGAAGGACGGGTCATGACTCGCCAGGATCGAGCTGAAGTCTCCCCGAAGGTCGCGCGTGTTGAGGGTGGTGCATCCACACTCACGCCAACCTCGCCGTCGCAGGCACGCCACGGCAACGTCGTCTCGGAGTTGATTCGTGAACTCACGCGTCGTGAGCGTCTCGTGCTCATGCTGCGCTACACCGAGGAACTCACGGTGCACGAGATCGCTGCGGTGCTTGAGATCGCGACGACAGAAGTCGAGCGCATGCTTGAGAGTATCGCCGAGCGTGTGCGCCGGAAGTTGACGCCGGTGTATGGCCGTCCGCAGGCGCGCCTCGCGTAGGCGGCCACGCCTCGCGGAAGTAGGTCACGCCTCGCGGAAGTAGGTCACGCCTCGCGGAAGTAGATCACGCCTCGCGGAAGTAGGTCACGCCTCGCGGAAGTAACTCACGCCTCGCGGAAGTAGGTCACGCCTCGCGGAATCTCGCGGAGTTTCGTTCGTCTCGCTGAAGCGTTCGGCGTCGCACCGCCCCGCATACTCACTGGTCAAACGATCCGAACCGTCGGCTTCCGTTCAGCGGGCAACTATCCGAAAGAAGTTAGCCCCACGCTGCGAGAAGAAGCGAAAGATCAGCGGCGCCCACGATGCCGTCGCCATCGATATCCGCGTTTCCGCCACTCGTGCCCCACGCGGCAAGCAGGAGGGACAAATCCGCCGCCGCGACCGCGCCATCGCAGTCGAGATCGGCGGGCGCACACGTCGTCGTCGCCACTTCCAACGACAGTGTCGCTGCGCCAACGCCGGTGACGACAACCACAGGATTCTCGCGGCAGTAGAACTGCGGGTAGTTC
>CAIWCL010000184.1 GCA_903911205.1 uncultured bacterium
CACCCGGAGCAGTCCTCCGATACCGAGACCTATGGCAATGACCAACGCAACCGCTGGCGCTCCCACGAGCAGCGTGATTCGAATGCCGATCTCCATGCCACTGATCGGAACGCCCTGCCGCAACTGGTCGATCGCGATCGCAAGCAACGCCCAACCAGGGAAACTCCAACTCCCGATCGCGTAGGCGATCGCCAGTCGGACACGCGGAAGCCGAGCGCACAACACTGCGGGCACAGCAGCGAGGCCAACGAGCGGAGCGACCACATTGAGGACCGGCATCCACTGGTTGAGCTTCATCAAGCCAAACCACCATCCGAACGCAAGCAGCCCTGCAACCGCGACCCCGGCGGTGAACGCAACCATGAGTTCGATACGACGTCGGCGATCACGAAGGTCGCACACGCTTCGCGGGTTGGTGGGGTCGATCGCGAGCCCGCACTCCGGACAACGGCTCGGTACCGCACTCCCCAAAGGCTGCAGACAACGGCGGCAGCCGAGATGTAAGGAGCTCACATCGGGTGGACTTGTCGGATCAGCGGGAGCGGGCTGGGTTGGAGCGGCTTCTCTGCTTTCCACGGCGATGCGCTCTCCTCGAAGTTCGGCAGTTCGGACTTGTATCCGTGGGCGGCAATCGCGGTTCAGCGTGTTCAGGCGATTTTCGTCACTGCCCGATCGGGCCTGCGAACGACGCAAGCCCCGCGGGCTGACGAACCGCCTGATCCACGCAGAATTCTGACGCCCTCCGTCAAGAAAGCGGAGAACTTTCGTTTTGGCTGTGGAGCGAGAGGTAGGAAGGCGTGCGACTCTGACCGAACCCTCTGACTTCGGCATGCCCCACCCGAACGAAGCCCCCTTCCCTCACGCCACCCGGATGCGCGCGATCGGCGAACTCCTCGCCCGTGGCATCCGCAGGCTGGACAACATCCGGCGTATGGTGCGTCCAGAGGTGGTGGGCCGATGCGAGCGACTCGTCAAAGAACCAAGAGAGGAGCGCGGAGCATGCGAGACTTCCACATCCGTAGGTCCATCGTCGCCTCATTGGTTGTCGTCGAGTTGTTCACCGTCGGGTGCATGAAATCGCCGGAATCCGCGCGAAGCATCGGCACGACCAATCACCCTGCACTTCATCAGCCGCCATCAACCCAAGACGCTGTCCACTTGCCACAAGTGCGAGATGTGCAAGCACGCGCGGCGTCGCTCGTGATCGATGTCGCCCCTACCGCAGAGATTCGCGGTGTCGTGCGATCCGTGTTCGAGGATTCGCGCGGAACGCTTTGGATCGGCGGCGAGTGCGACCTCTTCCGCAACGACGGAAGAACTTTGACCAACTATGAAATCAAGGATGATCTCGGACGCGCAGTCACGATCAAAGCGATCATCGAGGATAAGTCCGGCGCGACCTGGTGTGGAACAACAGGCGGCATCACCCGAATTGACGATCAGTCATTCACGAGCTTCGGCGAAAAGGACGGCTTGATCAGCGCCGATGTCTGGAGCATGGCCGTTGACACGAGCGGCGTGATTTGGATCGGCACCATCGAGGGCGTCTGCCGATTCGACGGAAAGACATTTCTCCCCTTCGCACTTCCCGAGGCAGAGCCCGATCCGACGAGAGGCGTGACCAGCGGCACGATCGTGCATTGCATCACGGTGGACCGCAAAGGCCAGGTGTGGTTCGGCACCAACGGCGGAGCGTATGTCTACGACGGCCAGACCTTGAGGAACATCTCAGAACGCGACGGCCTGCCCAGCAACGCCGTCAGCAACATTCTTGAAGACAAGTCGGGGAACATTTGGTTCGGGACGACTCACGGAGGGATCAGCCGATTCGATGGAAGCCGCTTCACCAACTTCACCGAGTTGGGCATCGTGGTGGGCACAGAGATCTGGTGCATGCACGAAGATCAATCCGGCAACATCTGGTTCGCCGGTAAGCGCTCTCCCATGTATCGATATGACGGGAACGCTTTTACCAAACTGCATGAACAGGACGACATTACGTCGCTCGCGTTCACCATTCTGGAAGACGGCAGCGGACGACTGTGGCTGGGAGGAACCAACGGCCTCTTTCGACATGATGGCACGTCATTTGTCCGAGTCACCAAGGACGGTCCGTGGCAGTAGCGCCTCCTTCATGATGCGTGCACGCGTCGGAGCCGTCGCCCGCGTTGTCGCGGTTCGGCTGGTAGTAGAAGGTTCCGTCGGTGCACTGCGCAAGCGTGAACCACCAACGGTTGGCGTCCATGAGTTTGCGGAAGTTCGCGGGGTCGACGCTCGCGCCAAGCGCGGCGTAGGCCATGCTCATGGCGGGCAAACCATGTGTGTCGGGTGGATGGCGCGGCCGTTGCGCGAAGCCACGCGGTACTTGCGGCAACTGTCGCGTTCCACGCGCGAGTGATCCGCTTCCGAGCGACACGGCGAGCGGTGATCCGTCGCGCAGTAAAGGCGACGCAGGACAACGTCCCGTCGTGGACGAAAATGTCATCCGTCCACGCCGTTGAGGCGTGTGTGCCGGGAACGCTTCATGCGTACTCTGCGTGCCATGCAGTTCAGCAGCATCATCCGCACGCGCGTCGCTCTACAGCTTGTGATAGCGGTCTGCGCTGGATGCGCGAGTGACGCGCCCGTCATGAAGCACAACCCCGGCAATGATCCCTTGGGCGACCAGCCCGCCGCGCCTCAACGGCTGCCGTTGACCTACGAAGCGCGGGCAGACGGCGCCCTCAACGGCGGCGTGCGCGCGATGCTGCAAGATCGCGACGGGAAGTTCTGGATCGGCAGCCACTTTGAAGGTGTGTGCGGCGTCGATGGCGGTGCGATCCGCCACTTC
>CAIWCL010000185.1 GCA_903911205.1 uncultured bacterium
CAGAGCTGCCAGCTGCTTGGAAACGGCTCGAACGGCAATCCCGTCCCGTTCGCGAACGAGGGCACGCTGCGCGCGACGGGCGCGGGCTTCAAGAGCGTGAACTCGAGCTTCGCGCAGACGATCCTGACGAGCACGGGCGCGGTCGTGGTCGACGAGGGAGTCCTCCGCCTCAACTGCACCATCGCGAACCTCGCGTCGAACCGTCTCGCGGGCGGTGTCTGGAAAGTCGCGGGCGACCTGCGCCTACCGCAGCCGATCCACACGCTCGCCGCCGATCTCACGGTGCGCGGCGCGGGCGTCGTCGTCTCGAGCGCGAATGGAACCACCGACCACCTCGCGTCGCTTGCGCGGATCGAGCCACGAGCGCGCGCGCGCTTTGTTGATGCGGGATCACGCGCGATCACGCCGTTCGGCGGGACGCTCCTCAACGAAGGCTTCCTCACGCTCGAGGGTTCAAGCGCACTCACCATCACGGGCGGGTTCGCGTGCAATGCGTCGTCGTCGTTCACGCGTCTCGCGACGGCGGCCGATACCGCCATCACGGCATCGACGGGCGCGCTCGACGGCGGCTGCACACTGGCGTTTGATCCTTCGTTCGCGCCTTCCGTGGGCACCACGTGGACGCTCGCGTCGTTCCCCGGTGGTCGCAGTGGCGCGTTCACCTCGACCGTGCTGCCACCGAACACCACGCTTACGCTTGAGAAGACGAGTGTCGCCATCGCGATTGAGAAAGAGGTTCCCGTCGCAGATCTCGTGGCCGACGGTGTGGTGCTCGCGAAATCGGTGAGTGCTGGTGCTCCGCTTTCGGCAGCGTTCACGGAGGTCAATGGGGGCAACGCCGACGCAATCGCGCCGTGGACCGCGCGTGTTGATCTGGTTGTTGCAAAGAATGAATCGGTTGTTGCAGCGCTTGGCACGACGACCGCCGACGCTGATCTCGCGCCGAAGGCTTCGGCCGAGCGCTCAATTTCAGGAACAGCGCCATTCTTCTCAGGCACCTTGACGCCGCGTCTTTCGCTCGATGTCCATGGTGACATCGCAGAAGCCTCGTCGAAAAACGACGGCGAAGCGAACAACACCATCTTCGGAGCGCCGATCCAAATTCTCGCGGGAAATCTGGTCGCGACCAATGCCCAAGTTCCCGCCACGATCTTCACGACGCAAGCAACGACCGTGAACTTCGCAACGGCGAACACGGGTGCCGGTGACGCGATTGGTCCGGCATTCACCGACCGGGTTGTCCTCTCGCTTGATGCGACGCTCGACGCCTCCGACATTCTGCTCGGTACAGTCGCGCGCAGCGATAGCCTGCTCGCCGCGGGTGCGTCGCTTGCAGGAAGTGTCTCGTTCACGCTGCCTGAGTCGACGCCGAACGGAACGTACTCGGTGCTCATCGCGGTCGACGCGACGGCCACGCGCTTCGAGTCGGACGATGCGGACAACACGCTTGTCGCAGGGTCGGTCGAGGTGCAGCCACCAGCGGCACCCGACCTCGTCGTGACGGCGATCGACATGCCTGTTTCCCTCGAAGCTGGGCAAGTGTTCACGCTGCGTTGGACCGTGCGGAACCAAGGCAACGCGACCGCTTTGATTCCGTGGAGCGATCGTGCGTTCCGCTCGGCCGATGCGACCTTCGGAGGCGATCAATTCTTGACGGCTCCCATCGCCGCGACCGCGTCGCTCGCTCCCGGGGAAGAGCGCGTTCTTGAAGTTTCGCTCACGGCACCGCAGGAGGAGGCCGATTTCTTCGTCTTCGTCTCGGCGGATGTCGGTGGTCAAGTCGCCGAGCGCGCCGCTGGTGAAACCAACAACACCTCGGCCGTGTTCGGTCCAATTGCACTGCGATTCCCGCCGAATCCGGATCTCATGATTGCGTCGGTTGCGACGGCGAAGGAAGTGATTGCAGGCGAAACGCTTTCGATCACGGTGACCGAGCGCAACGATGGTCCAGTTGCGGCGACGGCCCTTCGCCGCATGGGCGTTGCGCTGTCCACCAACAACATCGCAGGCGACAGCGACGATGTGCCGCTTGGCGATATCGCGGTCTCGAGCACACTCGCGGCGGGGGCAGAAGCGCCTGTGAGCGGGAGTTTCGTTATTCCTGCGTCGGTGGTCGGCCCGCGTTTCATCGTTGCAACAGTCGATCGACTGAATGAAATTGATGAGCGACCAAACGAGACGAACAATCGCGCCGTTTCGACTGCGTTCCAAGTGTTACCGCCGCCGCGCGCCGACCTCGGCGTCGTGGCCGTCGCGCCGCTGGTCGACGCGGTTGGTACGCAGTCGGCGACGGTGGCATGGACGATTGCCAATACAGGCGACGCCTCGGCGTCGGGTTCGTGGCGCGATCAAGTGTGGTTGAGCCAAGATGAGACAATCGGTTCGGGCGATTTCCTTCTCGTCGAGCGCGTCCGCTCGCAGACTCTCGCGCCGGATGCCGACTACAGCGATTCCGCGACGGTGACGCTGCCAGACTACGCCGGGCCCGCGCGACTCATTGTGCGCACCGATGCGCTCAACCAAGTGGATGAAGGCAGCGATACCGCAGCAAACACCGTTGCGAGCAGCGTCTTTACCGTCGCAGCACCCGCACGCCCTGATCTCGCGGCCGCGGTGCTTGCGGCACCGTCCTCTGTGCAAGCGGGTGACTCGGTCAGCATCACGTGGCGCGGTACCAACGTTGGCACCGCATCGACGACAGGGAGTTGGAGCGATCGTATCTATCTCTCGAACGATGCAACGTTGTCGGCCGACGACCTCCTCTTGCGCACGCAACCGGTCTCTGCCGGCGCACTCGCGCCAGAGGCGTCGTACCAACGCACCGCGAGCGTGCAAATTCCGGTGTCGTACGCTGCCGAGACGAAGTTCTTGATCGCGGTCGTGGATGCGCTCAACGGGCTGACCGAAGCGACGGAATCGAACAACGCGGGTGCAAGTGTGTCCTTTGCAGTCGCTGCGACACCGGCGCCCGATCTCGTGGCGTTTGGTGTGACCGCGCCCGCAGAAGGCACCTTTGGTTCGTCGATGGCGCTCTCGTGGAATGTGCGCAACGAGGGTGACCTCGCTGCACCCGGAGGCTTCAGCGATGTGGTCTTCCTTTCGACCGACGCACTCTTCTCGACAAACGACATTCCTGTGGCGGTTGTTGGCTCTGGCTCGTCGCCGCTCGCGCCTGGCGCCGAAGCGTCGCGCGCGACGAACGTACAGCTTCCACTGACCACCGCCCTGGTGAACGGCACATATCGCTTGCTCATCAAGACCGACGGGAACGCGTCGATCGAAGAGAGCGACGAAGGCAACAATTTGGTCGTGAGCGCGCCGATCGTGCTCTCGCGACCGGCGCTGCCCGATCTCACCGCGGCCATTGTTGCGGTGCCGAGCGACATTTCCTTCGGTCAGTCCTTCAGTGTGACGCTGCGCTTTACGAATACGGGCGAGGCCGCGCTCACGGCGAATAGTTTCTTCACGATCCACGCGGTCGGAGAAACGCAGTCGGTGTTGCTCGCGGAACTTCTCCTCGCCGACGATGTACCCGTTGGCGCGTCGGTCGAACTCGTTCGTCCTCTCGCGACGCCGCAGATCTCTGGCGGTGCGTTCACGCTTCAACTCTGCGCTGATTCGCGCGGTGAAATCGTGGAATCGAGCGAGTCGAACAACTGCGCAAACTCGAGCGCCATCACGCCGCGACGACCTGATCTTGTTGTCACCGCAATCACCGCACCGACAAGCGCAACCGCCGGTGAGACGATCTCGATCAGCTACACCGTGCAGAACATTGGAAACGGCGGCGCGAGCGGGTTCCGTGGCGATCTCGTCGCGCTGTCGGACGACGCAACGATCGGAAACGATCGCACGGTCGCTGCGCCAACTGTCACACAAACGATCGCCGCTGGCGCGGAAGTCGTGCGCACGGTGTCGTTCACCATTCCCAGTTCGGTCGAAGGTACGCAACGCGTCGTCGTGACCGTTGATTCGACGAATTCGATTGAGGAGTCGGTCGAGGGTGCTGCGAATAGCCTCCTGCGCACGATTCCACTCCAAGTCGAACCTGCACCGCGTCCAAATCTTGCGGTGACTTCGGCATCGGCGCCTGCATCCGCGAGTGAAGGCGAACGCCTGACGGCGAACTTCACCGTGACGAACAATGGTCTCGGTGCAGCAGAGGGCGGCTGGGTTGATCGCGTTTACGCAACGCGCACCGATGGGCCGGGCTTCGCGTCGGTTGGTGCGGCGACCGGACCAACGACACTTGCAGTGGGAGTTTCGTACACACGCAGTGTCGAGTTTATCGCGCCGTCGAGTGGCGTCTGGCGCATCACAGTCGTCGCCGATGACGGTTCGAACCTGCTTGAGTCACGCAGCGACGGGTCGAGCGGCGAAGACGACAATGCGCGCGTTGCACAGGGTGCGCTCGCAATTGCCGGAACCGTGGTCACGACGACGGTGTTCGAATCAGAACTCGAACTCCCGATTCCAACGACGGTGGTGATCGAGTCGCGCAGCCAGTCGACCGGCGAACTCGTCGGCGGAGTGTCGGGCACCCGTCTCACACTCGTGGATGGGTTCCCGACGACCGCGACATTCACGACGGGTGCGGATGGGCGTACAACGGTGCAAGTCGCTCCGCTCGCCAACAACGCTGGCGTGTACGGCTACGGCGCGCGCGTCGGAAACGGGACTCCCGCGGTCCAAACACAGGTCGTCTATTGGGGCGCATCGCTCGAGGCAGACGCGACCGAACGTCGCATCGCACAAGGCGGGGCAGCGAGTGGGCAGATCCTCGTTCGAAACCTCGGTGAACTCGCGATCGACGGCGCGGTCCTCAACGTCGAGGCAATTGGCGACGGTGTGTCCGTCACGGCCGCGCTCGGTGCGTCGACGCTCGCGCCCAACGAGGCACGATTCATCGATTACGCGGTGACCGTTGCTGAAAACGCAGAGGGCGGCATCGTGCGCTTCACGCTCGACACACCAAAGACAAGCGTCAAGGTTGCGGAAGTCGCGATCCTCGCGATCGAAGCGCTACCGCAGCTTGTCGCAACGCCGGGATCGATCGTGCGCGACATGTTGGTTGGCGAAGTGGATTATGTGAACGTGACGATCACGAACGCGGGTCCGGTTGCGACGGGCGCACTGGCGGTGCAAGCCGCTTCGTCTCCGTTCGCGACGCTCGCGACGCCGGCGTTGCTCCCGCCGCTCGCGCCGGGTGCATCGACGGTTGTTTCGCTCCAGTTGAATCCGGCGGACGACCTTGTCATCGGTCCATACACGGCAAATCCGTGGATCACGGTCACGGATCTTGAGAACGAAGGTCTCGGCGTTGGTGTTCCGATGACCTTCAACGCGACGAGTGATGCGACTTCGACGGTGCGCGTGCGCACGACGAACGAGTTCAGTTTCTACGCCACGCCGCCGACCTATCCGAACGCGACGGTTGCGCTGATTCCGGCGGGCTCAACCGAAGCGATCGCGAGTGGCCTCGTCGACGCCGAAGGTTTTGTCGAGTTTACGCGCGTTCCCGTTGGCAACTACACGCTGCGCGGTACGGCACCGCAACACGGCGGCGCGCAGCAGTCGGTGTTTGTCGGTCCAGGTGGACTTGATCTCGAACTCTTCATGAGCCGCGTGCTCGTGACGTACTCGTGGACAGTCGTTCCTGTGCCATTCAGCGATGAATACACGATCACGATCACATTGAACTTCGAGACGAATGTGCCCGCGCCCGTTGTGACGGTGGAGCCGGTCGTGCTCGACCTCGACAGCCTCGATGGTGAGGTGAGTTACCGTGAGTTCACCATCACAAACCACGGCCTCGTTGCTGCGGACAACACGCTCTGGGAGATCGAGAACACCGATCGATACGAGATCATCCCGTTGGCGCCGGTCGTCGGTGATTTGTTGCCGGGCCAGTCGGTTTCTGCGCCGTTCCTCGTGATTGATCACCAGTTTGGTCAAGGTCTCTTCAATGGTGCGGATTGCATTCAACGGCCGGCGATGCGCGCGGTCTGGGAATTGCTCTGCGGCAACACGCTTGGGAAGTACAGCTTCTTGCTCGGTATCGATAAGACCGTCGAGTGCCCGCAAGGCGGCGGGCCGAGCTTTGGTGGAGGTTGCATCGGCGCTGGGTGCTCCGGTTTCGGTGGGCCGAGTTTCCCGGGCTCTGTGAACGGCGCATCGCAGCCGACGCCACCCGCGGCCTACAAGGCACCGAACTGCGAGGCGTGTTTTGATCAGTGCATCGACAACTTCATTCCGTGCGGTAGCGATGCAGTGGGAGCTGCCGTGGGTGGGCGGCCGGAACTCACCAAACTGCTCGAATGCCTTCAAGAAAAGGCAGAAGAGAAGATCGCCGACGAACTTCTCGAAAGCGACGATGAGGAGGAGGAATCAGAAGAGGGCGAGGAAGAGGGCGAGGAAGAGGATGGCGGGACGCAGGATGGCGGTGGTATCGTCACCGACGTCCTCGAGTCTGCCGCGGAGAAACTCGCGGAATCGATTCTGGAGTCGCCGCCGGACTCAGCGAGCGCGTTCGGCGAAGCCGCCAAGGATGCGTTGGGCGAGGCCGCTGAAGATGCAGTGAAAGATTTCGCCAAGAAGGTTCCGGGCGGAAAGGCCCTCGGCGCTTTGGCGGATGCATACACCGCGTGCTGCTGTCTGCAGAACCAGGCGGGATCGGGCCCCTGCGTGCTCGAGGAGAATGGTGTCGCCGGAGTGACGGACCCGCTTGAGAGGCTCTTCACGATTCCGGACGTTGTCGACGCGACCCGTGAAGACTACGAGGACTTTGTGAACGCGGGCATTCTGGCGATCCGCATGGTGCGTCCGTTCGCGTACGAACTCGGCGGTTTCGCATGGTTCGATCGGTTGGACGGTCCACTCACACGCGTCATCGATGACAACGGTTTGACTGCGGGTGAAGGAAACGCCATTCGCAGCGTCTTCATCGGCACGCTCGTCGATGCGTTGATCGATCCGACGGACGCGAGTGTGACGACGGTCACCGCCGATGAACTCGCCACGCTCGAGGCGTTCTGGACTGAGTATCCAGCCGCGATGGAGGGACGCCCGCTTGCCGAGCTCCACCGTCTCGTCGAGCGATGGAACCGAACGCGGGACTACTACGCGCTTGGAATCTTCACCGTGGCGGACGTGCCTGCTGGTCTCTCCACCGACTTCATCGACCGCGAGGTGCTCAACGTCTACATGGCGAGTGCACGCGATGCGGTGACGACGGTGCGCGAGTCGGGATTCGCAAGTTTGAACCATCTCTTTGGTGCTGCCTATGCGGTCTATGTGCGCAGTCTTGAACCAAGCCAAGGCCTCTGCACCACGCTGACGATCGAACTTGAACAGACCGTCACGCTCGAGCGTCAGGCATTCGAAGCGCGGCTCGTTCTCGACAACGAAACCGAATTCGCGCTCGAGTCAGTGCGCCTCGACTTCCAAATTGTCGATGCGGAAGGAAACCCCGCAGGCGAGCGCTTCGTGGCGCTTGGTCCGGTGCTCGACACGCTCACGGGTATCGACGGCACGGGCACGCTCGCGGCGGGCGACTCGGGCAGTGCGACGTTCACGCTGATCCCGGGTGATTCGGCGGCGCCCAACGGGCCCACGATGTACAAAGTGAAGGGCACGCTGAGTTACTCGGTCGGTGGGCAGACGCTTGCGTTCCCGCTCTTCCCAGCGCAAATCACGGTCTTCCCGAATCCGTCGCTTGAACTCAACTACTTCATCGAGACGCGAGTTTTTGGTGATGATCCGTTCACGCCGGAACTTGAGCCGAGTGTGCCGTTCTCGCTTGGCCTTTGGGCGAAGAATGCGGGCGGTGGCACGGCGGGCGATGTGCGCATCGAGTCGGGTGAGCCGCAAATCGTCGAGAATGAACGCGATCTCCTTGTCGACTTCGACTTGATCGGTACGCAAGTGGGTACCGAGCAGCGTTCGCCGTCGCTTGCGGTTGAACTCGGCGACATCGGTGCCGGTGAAGTGCGCGTGGCGCAGTGGCTGATGACCTCGACGATCCAAGGTGAGTTCGTTGGCTACGACGTCGAGATCTCGAGCCTGAACGGCTTCAACACGCCTGAATTTGCGGTGATCGATTCGGCGACGATTGAGCCGTTGGTGCGATCCGTTCGCGCCGACGAGCCAGCCGACGACGGCATCCCTGACTTCCTTGTGAATCAACAGAACGATGTCAACGGCTTGCCCGACCGCATCTATCTCTCGGAAGGTGCTGTTGAACCAGTCACGCCGCAGATGCTGACCGCGACGGTCGTGGACGCGCTCACGCTTGAGGTTGATGCGGGTGTCGGACCAGGTTGGCGATACATGCGCATCGTTGATCCTTCGGGCGGCGCCAAGCGCGTCGCTCGGGTTGTGCGCGACGATGGACGCGAGCTCACGCTCGACATCAACGCATGGCAAACGAAGTTCATCGATCGCTCGGTGCCGCAACCCGTCTTGCGCGCCGACATACACCTCTTTGATCGCGGCGGAAGCGGCCTCTACACCATCACCTACGACCCAGACAGCGAAGCCCCGTCGGTTCTTCAATGGGCGAGTGTGAAGGGCGTTGGCGAATCGCTTGCAGCGTTGCCGCTGGCCGCGGGAACTCCGGTGAGCGAGCCGCGTGACGGCGGGCTTTCCAAGCTCGTCGCGACCTTCAGCGAGCCGATCGACCCTGCAACGTTCGACGCGGTGTCGCTCTCGCTCGCGGCATTCGACGCTACGGGCGCGGAGGTGCAGTTCCCAACGACCACCGTCTCGGCCGCGCTCACGCTCGGTGGGACAGGTGCAGACATTGGCTTTACACCCGCGCTTCCCGCGGGGCTTCGGTATTGCATCCGAATCGTGGGTGCGACCGATGCGGCGGGAAATCTCATCGCGCCTGCCTCGGCGCGGCTTGATATCGCTGTGGTGAGAGGCGACGTGACCGGCGATCAACGCACGAATGTCACCGATTTCGGTGCGCTCGCGACCTTGCTTGGCGTTCAAGTCGATCGTGCAAATCCAACACAGGTTCGTTGTGATCTCGACGGTAATGGCGTGATCACGCAAGCCGACCTCGCGCTTGCGATGTCATCGAACGGAGTTGATCTTCGTGCGGCCGTGAATCCATGTTCGACGTTTGCGCAGGGGGCCAGCGTGGCGGGGGGCGCGAGTTCGTCGAACGGTCGCGAAGAAGGCATGCTCGATGTGCTTGCATCGCTCGAGGAACTCGCGCGGGGTGCGTACGGTGGTCGATTCGGCGGCCTTGCATCGGGTCGTTCCTCGTTGCCCGCGCGTCCGACCGATGGCGGCGTCGACGGGGATCGAGCGCCCATCGTGGATGGACAGCGCATGCAACTCGGCGCGTTCATCGCGTCGCTTCCTCGGGGTGTGTTGATTCCCGGGATGATCGCCGTGCGTGAAACTCCCGCGCGCCTCGCCATCGGCGAAGTCCTCGCCGCAAGCGATGCGTTGGATTCTTTCGCGCTCGACTCAGTGGGTGTGGTGGACGGTTGGACCATCGCGCTCGCACCGGAAGGGCATCACACTCCAGCATCGGTTGCCGCGGTGAGCGCCATGCTCGTGGGTGCGGGGCTGGATGTCGGGGTGGTCATGCACGTCGGAGAAGGTTGGGTTGAAGTCGTCGGCCCCGATCTCACCGTGCAGTTCCGCGAGGGAATTCCGGTTGAGTGGCAGCGACGCGTCCTGGGTGGGTTTGGTGGGTTCGTCGTCACGGCACTTGCGAACGACGAGTGGCTCCTCGAAGGTGACACCCGGTACGGCGGCGACGCGTGGAAGGTGTTGCGCGCGCTGAGGGCGCGGCGCGATGTGGACAGCGCATCGACCTTGCAGCCGGTCGGCGCGTACGAACTGGAGGCCGTGCCATGAAACACGCTCCACGAATTCCTAAACGTCCGCTCGAACGTACTTTTCCCTTCCATCTCCCGCTCGATCGAATTACACTCGCATGGAGTCTTTCGTCATGAAGTTTGAATCGATGACTGCATTCGCCGGAACATCCCCACGTCGATCGGCGTTTGGTGCGCGCGAGTTTGCCGGAATGGTGTGTGCGGTGATCGCGACAAGCGTCGTGTCACCGACGATCGCGTTTGCGGGTGAAACCGCGGGCGCGCTTCACTGCCGTTCGCTCACGGGTGGCGCAACCGTCGGCGCTCGACCAGGCGGCACGTTCACGGCGCGCGTCACTCTCGAGAGCAAAGTGCCGATCGTCTATAACTCGGCGATTTTCCGTCTGGTGTTGACGGGTGAGAACGTGTCGATCAACGACTACGCGTGGGTTTCGCCTTTCGAAACAGGTGGTGCCACCGACTTCAGCCTGCTTGGGATGGAACTTCCCTCGGTCGTCACCGCAGAAACGCTCGAAGGCCCGGCGTACCCCGCAGATGTGGTTGATGTTGAGTTCGCCAACTTCCTTCTCGCCGGCGACGCCAGCAACGGAACGGTGGTTGAGGTCGAGTTCACCATGCCTGCAAAGTCGCAGCCGGGCGACACGTTCTTTCTCGCCGCGGTTCCCGACACCTTTGCGTTCGGTTTCATCCCGTACCCGATTGCAACCGGAACGGTGCTGACCGTACGGACGACGTTCTCACCCGACTTCGATGGTGACGGTTCGGTTGGCGCCGCCGATCTGGCCCTCTACCTCGCTGCGTGGGGGACCCCCAATGGCGACCTCGACGGCGACGGGCTTTCCAATTCGCAAGACTTGGCACTGCTCCTCGCGAATTGGGATTGAGACGCGAGCGCGATAAGCGGTAGCGTTCTTTCGGAGGCGCCGTTCTTTCGGAGGCGGCGTTCTCTCGTAAAGTAGGCGAATGTCGACCGCGACCGTCATGGCGGGTATTCCCGCAACGAATCTCTCGCTCTTTCGCGCCATCCGTTTCAAGGTTGGTGATCCGACCGCGTTGCTCGTCGTGCCGAACCCTCAAGGCGGCACCGAGCGACTGCTGATCATCCGCGACATCGAAATGGAGCGTGCCAAGCGGCATGCGCGGGCAGATCGTGTGCATTGCCCTGCCGACTTTGAGCCCGCAGGCGGGCTCTCGGGAGATCGCGAAACAGCGACCGCGCAGGCTGTGGCGCAGTGTCTTGTGACGCGCGGCGTCACGCGCGTGGCGGCCGACCGCTCGCTTCCCTTGATCTACGCGCACTTCATAGACAAGGCGGGTATCGCGCTCGTCTGTGACACCGAGATGGGAGTTCTTGAGCGGCGTGCCAAAGACGCGGAAGAACTCGCATGGCTTCGCGAAGCGCAGCGCACCACCGAGGGCGCGATGCAGCGTGCGTGTGAAACTGTCGCCCGCGCATCTGCCGCAGCCGACGGCACGCTCATCCATGACGGCGCGCCTCTTACGGCCGAGCGCCTTCGCACGATGATCGATGTGCACCTCCTTTCGCAGGGCTACGAGAACCCAGAATCGATCGTGGCGTGCGGTGCGCAAGGTGCTGATTGCCACGATCACGGGCATGGCGTGCTTCGCACCGGTGAACCCGTGATCGTCGACATCTTTCCACGCAATCGGAAGACGCTCTACAACGGCGACATGACGCGGACGGTCGTCCATGGCGCGATTCCGCCAGAGGTCGCGCGGATGCACGCGGCGGTCGTCGACGCCAAACGCGACGCGATCGGCGCGGTTCGCGCAGGCGTCACGGGGCAATCGGTCCACGAGGCGACGCTTGCGGCGCTTGCGCGTCATGGGTTCCACGCTGGGCAACCTGCAGAGCCACGCGTCGCGGTGATCTCGCACGGCACGGGACACGGGATTGGGCTTGAAGTGCACGAGCCGCCGCTTCTTGCGATGAAGGGGCCAGCACTTGTTGTTGGTGATGTCTTGACGGTCGAGCCGGGTCTCTACGCGCTCGGTCTCGGTGGCATTCGTGTGGAAGACATGGTCGCCGTCACGACGTCAGGCTGCGAAAACTTCAACACCTTGCAGGAGTCGTTGGATTGGCGGTAACCCGCGGCGGGCTGCATCGATCGCACGCGATGGTCGCGCACACGATCTTTCTCACGCGGTTGCAGCCGGCCCTTCACCCGTGCGGACTTTGACGGCCGCTCGCGGTGGAGGAGTCGACCCCGCGTAGTGCCGCGCGGCGTCTTTGCAAACTTCCGCGAGCACTTGGTGGAGTTTTTCGTGGTCGGGAGTCGCGTCGAGGCGTTCGAGGAGCGCATCAACTTGCTTCGCCGGCTCCATGCCCCGATCAAGGGCTTCGATCGCTGCATCGCCGAGTTCTTCGCACGCATCGATGTACCAAGCGATGGTCGGTTTCTCCCAGGTCCGAGGAGATTCGATCCGTGTACGAATCGTCACCTGTCCAATCGCGACGACCGGGCAAAGTCCAAGTTGCGTCTTCGGTTCGCGGCAGAGGAACATCGCGGGAACTTCACGCTCAAGCGCAAGCAGGCGAAGTCGTCGCGCATCGGCACCCACGAGCGGCGGTTGGATCAAATAGCACACGGGTGCAAGGTCGAAATCGGCCGAGACAGGGGTGTCGATGAGGACAACCTTCTTCGAATCGAACGCGACTTGCATGCGTTGACGGCGCGCTTCCTGAAGTGGCAGCACGATGCGCGCCATCAAGTTGAAGTCGCCGTCGGCGCGTGCCATGTCGAGTGCCTTCGCGCAAAGTCGCTCGGCTTCGAACCAATGGTTCCGAGTCAGCGCTTGCGAGGCCTTCGTCATGAGGCTCTGGATGGAGGAAGTCTTGACGTTGGCCATACAAGTATCCGTTGAGGTGCTCGATCGAAGGAGGGCAGTTCGTTACGCGCGCGGAGCGTATGGCGCAGTCGCGAGTGTGGAAAGTTCTTGGGCAAACGACGTGAGCATGGTCGCAAAGCGCTTTGACGTCGCTGGGAATTCGTACATCAGGCAATCGGAGAGCGCCGTGCGGTCGTGCGCTACCATCGCATCGCGCAGCGTGCGAAGTTGTGTATCGAGTGCTTGCACCGAGCCATCAAGGTCGATGCCCGCGGCAACGAGGCGTTCGCGCGGCACCACCCCAAGGGCGAGTCCTCGGGAGACGGCGGTTTGGACTGAACCCCACACTGCGAGTGCTTCAAGAAGCGATGTGAGGCCGTCGCTGAACCGATCGGACTGCATCAGCTTCGCGGCATTGCGTTGGATCTCTTCCGCGTTCAACACGGCGTCGGCGGCGTGGAGCATGGTGTCGCGCAAGAGTTCGGCTGGGTGCGCGGTGACGAGGCGTAATTCGCCCGCAGCGCGCGCGGTGAAGTCTGCGCTCGCGAGGTCTTCCTCGTTCCACGAAACGCCATCGACGTGAACGTCGACGATCATGCGGCCGTTTCCCTCGACCACAGTGGCGGCCGCGGCAAGCGCGCTTGCGATGTCTTTCGCGTCGAGTGTGGTCTCGCAGTCGTCGAGGTAGATGCGCATCAGTGGCCTTTCGGTGGGGGAAGTTGCCTTCCGATCGTTGCTATCGGCCGCATCGGAGGTCGGGTTGAACGAATCGTGCGGTTTGGAGGAGGCTTGGGCGTGTCGCGTGGGAGACCGTACCGGACGCCGCACGTGCAGCCGCCGGGGAAGCGGCATGCGAACGCGCTGGGACGTGCCGGAACTACCCTAGGAGAGCGCGGGTGGGGGCCCGGTGACCTTCGTGGGTAACCTTCGTGGGTGACCTGCGTGGGCGGCTCGGTGGAAGCGCGCACGGCGGCGGGAGGGTGCGGGTGATCGACGGGAAGTCCGAGCCCGACGTTTCCTCGCGATTACTGGGGCGCCGAAGCGCCTTCAGGCCGCGCTGATTGCGGTTGCCACATGGCGGGCACCGAACGTTTGTCGTCGGGGCGCTCGAGTTCCCGAGCGCGGCCATGCACGCCGATCGAACTTGCGAGGACCGCGTCGCAGAGGAGATGAACCTCGGGAATCGCCGGGAACTCGCGTCGAAGATCATCCACGCGGCTTGTCATCGCTGCGCCCGCTTGGCAATAGAGCCGACGGTACGCCTCGCGCACGGCATCGATCGATTCTTGCGCGATCCCGCGCCGCGCCATTTGGATGTGGTTGTGACCACGGATGCGCGCCGGGAACCCTTCGGAGATGAGGTACGGCGGAACGTCGCGCGACTGTCGCGCCATACCGCCAACAAACGCGCATGTTCCGACCGAAACGTAGTGGTGGAACGCCGCCGCACCCCCGATGGTCGCGGCGTCACCGATACGCACGTGTCCCGCGAGGAGCGAAGAGTTCGCAATCGTGATGTCGTTCCCGAGAATGCAATCGTGTGCGACGTGCACGCCAACCATCAAAAGGTTGCCGTCTCCAAGTCGCGTCACACCGCCGCCGACGGCGGTACCTCGATGAATCGACACCTGCTCACGAATGTGATTTCGGTCGCCGATTTCACACCACGTCTCTTCGCCGCGGTACTTCCGGTCCTGCGGCGTGCCGCCAATGGCCGAGAACGAGGAGAAGACGTTGTCTTCGCCGACGCGGCAGTGGCTCTCGAGAACAACGTGGCTCCGCAAGATCGTGCCGCGGCCGATGGAAACCTTCGGACCCACGACGCACCACGGGCCTATGACGACATCTTCCGCGATGACAGCGGAGGAATCGATGACGGCAGTTGGGTGAATCGAAGGCATCGGGCAGGTCGTTCGAGGGGAGTCAGGCAGGAGAGAGGTTGGGGCGAATCACTCGATGTCGGGGTCCACCATCATGAAGCGGAGTTCCGCTTCGGCGGCCGTCTTGTCGCCGACGATCGCCCGGCACTTGAGGTGACCCGTGCGCGCGGTGGCGCGAATGTTCTCAGCTTCGAGAACAACCTGATCGCCAGGGACAACGGGCTTGCGTAATTTCACACGATCGATCGAAAGAAGGATCGCGATCTTGCCCGTGTGCTCGAGCACATTCGCCAGCAGGAGGCCGCCGAGTTGCGCCATCGCTTCGACGAGAAGTACGCCCGGCATGATCGGCGTGCCAGGATAGTGTCCTTGGAAGAACGGCTCATTGATCGTGACGTTCTTGATTCCAACCGCGCGGCGCGAGCCATCGACTTCGACCACACGATCGACGAGCAGCATGGGGTAGCGGTGGGGCATCAACTTCTGAATTGCCCGGATGTCCATCGCCTTTCCGTCGACGACGGTTCGCCGAAGATCGGCGGCAAGCATCTGCTCGCGTACCTTCATTGCGAGCTTGCGATTGAGCCCGTGGCCCGAGCGCACTGCAAGCACGCGGCCCTGGATCGGCGCGCCAATCAAGGAGAGATCGCCGATCACGTCGAGCGTCTTATGACGCACCGGTTCGTCGTCGAAGCGATAGGCGTTGTCGATCGGTTGGCCGTCGTCGCCGATGACAAGAATGTCGCGCGGCGTCAGGTGCTTGCAGAGTCCCGCCGCCTGCAATGCTTCGGCTTCCTCGCGAAGGCTGTACGTGCGCGCGGGCGCGACTTCGCGAATGTAGTCACCCTCCGCGACGTTGTAGGAGAACGTCTGGTGGCGAATCCGATGGCCTTGGGTGCCGTAGTCGAGGTCGTAGACAACGCGCATGCCTTCAGCCTCAAACGGCATGGCGGCGATCATGCCGTCGGGCTCTTCGATCACGATCGGTTCGCGGATCTTGAAAACCTTGCGCGGGGCATCTTGTTCGACAATGCCCGCTTCGAGGATCGGCTCCGCGAAGAGCGCAGACGAACCGTCTCCCGCCGGGAGCTCCGGCGCGTTGAGTTCGATGGTTGCGTTGTCGATGCGCAGGCCCGCGATCGCGGAAAGGATGTGTTCGACGGTGTCGATCGTCACATCGCCCGACTTGAGCGTCGTGCGACGCGGCCGCGGCGCGACGTGTTCGACGGTTGCGGGAATACGCACTGGCGGGTTGAGATCGGTGCGGACGAACGCGACGCCAGAGTGGGCGGGTGCCGGTTGGATCACAACCGTCGCGTCCACGCCGAGCATGAGGCTCTTGCCTCGCACCGTGACGGGACGCGCGAGCGTCCGTTGGCGGGGTGCGGCCTTCAGTTCACTCTTGACTTCACTTTTGATTTCGGCCTTGAGTACACCAGTACCGGCGGAGACGGAGGAAGTCGTCGTCGCGAGGCGACCGGCGCTCACACTCAGCGCGCCTTCGGCGTTTCGAGCAGATGTTTCAGTTGGCGATGCCACTCGGGGAGTTTACGGATGAGCGCGATCTCCCGCAAAGCGCTTCGAAGTTCTTGCGCCGGGAAGCCGCCCCAGGTTTCCCCGTCGGGAATGTCGCTCATCAGGCCCGATCGAGCGGCGAGTGAAACCCCGCGGCCGATCACGAGGTGATCGGCGATGCCGCAGCCGCCACCGATCCGGCAACCGTCGCCAATCCGTGTGCTGCCGGCAACGCCGGTGAGACCGCTCATGACCACGCAACGGCCAATCTCGACGTTGTGTCCGATTTGGCAGAGGTTGTCGATTTTGGTGCCAGCGCCGATGCGCGTCGCTCCGAACTTGCCGCGGTCGACGCACGTGTTGGCGCCAATCTCGACATCGTCCTCGACCACGACGTTGCCAATGTGGGGAATCTTGGCGATGCCCCGGCCATCAGCACTCGGGCGATAACCAAAGCCGTCGGTTCCAATGGCAACTCCAGACGCCAGGATGACGCGGCTTCCGATGACACAACGTTCGCGGATGACCACGTTCGAGTGCAGTACGCACTTCGCGCCGACCGTCGCGTGCTCGTAAATCGAGACGCCCGAAAAGAGCGTGGTGCCTTCACTGATCGACGCGCCTCGCGCGACAACGACACCAGCGCCGATGCGCGCAGTTGGGTCGACCTTCGCCTCTGGATGGATGCGCGCGGTTGGGTCGACCCCAACGGGTGGGAGGTTTTCGGTTGGCGCGAAGCGATCAAGGATCGCCATCATCGCGTGATCGGCACTCTTAACGCGCAGGATCGTGCGGAGCGCGGCTTCGGGCGGCAACTCCACAT
Organism: uncultured bacterium; assembly: GCA_903911205.1. Lineage (GTDB taxonomy): Bacteria > Planctomycetota > Phycisphaerae > Phycisphaerales > SM1A02 > QWPT01. The sequence goes on from CAIWCL010000185.1 coordinate 16,926, forward strand.
CGGCAGACGCCACGACCGCGAGGGCCTGTGTCGCCGGAACGAGTTTCGCAAACTTGCCGTTGCCGACGAAGGTAAGGTCGCCTGGTTTCGCGCGATCCACGGTTTCAAGTCCCGTGACGATCGACGCTCGAATCGCTTCGAGATCCGCACCCGCAGGAGCCTCGATGGATGCGCCCACGAGTTCGGCGAGCGCGCCGAGGGTGCGAGCCTCCGCTGTGAGAGCGGAAGCGTCAGCCACCCGAGGCCGCCTTCCAGTCCTCGTTCATGAATGCAACAAGCGCGTCGGTGACGTCTGACTTATGGTTCGCAAAGATGAAGCGACGCGCCGAAATCTGCTGCATGGTCTTCGCGGCGTTCGCTGGGTCCATCTCGGGGAGCGAGTCATCGAGCAGGATGTAGTCGTAGCCTTCGCGCTCGGCAAAGCGGCGTGCGGCGTCTTTGATCGCGACGTAGGTGTCGCGGAGCGCGCGGGCGCGTTCCATTTCGATCTTGGCATTCGCAAACTGCTGCTGCGCGCGAAGCTCGCCAACCGCCGCCTGGAGTTTCTGGACCGCAGCAGCCTGCGCGTCGGAGCCGGGTTGGAAACTATCGAGTTCCGACTCGAGATCCTTCACGTTCGTTTCCGCGGCAGCGACCTGCTTTTCAAGGTCTTCCGCCAGTCGCTTGATACGACCTTGCACATCGGAGTATCGCTGGATCGAGTTGTAGGTTTTCTCGAGATCGATCGTCGCGAGGCGCGATGGTTCGGCGGCGGGCGCGAGTGGACGCAGCGCGGTGGCACCAAGCGCGAGCGCGAAGGCGGCAACGGCGATGGTCTCGACGCGAAGCAAGTTCTTGATGCGGAGGTTCTTCAAACTCATGGTTGTAGCGAGGTTGGGTGAATCGATGTTGGACGAATCGATGTTGGACGAATCGAGATCGGCACGGGCGCTGGTTTGAAAGGCGCGCGAGTAGGCGGATTTGGCCTTTAGCGCGGAGTTGCGCCCGACGAGGGAGTTGGGGTGGCGTTGGGGCTTGAGGCTGCGGTGCCCGGCTTTGTCGTGCTCGGCTTCGCGGTAGTGCTTCGCTCGTTGTCGAGTTGAACGACGAGTTTCTCCGTCACATCCACCATCTTGCCAGAGTAGAGCACGCGCAGCGACGCGATCTGTCCCTTGACTTGCGTCTCGAGCGGCGGTGCATTCTGACCGCGCTGTGTCGTGATTTCGATGCGCGAATCGTCGACAAGAATGAGGCCGTAGCCCTCGGTTTCCGCGAGCTTCTTCGCGCCTTCGCGTACCGAGCGGTAAATCGCTTGCCACTTCAAACTGCGCTCGCGATCGACCTCGAGTTCTTTGAGTTGGCTCCATTGCTCCGCCTGCAGGCGCGCAAGACGAAGCGCGTCCATGCGCGTTTCCTTCTCGGGGCCTGCGACCATCGCCTCGACCTCTTTGATGCTTGCGTCGAGGGACGCCTTCTTCGCGCGGCCTTCGTCCATCGCCTTCGCTTCAAGTTCCTTGATGCGCACATCCCACTCCGCAGCTTCATCGAGGCCGTCAAAGAGCTTTGCGAGATCAACAACGCCGATCGCCGTCGGCGGGGGCGGCAGGACGATCGTGCGAGTCGCGTTGGCGCTGCCGACAAGGAAGCCGAGGGCGGTGATCGCAGCGCCCGTGGTGAGCGCAGCGATGGTCGAGCGTCGGTCGAAGGAGAGTGTGATCGTTGGCATAGGTGGTGTCAGAAGTGCATCGCGGAAATCAGCCGCGAAGAGAGTCCGTCGAGTGAAGTCGCGGCACCGCGCAAGACTGCGGGAAGCGGGGCGGATTGTACGGACGGCAGGCTCCCTGCGCGGATTCCCTCGCAGCTGATTCTCAACGACGAAATCTCAACGCCGAAATCTCAACGCTGAAACCTCTCCGACAACTTCGCCCAAAGAGAATCACGCGAGAATCAGGAGAGAATCTCGCGTGACCGAGTGGAGCCGCGTTAGGTTCTGTCTGACGGATCGCTGAGGGCCCGAAATCCGCCTCGGCGCGCGGATGGCAAGGAGGGGAAACGAAGCTGTATCCGCAGCGATACAGCGAGTTGAACCCGACACCGCCAGCC
>CAIWCL010000186.1 GCA_903911205.1 uncultured bacterium
AACACGGCCTGAGTCTCACCCAGCAGCGCGGGTGCGCAGCCCCCGAATGCGACGGCGCTCCAGGCCTTTGCTGATGCGGGGCCCGGATTGACGGCGCGGGACGCTGCGGAGGATCAGGAGTGCGGTACTGTCAAGCTCCGAGTGTTGCGCGCCCGCAACACTGCGGGCGCTTCTCTTGTTTTGGGCGTGTGACGCTGTCGTATATGTCAGCGTCGCGCGAGCATCACTCGGCCGACTCAGCAGCGACTGGCTCTGGAGCTGACTCCGTCGTCGGCTGCGTCTTGCGGAGAGCGATTTCGTCCGCGAGTTGCTGACGACCTTCCATCGCCGCCATCTGATCGGCGGTGAGGTGATCCGCGCGCGTGATCATCGAGCGGAGGAGCTTTTCGCTGAGACGCGTGTCGCGCTCGATCGCGGAGAGCTTCTGCGCGTCGCACTTGAAGTAGGTGAGGAAGTAGACGCCGCGCTTGTTGCCCTTGATGTCGTAGGCAAGGCGACGCTCATCCCACTTGCAGAGGCTGATGACTTCAGCTCCGCCCTTGGAGAGGATCTCAAGGACGTGGTCGGCAGCCGACTGAAGGTCGGCGGCGACTGTCTGCGGGAAGAGGAACATGCCTTCATAGGCGTTGATGCGGGTTTCAGACATGGTGTTTCCAATCTTGTTGCTGCCGAGGGCAGCGGGGGTTCACGGTCAATTCTTGTTTGCGGGGTTCGTGCCGCCGTCAGATTTCGGCGACGGCACCTTCTTACTCGTCGGCGCATCGTCTGCGCGGCGGTTGAAACGATTCATGGCCTCGGTCATGCCGCGGGTGATCCAACATTCCGCCGCTTCGCAGGCGAGGCCGATGGCTTCGTCGACAAGTGGCTGTTGGTCTTCTCGGAATCGGCCGAGCACATAGTCGCGTTGCGGAATTCGCCCTGGTGCGTCGACGCCGATGCGGCAACGCGAGTAGCGGTTGGTTCCGAGTTTCGACTCGATGTCGGCAAGGCCATTGTGTCCGCCGGCGCTGCCATCCATACGGAGCCGAATGGCGCCGCAGGGAAGTGCGATGTCGTCGACGATCACGAGGAGATCCCGCGTCGCGTCAAGTTTGAAGAATCGAATCGCCTCCGCGACCGTCGAGCCCGAGAGATTCATGTAGGTCATCGGCTTGAGAAGAAGAACCTTCTCTCCGCCGACCTCGCCCTCCGACGCGAGCGCTTGAAAGCGCGCGCGTGCGGCCTGCGATGGATCGCAGATTCGACGAGCCAAGCGATCGACGCAGTCGAAGCCGACGTTGTGTCGGGTTCGCTGGTATTCGATGCCTGGGTTGCCGAGTCCGACGACGATCTTCATGACACTTCTCGAGTGAGTCTCCGACGATTGCTGAGAAAGCAGCCTGCTTCGACGAAACGATTCCTCGCGCTCAGCGGCGCGGAGAGAGCATTACTTCTTCTCTTCCTTCTTCTCGCCAGCAGCAGCAGCCGGAGCAGCAGCAGCAGCGCCCGGAGTTGCGGCTTCACCAGCGGCTTCTTCCTTGACGGTCTGCACGCGCACGATGACCGCATGTGGGTCGGTCGCGAGTTCGGTGCCCGCCGCGAACTTGAGGTCGCCAGCGGTGAAGGTCTCGCCCGTCATCGTCGTCATATCGACGCGGACGTGCTCAGGAATGTCGCGCACCTTGCAACGGACTTGGATATCCGCGAGTTCGTGGACGACGACGGTGCCGGACTTCTTCGCGGCTTCTGGAGCGCCGAAGAACTCGAGGCTGACGGTGACCGTCACGACTTCGTCGAGGTTGACGCGCGCGAGATCCATGTGGATGACGTTGTCACCGAGGTAGCCGAACTGCAGGTCCTTGACGAGGCAGGTCTCGGTCTTGCCCGCGATGGTGAGGTTCATCACGTGCAGGCCCTTGTTGAGCGCTGTGAGCGTGATCTTCTCATCGACGTGCACCGAAAGCGGCTCCGAGCCGTGACCGTAAATGACCGCTGGGAGGCGGCCCGCTGCGCGAAGACGCTTCGAGTAGCGGCTGCCGAGGCGATCGCGGTGCGTAGCCTCGATGGTGGGGACTTCCTTTGCCATATGTAACTCTCCGAAACTGAAAAGGGGTGAATAAAGCGAAAGTGGAATGCGCTACCGCTTGACGCCTGCGCCATGACGGAAGAGCGCGGAGATAGATTGATCGTGATGAATGCGGTGGATGGCTTCACCGAGAAGCTTCGCCACACTGAGCACTTCGAGTTTCGACTCGAGTGCCTTCGTACGTGTGCCGCAGGGAATCGTGTCGGCGACGACAACCTTCGAGATGGGGCTTTCAA
>CAIWCL010000187.1 GCA_903911205.1 uncultured bacterium
GCTAACGCGGTTGCGAGTGGACGTTCTGCTGGCGTTGCATAATGCGCGTTCGTAGTAGCAACAAGATCGACATCGCCGCGTAGCGCTATCTGCATCAACGCGTCGTTACGAACTGAATCAAGCGGATGACCGTGATCCCATAACTCGACCGCGAGGTTGTCGCGACCAAAGGTGTTGACGAGCAACGCGAGCTGGTCGGCCGCTGCCGCGGGACCGTGATGTTCCAGCGCGGAAGCAACGGCACCTTTACGGCACCCCGTGAGCACCAACCAATGATTGCGATCAGCCGCCGGTGCCGCCGTGCCACCGAGCGCGCACAGTTCGGCCAGCGATGCGCGCGGCGCGCCCTTCTCGCCACGCAGTTGCGCTTCGCTCAGCGCACGCGCCAACAGCGCATAGCCGCGAGGATTGCGAGCAAGGACGATGAGATGCGATTCGCCCGCGGCAGCGCCTGGGTCGGGGTCGGCCGCTGGTGGCGCCGTGCGCCCCAACGTGAGTTCGGCCCCGAAGATGGTGGGCAATCCGACAGCACGTGCCGCCTCGGCGAAACGAACAACGCCGTAGAACCCGTTGTGGTCGGTGAGGGCGAGCGCGCTGAGCTCCAGCCGCATCGCCTCGGCGGCCAGCGCTTCAGGAGTACTGGCACCGTCGAGGAAACTGAACTGGGAATGGCAATGCAGTTCTGCATAGGACTCCGACCCCATGGGCCCACCGTATCGAACATGTGTTCGATACGGCAAGTGCCCCTGTCCTTCCCCTGTCCCCAGTTCTACGATCACCCGACCAGATGGCGGGGGGCCATCGACATACAGGGGGTGCAACCCATGTCCGAGACCGAACTCGACGCATTGCGTCAGGAAATCGCTCAGTTGCGCGACGAACTCCATGAGCTGCGACCGGCAACTGCGATCTCGCGACGTCACGCGTTGCGCAGTGCCGGTGTCGTCGCCGCAGGCGCGCTCGCAGGCGGCATCGCCACTATTGCCAGCGCCGGACCAGCGGCTGCTGCTTCGGGAAACTTCACTGGGGATCCCGCAGTCACCGCCGATGCAACGACAGGGGCCGGTGTTGTTGCGACCTCGGTGTCTGGCTCTGCGATTGCCGCATTGACATCGTCACAAGTAGACGCCGCAATTACGGCCACGAATCCCAACTGGTTCGGTGTCGACGGAACCGGAACGATCGGAGTTGTGGGTACCGCAACATCAGCAGGAACCACCGGCGTACGCGGCGTTGCCGACAGCACCAGCAGCGGATCGGGTGGCTCGTTCTCAGGACCGGTCGGAGCAACGATCACCGGAAGCATCATCACGACACAATTAGGACTGAGCGCGAGCGGACCACCGCCTTCAATCAACCGCACCTACAGCCAAGGTGCACTCGTCGTCGACAACGCCGGCGCGCTTTGGTACTGCGTTACCAGTGGCACGCCCGGAACCTGGCGACAACTCTCCGGCGCAACAACTGCAGGTGCCTATCACCCGGTGACCCCTGGGCGCGTCTATGACAGTCGGTGCGCGCAACCATCACCGGGGCCAATTGCATCGGGCGGCATACGGCTGCTTTCTGTGGCCGCACAACGCAACATCACCACTGGCGCAGTCACGAACGCAAACTTCATCCCCGCGAATGCAACCGCTGTCTTTGCGAATGTCGCAGTCGTCAACACAGTCGACGCCGGCTATCTCACCATCAACCCCGGCGGCGTAACGACGGTGAGTGCGTCAACCATCAACTGGGGAACGAGCAATCAGACTCAATCAAATGGCGTGAGTCTCACCCTCGACAACGCGCGCCAAGTCACCGTGATTGCCGGCGGCCCTGGCTCCACTGATTTCCTCATCGATGTCTTCGGCTACTGGCTGTAGCCGGCGATCCGATTCCTAACTCGGGAACCAGCCAACAACATCGACCAACACCGGAGTGACCCCGTCTCTGTTGAAGAGCGTGATCTTTCC
>CAIWCL010000188.1 GCA_903911205.1 uncultured bacterium
GCGCGACATGCAATTCGATCACATGTCATGGCCGTTACCGTGGGCTCAGGTCACAGTCAGCAGCAGCAGTCGTGCAACAATAGACCACACCTTGTTTCGTTTCTTTGCAGAAGGCGTTGGCAGCGTCTGCAGGAAGACAGGCAAAGATGACACGTTTTTGTTGTCGTTTGACAATGTAAGGTCTTGATTCTAAGCCCAGGCGCGTACAATACAGTGCAACAGCGCAATCGTTGTCGGATGCGCGCAATCACCTGATGGTGCGTTACCGTGCGCCGTTGGTGGTCTACGCGGCGCAGTCGCGCTTTGCGACGGTCGATGAGCCAGACGAGCTTGTACACGGCTTTTTCGCGGAAAAAGTGGCTGACGCGCGTTTTCTTGCGGATTGGCGCGCAAGCGGACTGCCACTGCGGCGCTGGATGCTGAATGGCCTCGTCTTTCACGCGCGCGGCGTGCTACGCGACCGTGCGCGCGAGAACGCGCGGACCGACGGTGCTCCGCCGGAGGCCCTGTTGTCGAACACGCCCGACGCGGAGCGCGCCTTCGAACGCGCGTGGGCGCTCGCGCTCGTCGAGGCTGCCTGTCGCACGGCGCATACGGCGCTCGCAGCCGACGGACGCGCTCGCGCGTACGACTGCTTTCATCGGCACTTCTTTGACGCGGTCGGCTACGCGCAGCTTGCCGCGGAGCTCGGGGTCGGCGAGACGACGGTCGCGAGCGAGATCCGGATTGCGACACGCCGTGTGCGCGCCGAGGCAGAGTCGATGCTGCGCGACGAGATCGATACGGCAGACCAGCACGCGATTGCCGCGGAACTCGCTCGCGTGCGTGAACTGACAGGCTGGTCGGTGTGAAGGCGTATCGCTATGAGTCGCATGGACTTGCGCGCGTAGCGCAGTCGCTCTCACGGCGGTCCGACTGGAGATCGCGCTCGGTCGCACTTCTTCTTTTTGCGTCAATCCTCGGGATTTTCTGTCGTGTTGCGGCACTTCGCGGCTCTGCACCCGCCGCGGATCGCTTTACCCCCGCGGCGAGGAGTTCCGAGATGGTCATTCGTAGCGCCGGAGTCGTTGCCGCCGTGGTTCTTTCAAGCAGCGTCCTCTCGAGCAGCGCAGCTGCGCAGGACGCGGTCCAGTGGCGCGTCGAGGACGGCGGGAATGGGCATTGGTATCAGGCAGGTAGTGAGGTCACGGGCGTGACTTGGAGCGCAGCGGCAAGCCTTGCATCGTCGCTCGGCGGTTATCTCGCAAGCCCACGGACTGCTGCAGAAGACAACTTCGTTTGGCAGATCGCTCGGTCGCCGTCGCTCTGGGATGGCGCGATGGGTCCATGGCTTGGCGGACGACAACTTTCTGGTGCATCCGAACCCCTCAGTGGTTGGGAATGGCAGAGTGGTGAACCCTGGAGCATTTGGATAAGCGGAGCGCCAAACAACGCCTGCGGCGGTCTCAATGAAGACTCGCTTCACTACTTCTCACCAACCGGCACAGCACCGCGTCAATTATGGAATGACATGGTCGGAGACAGTTTTTGTGGTCCCTATCCTCTGCCCGTCGCCTACATCATCGAATGGTCCGCCGACTGCAACAACGACGGCATCGTCGATTACGGACAAATTCGTGCGGGCGAACTCGTCGACGCGAATGCGAACAACATTCCGGATCAATGTGAGCCGTGCTCCGCAGATGTCGTCGAGGACGGTGTGGTGAACGCCGTCGATCTTGCCGCCGTCATCAATGCGTGGGGCACCGCGGGCGGCAAACTTCCTCGCAGCGATGTCGATGGCAGCGGACTTGTTGACGGAGCCGATCTCGCGGCGGTCTTAAGTTCGTGGGGACCGTGTCAACCCTGACCGATCGATTGCGCAACGCACATCAACAGCACGATTCCGCATCGCAAAAACACACACGGCGCCTGAGTTCGGGCGCCGTGTGCATTTTTGCGGCACAAGTTTCTGTGCGATGCTCACGCGGTTCAGTACGCGCGCGTCAACCTCCGAACATGCCCTTCAACATGCCACCTACGCCTGGTGCCGCGGGCGCGGCAACGGGCGCAGGAGTTGTGGATGTTGGAAGCGCGGCCTTCTCTTGAACATCGACTTTCTCTTGAATATCAACCTTTGCTGCCGCGTCATCACCCGACACTTCGGCCTTGATCTCGATGGTTTCAATCGCCTTGTCGGTCGAACCCGACCGCAAGAGGAAGCCGTCTGGATACGAGTCCCACGCGGTTCCGCCCGAGGTCGACTCCGTCGCAGCGACGGTGCCTCCGAGAGAAACTTCGACAGCGTCGTCGAAGAGGATCTCCATCGTCCGGCGATCATGGACACGCACCCACGCAAAGATTCGTGCAGTTCGAAGCACCATCGCACCCGCGGGAACGACGTTGACTTCCGCACGCTTCAACTTGTACTCAATGACAACATCAACGTCGGGAACAGCACTCGCGCCGATGCGCTCGAGCAGTTTCATGGTGAGCGCTGCGTCAGACTTCTCACCATCCGCAAC
>CAIWCL010000189.1 GCA_903911205.1 uncultured bacterium
CTCGACGTGCGCGACGCGGGAAGCCAAGTCAAGATCATTCTTTCCCGCGCGAATCCCGATTTCATCCGTCGCCTCTTCGAGGCCGAAGTTCCGGAAGTTGCTGAGCGCGTGATCGAAATCAAGGCGCTCGCGCGTGAGCCTGGCCAACGTTGCAAGGTCGCGGTCGCGAGCGTTGACTCGAAGGTCGATGCGAAGGGCGCCTGCATCGGTGTGCGCGGCAGCCGTATTCGCAACATCGTTGATGAAGTGAACGGCGAGAAGATCGACATCGTGCTCTGGAACGAGTCGAGCCAAGTGCTCATCTCGAACGCCGTTCGTCCAGCTGCGGTCGAAGAAGTCAGCCTCTGCTTCGAACTCGGCCGCGCCACGATCATCGTGCGCGAAGACCAACTGTCGCTTGCGATTGGTAAGCGCGGTCAGAACGTGCGCCTCGCAGCGCGACTCACGGGTTGGGACATTGACATCCTGACGCCGGTCGAGTTCGCGAAGGGCCTCGAGATCCTGCAGGAAACCCTGCGTCCGATCGAGGGTGTCAACGACGAAATGCTGGACAAGCTGGGCGCGCTCGGCATGATCAGCGTCTTCGACGTCGAGGAGATTGGGCCTCAAATGCTGATGGAAGAGCTCGAGATTTCAGACGAGCTCGCAGACATCATGTGTGCGTCGGCGTCGAATCGCGCACGTGAGGTTGAAGTAGAGCGCGAACGCGAGCAAGCGGAAGCTGCGGCACGTGCGGCGGAAGATGCGGTTGCGACCGAGGCAATCTTGGGTACGTCACAACCTGGTGCAGAGCCAGATGCCGATGCGGAAAGCGCCGCGGATTCGATCCTCGGGGCACACCGCTCAGGCCGTGTGGATGGATGACCGTTTGGGATGAGATCGTGTCAGGTCGCCACGTGCGTGGCGCCGGGCTTCGTGAGAGTGTTAGAAGTAGCTCAGGGTGTTCTGAGCGCTTAGGTGAAATGGGCTTTAGGAGGACTGCTTGTCGAAGAAACCCGCCCCGCTGAAGGTGCATCAGCTTGCCAAGGAACTCGGTGTGAGTTCCAAGGACATCGTCGCGCGTTGCCAGGCCGAGGAAATTCCTGATATCGCAACCCACTTGTCGCCGGTCTCCGTCGGTCTTGCGCTGACGATCCGGGAGTGGTTCGCGAACGCAGGCGGTGCTGCAGCAACGGCGACCATGGTCGCTGACGCATCCGAAGCCGAGTCGGGTGAGTCGGGTGAATCGAGTGAGTCGACTGGAGCCTCGCCCGCGGCGAAGGCCACAAAGTCGACCTCGAAGCCAGCCTCGAAGAGCGCCTCGAAGTTGTCCGCCGGTGCGGCCACAACCTCGACGACAACCTCGACGGCAATCTCGACCGACGCCGCATCGGCATCAGACGAGGCAGCTCCTTCGGTCGCCAAGCGCGCCACGCGCAAGTCGGCTGCTTCGACGGAAGAAACCTCGTCTGAGACGGCAGGCACCGGATCGAGCACCGGATTGAGGGCAACTACCTCCTCGACGGCCAAGTCGGTCGCGAAGTCCTCCGCTGGTGATGAAGAGGGTTCCTCAGCAGCGACCGACGTGAACGCGTCTGCGGGCAAGTTGGTTGGTGGTGCGGCGGTTTCTCCCACGGCTGCAACGGCTGCTTCGCTTTCCCCCGCAGTGCTCCCTTCAGTGCCGCTCTCGGGTGCGGGCTCCAAGCCACCATCCGGCGAAGTTGGTTCGATTGCAGCCTCTTCCGCGCCGTCCACTGTGGCTTCGACATCGGATTCCACGTCCGCGTCGAAGAAGTTCTCCGATACTCCGTCGGTTGCCGCGGCCACAACCGCCGCTGCCAGCACGACCGCATCATCGACTTCGGCCGCGCCGAGCGGATCGAGACTTGCACCATCCAGCGCTGGCGCCTCGCCGTCGACTCCATCGACGACGCCGCCTTCCGCGCCGGCGTATCGCATCCCGGCGGGCCTCAGTGCTCGTCCTCAGCCGCGACTTGACGGCGGAGGTGCAAAGCCCGCGCAACCCCCAGCATCACCCGCGCAGCCAGCCGCTCGTCGCGTGATTACAGCGCCGCCGCCGCCGCCGTCATCGTTGACGGATACCTCGGGCGCGAAGCCTGTCATGAACGTGCCGACTCGTCCTTCGGTCGTGGGTCCTGCTGGTCAGCAGCTCACGAACAAAGAGAAGACGCGGCTCGCAGGCCCTCAAGTGATCCGCGTTGAGCAGGCCGACAATCTCCCAACACCGCCGCCCATGCGCCGCACGGGTCCTGGGACTGGAACCTCCGGTCCTGGCGGAGCCCGTGGGCCGATGGGCCGAACTGGTGGTGCCGGTGGCGCCGCTGGTGGTGCTCGTGGCCGCGGCGGTATTGGAGCCTCGCGCTCTGGACGTGCGGGCGAATCGGCGCGCATGGAGTTTGGCGCGCAAGACATCCGCGATCGCAAGGCGCGTCTCGATGCCGCGAAGGGATTCATGTCGTCGCACCGCTCTCCTTCTGGGCGCCCGATGGGCGGGCCTGGCGGCGGCGGACAACGCACCGAGCGGAAGCCCGGTGAAGTTCAGCAAATCCACGTTGCTGAACCGTTGACGATCAAGGAACTCTCGGCCGCAACTGGCATCAAGGCGACCGACATCATCAAGAAGTTGTTCCTTGGCGGCACGATGGCCACGATCAACAGTGCCATCGATCGCGAGAAGGCGATCGAGATCATGATGGACTTCGAGATCGACTTGATTGTCGATGAGGCGAAGTCCGCGGCCGACATCATCGAAGAGCGATTCAAGGATCGCGAACGCGTCGACGAGCGTCGTCGCGCGCCGATCGTGACGATCCTCGGTCACGTCGACCACGGTAAGACAAGCCTGCTCGACCGTATTCGCAAGACGAACATTGCCGCGGGCGAAGCGGGTGGTATCACCCAGTCCACACGTGCGTTCTGCGTGCCTGTGAAGTCTGGCGATGTCGATCGCGTGGTGACGTTCATCGATACCCCGGGCCACGAGGCGTTCACCTCGATGCGCGCCCGTGGTGCGAAGGTGACGGACATCGTGGTGCTCGTCGTGTCGGCGGTTGATGGCGTCATGCCGCAGACCGTCGAATCGATTCAGCATGCGAAGGCGGCTGGCGTGCCCATCGTCGTTGCGATGAACAAGATCGATCGCCCCGACGCGAACGAGGCAAACATCCGTCGGCTTCTCGGGCAACTTGCCGAGAACGGCCTCAACCCCGTTGAATGGGGTGGCGACACCGAAGTCATCAAGACAAGCGCGACGCGCGGCGACGGCATCGAGGAACTCCTCGCGATGCTCGATTACCAGGCTGAACTGCTTGAACTGAAGGCAGACTTCGGTGGCATGGCACGGGGCACCGTGCTGGAAGCGTCCATCGAAGAAGGTCGCGGTCCGGTTGCGCGTGTGATGGTGCAGGAAGGCCGCCTCAAGAAGGGCGACTTCATCGTCATTGGTCGCGGTTATGGTCGTGTGCGCGACATCATCAACGATCGCGGCGAACGCATCACTGAGGCGTTCCCCTCAACCCCGGTGGCGCTGTCCGGTATCGATGAACTTCCGGACGCGGGTGACAAGGCCTTCGTGGTTGAGTCCATTCGCGCCGCGGAAGAAGCAGCCGAAGAGCGTCGTCGCATCGACCGCGAGCGCGAACTCGCGGCGCCGAAGATCACGCTCGACAACATCTTCAAGCATCTCGAGAAGCAGGGCCGCAAGGAACTCGCGCTCGTCGTCAAGGGCGACGTGCAGGGCTCGGTCGAAGCGCTCAAGGGCATGCTGTCGAAGCTTCCGACCGAAGAGGTCGTCGTCAGTGTCAAGAGCGCATCCGCGGGCGGTATCAACGAGTCGGATGTCACGCTTGCCGAGGCAACGAAGGCGATCATCGTCGGCTTCAATGTCACGTCGAGCGGCAAGGCCCGTCAGTTGGCAGAGTCGAAGGGCATCGAGATCCGACTGTACGAAGTCATTTACGACCTCATCGACGACGTCACGAAGGCTGCGCGCGGCATGCTGGCCCCCGAGCTCAAGCTCGAGGTCCTGGGTCACGCCGAGGTCAAGCAGGTCTTCAAGATTTCGAAGGTCGGCGCGATCGCGGGCTGCAACATTCTCGACGGCATCGTCGAGCGCAATGCGCAGATCCGTGTCACGCGTGGCGGCATCGTCATCGAGAAGGATCGTCGCCTCGAGCAACTCAAGCGCTTCAAGGACGACGTCAAGGAAGTGCGCGCCGGTATGGAGTGCGGCATGAAGATCGTCGGCTACGACGACATCAAGGTCGGCGACGTTCTCGAGTGCTACAAGACCGTGACGGTCGCGAGGAGTTAATCACGTATGGCGTCGCGACGCGATATGCACGACGAAGATGGTGAAGTTCCCGCTGGCCCTTCGGGGCCCGCGAAGGGGCCTCGTCGCCGCGATCCAAACGCGGGAATGTCTCAAGAAGGAAAGTTCGGAGGAAAGTTCGGAGGAAAGTCTGACGCAAAACGCGGAGGCGCATCGGGTGGCAGGACATCCGGAAGCACTCCCCGCGCCGGGGCACGGCCCACGCGATTGCGTGGACCGCTCGAGGACGAGTCGGTTCGTTCGGATCGCCCGTTGCAAGTTGCGGGTGAGATTCGGCGGGCGGTGCAAGCCGAAATCGCGCGCGGCCTCAACGATCCGCGCGTGCAAGGACTCGTCTCAGTGACGGATGTGGAGTTAACGCCAGACTTGTCTGAGGCACGCATCAAGGTGTCGGTGCTGCCTGAGCAGAAGGCCTCGCTGACGCTGTCCGGTCTTCGGGCTGCGGCAGGTTTCTTGCGTCGTCGCGTCATGGACGAGACGCGCATCGGTCGCGTGCCGAGGCTTGTCTTTGAGGTCGACGAACGTTTCAAGCGCGAAGCCGCTCTCGATACGGCCATTCGCGCGACGGCCGCACCGGGTTCAACCGATGCATCCGACGAAGTCGCTCCGGCGACGAAGAATGGCAACATCGAAGTGAGCAACAACAAAGAAGAGAACGGGAAGAAAAGGACGGAGGACAAGACGCGATGAAGGTCGAACTCGTCCGCGCGCCCAAGTTTGGGGCCATTCTCCGCAAGCACAACAGTGCGCTCGTACTCGGCGATACGCCGGTGTTGCCGGGCCACGAAGCCAATGATCCGCTTGCGATCCTACTCACGAACTTCCTGCTCTGGGAGAGCACACCGAAACTTGCAGAAGAGGCGCTCGGCCGTCTCTCGCGTCTCGTCGTCGATGCGAACGAACTTCGCGTGATGCTTGAGCGCGAAGTGATCGAAACAATTGGCGACAAGTATCCGTTTGTGGAAGAGCGCGCTGCGCGGCTTCGTGCCACGCTCAACGACATCTTCCGACGGCAACACCGCACGTCACTGGATCATCTCCGCAATCTCTCGCGGAAGGATCAGCGCGCGTATCTCGATGGTCTCGCAGAGATCCCACCGTTTGTGGCGGGCCGTACGGCGGTCGTTGCCTTCGAGAATCCCTCGCCGATCGTCGATGACACGATGGTCGAACTTCTTGTCCAACAAGAGGCCGCCGATCCGACGGCGACCACACCCGATATTGCCGCGTGGATCGCGAAGCACCACAAGGTTGAGGAGTACCTCAAGGTTTCTGGCGCGCTCGATGCGATGAAGCGCGAAGCCATTGGTGCCGGTGGCAAGAACACATTGAAGTTCCGCGCGGCCTATCTCGCACGGCACGCGGGCTTCCGCGCCGCGGTCGAGGCCGAGAAGGCTCGGATTGAGGCAGAGAAGCGCGCGGCGATTGAGGCTGCAGAGCGCGAGGTGGAAGAACGACGACTTGCGGAGATCGCGCGCGAGGAGCAGCGCATTCGCGAGAAGAAGGAAGCGGAAGAAGAGCGCGTTCGTCAGCGCATCGAACGCGAGGCAGCACGAATTGCAGCGATCGCGCAACGCGAGGCCGATCGAGTCGCGCGCGAAGAGGCGAAGCGTGCCGCGGAGGCGGCTCGTATCAAGGCCGCAGAAGATCGTGAAAAAG